>JBJEDT010000018.1:0-36536 GCA_051872335.1 Bacilli bacterium | reverse complement strand
AAAGGAAAAGTTATAAAGTTATTCATATCTTTGAGTAATTTTATAATACAAGGATCATTTCTTTGATTTAGATAAGAAGAATAGAGAAGCTAATTTTATTTTAGAATTTAAATCTCCTTCTGAAATATTTGATACTAATTGTATTACTAAAATCCCTATGTTATCCGATGATTTTAATGAATGGATTTCTTGTGCTATTGATTATACACCTGTTAATTATAAAGTAAATTTGAACATATATTTTGAGGACTTAGAAGGTTATACATTAGAAGAATTAAATGATATTTTCTCAAAGAATATGGCTTTAGAATTCAAACATAGCGAACATAATTCTTTTTCTAAAAATCGTCTTGCTTATGGTTTAGTTGTTGGTGGTGTATTACTTTTAATTGTAACTCTCCTTATTACTTCATTATGGAAAGTTGAATCTATATTTAAGGATATTGTTTCTTATCTTTTAGATATTGCTACTACAGTTGTCATTTGGGAAGCAATGACAATATTACTTGTTGAAGATAGAGAACGTAAATCTTATTATCGTAGAACTTTTAGAAAATTAGAGAACGTTACTTTTTATAAAAAGCGTGTTAGTAAAGAAAAGAAAGCAACAACAGCAAAAAAGAATACAAAAAATAAATAAAGGAGAAAAGTATGGAAGTTAAAGAAGTATTTCAAAAAAGAAGAAGTATCAGATCATTTAAAAATGAAAAAATTTCTAAAGAATATATTGATTTATTATTACATGCTGCAATGTCAGGACCTAGTGCTTGCAATAAAAAGCCTTGGAAATTTTATGTTATTACAAATGAACATAAATTAAGTGAATTAAAAAAAGTTACTCGTTTTTCTAGTTATAATGCACCACTTGCAATTGTAGTTTGTGGAGACTTAAGAAAAGCTTTGCCAATGCAACTATCGTCTTATTGGATTCAAGATTGTAGTGCAGCAACTGAAAATATTTTGTTACAAGCTACTGATTTAGGATTAGGATCTTTATGGTGTGGAGTGCATCCTCAAAAAAGAGCAGAACAAAATTTATCTAAATTATTAGAGTTAGATGATAAATGTATTCCTTTAAATATTATTTACATTGGGTATCCAAATGAAGAAAAAGAACCTAGAGATCAATATGATGAAAAATGTATTGAAGTTATAGAATAATTAGAATTATGTAGCCTTTTGAAAATAAAAATTTAATTCTTGACAACTATTTTTAATTATTCTAATATAAGTGCATACAATAAATGCGTTGATAAGGAAGAGTAATTTATCGATTCAATTTATAGAGAACTTGGTTAGGTGAAAGCAAGTATTGATAAATAAATGAACATGGCCTTTAAGCAGATATCTTGAAAAATAGTAGGGATATTCGGGATTGCCCGTTATAGCAATAGAGTATAACTTGTTTTATTTTCAAGCGTACTTAATGAGGCTTAACTTGTGAAAGTTAGGTGAATAAAGGTGGTATCACGATAACCTCGTCCTTTAGTAGGGCGAGGTTTTTTATTTATTGTATAGAAGTAGGGAGGAAGCAATGGAAAAAATCAAAATTAGTCATTTATCGAAATCATTTGACAATAATAAGATTTTAGATGATGTTTCTTTGACAATTGAAGAAGGAGATATTTATGGAATTCTTGGATTATCAGGAGCTGGAAAATCTACGCTTATTAGATGTATAAATGGGTTAGAAGATTATGATGAAGGTGAAATTTTATTTAATGGTGAAGTATTATCTTCTGCTAGTGTGAAAGTTAAAAGAGAACACCAAAGAAAGATAGGAATGATTTTCCAATCATTTAATTTACTTCAACAATTAAGTGTTATTCAAAATGTTGAATTTGCTTTAAAAATTTGTAAAGTAAAGGATAAAACTATAAGAAGAGAACTTGCTTTAGAAGCTTTGAAAAAAGTTGGTTTAGAAGAAAAAGCAAATGCTTATCCTAGTCAACTTTCAGGAGGTCAAGCTCAGCGTGTAGCAATTGCTCGTACACTAGTTTTAAATCCGGAAGTCTTACTATGTGATGAAGCGACTTCCGCATTAGATCCAGAAACCACATCTTCAATTTTAGAATTATTAAAAAAACTTAATAAGGAGTTAGGTTTAACTATTATTATGATTTCTCATCAAATTAATGTTATTGAGGAGATATGTAATAAAGTTGCCATTTTATCAAATTCTAAGATTATTGAAAATGGTGAAATGAGTGATGTCTTTTTAAGTCCTAAAACAGAAATTACAAAAAGTCTAGTTTATTCCAATCATATTAAAACTTTACTTGATGATCGTAAAATGTTGCGTATCAAATTTAATGGAAATTTAGATGAACCATTAATTGCTAATATTGTTAATCAATGTGGAATTTTAGTTTCTATTGTTTATGCCGATACTAAAGTTATTGATGATAAAGTGTATGGACAAGTTTTAATTAAATTACCTCAGAAAAAAACTGATGTCAAAAAACTAGAAAAATATTTAGAACTTAAAAACATTGATTTCGAGGAGGTGATTTAGATGCCAGGAGAATTAGTAACAAGTATTATTGATGGTTCTATTGAAACTTTATTAATGACAATTATTGGAACAGTTCTAGCGTATCTAATCGGATTCCCATTAGGTGTTATATTAAACATGACATCTAAAAACGGTATTAAGCCTAACAAATGGATTAATACTATTGTTGGTGTTTTTGTAAACATTATGCGTTCGATTCCTTGCTTACTTTTAATCGTTATTTTAATGCCTTTAACTAGAGCAATATTTTCTAGAGCTACTGGTGAGTGGTATACAATGATTATTCCTATTTTATTTGCATCTTTTGGTTTTGTTTCTCGACTTGTCGAAAGTTCATTAAACGAAGTTAATTCTGGAGTTATTGAAGCTTCTAAATCTATGGGGGCAAGTAATTTTCAAATAATTACCAAAGTTCTTTTAGTAGAAGCAAAGCCATCATTAATTAATGGTGTTGCTGTTACCTTAATTAATGTTATTGGATTAACAGCATTTGCCCATTCATTTAGTGCAGGTGGATTAATTACACTTGCATATAGTTATTACACAAAAAACACATTACATTATTTAGAAGGACCAACAATTTGGATTATCTTAATAGCCATTGTTTTAATAGTTCAAGTAATTCAAGAACTTGGTTTATTCTTAGAAAAGAAATTAGATAAAAGGAGAAAATAAAAATGAAAAAATTAAATGTTATCTTATTAGGAAGCCTATTATTAGCAGGTTCACTTACATCATGTGGAGATGATGCTCATACCATAACTGTTGCAGCATCTGAACTTCCACATGCAAAAATTTTAAATGAAGCAGTTGCACCTTTATTAGAAGAACAAGGTTATAAATTAAAAGTTAGTGTTTTAGATTGGACATTACAAAATGATGCAGTTGCTCATGATGAATATGATGCTAACTATTTCCAACATATCCCTTATTTAAATGCAAATAATTTAACGGGAGATAAAGAATTAGTTGCTGCAGCAAAAGTTCACTACGAAAAGTTATGTTTATACGCATCTGATACTTCTGATAAAACATTATCAAATGGTGATTCTATTGAAATTGTCAATGATGTTTCAAATATCGAAAGAGCATTACTATTACTAGCAAGTTATGATGTTTTAACAATCAATGATTCAAACTATGATGAAAATGGTAATTTTGTAAACTTTGATACAAATAATCCAAATAGTTGTGTGACTTTCACTGCTAGTTATAGTGAATGTACATTAACTTGTATTCAAGAAACATATTTATGTGCTTCATTACCAGATTATGATTTTGGTGTAATTCCAGGAAATACAGCTCTTACTGGTTTAGATGATTTATCTACTCGTATTGTATTTGGTGAGAAAGCATCAAATGAATTAATTGATGAAAGAGCAAACATTATTGCGTGTAAAAAGACAAATGTTGATTCTCCAAAAATTAAAGCTCTTGTTGAAGCTTTAGGAGATGCAAGTGTTAAAACATATATTGAATCAACATTTGGTGAATCAGTTTTATATCATTATGTTAACCTTTTAGAAGATTAAGGATTAACAATTTAAGAGTGACTTTAGCTCACTCTTTTATTATGTAAGAGTAGTAAAAAAAGAATTATTTATTTTTATTGGTTATAATGATAAAATAATAAAGATTTATAAGGAGGTTAAATTATGAATTATAGTACACAAACAATTGTTGATTTCTCTTATTATGTATCAATGGTTAGAGATTTAGGATGTTATATATTATATGAACCTGGCCAATTAAAAAATTTATACGAAGATCAAAAACACAGTTTAAAGATGGAAATGCAAGTTAAGTCACCTATTAATAACGTTATGGAAAAGAATGGTGAAGCAGGTAAGAAGTTCCGTGATGGTGCATTAGCTTTTTATGAATTCTTATTTGAAAAAGAAAAATATTTAGATGTTATAGATGGAAAAGTTGTGGTTAAGCATGAATATGACATTCGTGTTGTAAAAGAAGTAATTAATGAATTAATAGTTCTTTTACCTATGGTTGATCAACATATTGAGGCATATCAAAAAGCAAATCTTTTAGAAGAAGAAGCTAAAGAATTAGCATATACGTTAAAGCAATATACATTATCATGTGTAAACTTATTGCTTTATGTTTTAATTGAAAAATGTTTTTATAAGTATAACGAAATTAAACATAGTACTGAATTGAATACTAAAGAAGCTTCAGAAGAATGTTTACAAAATACAAAGGATTTAATGGATTTATATTTGTATGTTGGAAAAGCTTTACATAGTGATGATGTTAGAATTGTTGCAGAAATTCATGCTATGAATGATGTCTTTATGACTTTTTCCGGTGGTAAACCTTTTCCACAAAATGAAACATTAGCTGAATATAGTTTAAGAATTCGTCGTCAACTAATTGATACAACAAAAGAATTATCAATTGAATATATGAATAATTTTGCACCACTAATGAAGGAATTATATACATTGCAAGAAGAAATGTTAAAAAAGAGTAAAAACTAATTTAGGGGGATAAAATATGAAAAGATTTAGATTTGATAAAATTCTTTACATTATATTAGGTTCAATCTTTTGTGTAGGTGGTATCTTATTACTTCCTGCTTTAACAGGATGGTTTGATCAAATACTAGGTATTATTGCTGGAACATTATTACTTATTTATTTAATCGTAAGTTCTTTATTTATTAAAGAGTTAAACAAAGTTGGAAAGATTATTTCTATTTGTGAATTATTTGTTTACTTAGTTCTTGGTGTAGTATCTATTATCTCTGATGTTCAAGAATTTGAATTCTTAAGTGCTTGTCATTTATTAGCTATTGCATTGTGGCTCAAAGGAGTATGTGATGTCTTTAGACATATCTATAGTGGAGATAGTAATAAGAAATTTACTATTAAAGACGGTCTATTTACAATTGTTTTATTAACATTAGGTACAGCTATATTTGTTAAACCACTTAGTGATATTGCTCTTGAATATGTTATTTCTTGTTTTATTATCGTTTTAGGTGTTCTTCTAATTTTATTATCAGTTTATTTAATTAGAAAAGATGAACCAAAAGAAAGTAAAGAAACTAGTAAGAAGAATAAAAAACAAAAAGAAGAAATAACTGAAGAAGTAACTCCTATTGAAGTAGAAGAAGAAACTAAAGAAAAAATTGAAGAAGGAAATGAAGTTTCTAAAGAAGAAAATTTAGAAACTGAAAATGATTCTGAAAAAGAATAAAGGATTTCAAATGCTTGTTATCTTATTGATAATAAGCATTTTTTCTTTTACATTTCTGTTATTATGGATTAATATAAATATTATTAATGAGGTATTGAATATGGAAGATACAGTAAAACAAGAAGAAAATATTATTAATGAACAAGTTAATGAACAAACCGAACAAATTAATAATGAAGAACCAAAAAGAGAAAAGAAATCAAAAAAGATTTTAGATTTTTTTATAACGACATTAAATGGAATGGCATATGGTTTATTTGCTACTTTAATTATTGGTACTATTTTAGGGACGTTAGGAACTTTATTTAAATCAATTGGAACTACTGTATTTGATTATGTTGGCACGGCTTTTTCTAGTGTTGCCTATTGTTTGCAAGTATTAACTGGTGCTGGCATTGGTGCTGGTATTGCTTTAAGTCTAAAGAAAGATACTTTAAAAACAATTGTTTTAGCTTCTGTAGGTGAGATAGCTAGTTACTTTTCTTTAACCACGAAATTTGTAACAGATAATTTTACTGCTGATGGAATGAAAATTGGTGATCCATTAACGATTTATATTGTTGTCATTATTACTGTTTTATTAATGGATTTAGTGTTAAGAAAAAAGACTCCAGTAGATATTTTGATTGTTCATTTATTTGGTACAGTAATTGCAATGATATTTTCAATTTTAATTAGATATCCAGCAATTTATGTAACATATGGAATTCAATATATCGTTGATAAAGCAACTCTTGCTCAACCTTTCTTTATGGGTATTATCATTGCTGTCGTTATGGGTATGGCTTTAACAGCACCAATATCTAGTGCTGCAATAGCTGCTATGATTTTTACTGGAACAGGTCCTGGATTACTTTTAGCTTCTGGTGCTGCAGTCGTTGGCTGTTCAACACAAATGATAGGTTTTGCAATACAATCTAGAAAAGATAATAATATTGGTATGGTAATATCAATTGGTATTGGAACATCAATGTTACAATTTAAAAACATATTAAAGAAACCAATTATTTGGCTACCAACTATTATTGCTAGTGCAATACTTGGACCTATATCAACATGTGTTTTAAAATTAGGTTGTATGGGTAGTTCTGCAGGTATGGGAACAGCAGGATTAGTAGGCCAAATTGGAACTATTTCTACTATGGGAGTAGGAGCATGGCAAACATGGGTTGGAATCTTTGGACTTCAAATTATTCTACCTGGTGTATTAGTTTTCTTTATAGATTTATTATTTAGAAAATTTAATTTAATCAAAGATGGAGATTTTAAGGTATAATTAAATAAATAGACGTAAAGGAGGAAAAGTATGGCTGTTCAAATTAGACCAGTATCACCAGCAGTTCAAAAAGCGATTTACTTTTATCTTGCTGAGATAAAGAAAATGGATCCTGATATGATTATTGAAACTGAAGACTGGTGTATGAACTTCAAAAATAGAAATGAAGTTAACTTGTTTTATTTTACTTTTTCTGATCCTTTAAGTTTCCGTATTAAAGAACATTCTGAAGATAGTACCTATGAGTACATGGCAGAAGACACAACTAAAAATAGAAAAGTAATTTTAGATAGATTACGTGCTTTAATATTTGAATCATATATGAACCGTAATGGTTTAGTTGCAAAGATGGATGCTTCTATGAGAACATTTATTTTAAAAGCAATGGAATTAAATGAAATTTCTCGTTATGAAGATTTAGATGATGCTTTTATTTGCTATGTTAATGATGTTCAAATATTTAAAATAACAGAACGTGAAGAAGATAAAAAATTAATTTTAACAATGCCTCAGCATTTGTTTAAAGTAGATGAAAATGTTTATCAATCATATGTTTTTGAATCTGAAAATTATGATGATATGCGTGAACATATTATGTATTCAACTATCTTTTACCGTAATTATAATTATGACGAACTTATTCCTATTTTACAAAAGATACGTGATTTTTTAAAGTTTACATATGTAGGTCAATATCGTGAAGCTAATAACTCGCACGTTATAACATTTAATGGTGAAAATCGTGATGTTTTAGAATTTAGAGTTAAAAAGAGTGGTGTGCTTAATATTTCATATTTCATTAATAATGAATTATTAAATAAAGCATACAACAAGAACAATTTAAATCGTTTATATGAATTATTAGAGGATGAATTCTATAGTTTAGGTCATAAAATTCAAGATTCATTCTTTGAAAGTCAAACAAAATTATATGATGAATTATGTGAAAAACTTTTAGAGTTTGATAAACATATTTTAATTGAAGATATTGATAGAGGGGTACTTTTTAAAGTTGAGCATCATGATAATATGGTTTTTGCTCATATAAGTAGAAATAAAAATCTAGAAAATATCATTACAATTAATGAAAATACACTTCCTTTTGAATATGAAAATAAAGATGAAATACTAAATTTAATTTTTGATCTTTTGATACCTATTGATCCACGTGTTCAAAAAATTAGTGATGCTATCGAAGTTATTTATAATGATGAAAACCCTCACGAAGGTAACTTAAATGATGCTCAAACTATTTTAGAGGAATTTGATAACCTTCACTACTTATTAAAAGAGAAAAGTCAAAATGTTCGTAATCGAATAGTGGATACTATTAATCTAATTATCAAGTTCATTGAAGATAAGAAAAAAGCTGATGAAGCATTGGCAATACAGAATGAATCTTATGGACGTTTATTAAAGAAATTAAACGACTTATATCTGGTAATAGATGAGTTAAAAATTCGTGTCAAAGTTCTTGAAGAAAAAGTTGATGAATTAGAACTTAAAGAACGTAGTCGGGAAGAAAATAAATAATTTTATTGTTAATTTATCAAAGAAATCAGTAAAAAATTACTATTTTGATTACTGATTTCTTTTTATTTTGAAAATTTAAACGTTTTCATTATTTTGTTGTGTTAATTTACTTTATTTTTGAAAAAAATATAGTAAAATATAGGTGTTGCAAAACAAGCTAAATTACAGGAGGAAAAAAGAATGTCAGTAAAAGTAGCTATCAATGGTTTCGGACGTATTGGACGTTTAGCTTTTAGACAAATGTTCGGTGCTGAAGGTTATGAAATCGTTGCAATCAATGATTTAACAAGCCCAAAAATGCTTGCTCACTTATTAAAGTACGATTCAGCTCAAGGAAGATATGCTTTAGCAGATAAAGTTGAAGTTTCAGCAGATGATGAAGCAGAAGGCTGGATTAAAGTCGATGGACACAAAATTAGAATCTATGCAGAAAAAGATGCTAATAACTGCCCATGGGGAGAATTAGGTGTAGATGTAGTATTAGAATGTACAGGTTTCTACTGCTCAAAAGAAAAATCACAAGCTCACATCAATGCAGGTGCTAAGAAAGTTGTTATTTCAGCTCCAGCAGGTAAAGATTTAAAAACTATCGTTTATGGTGTTAACCATGAAACATTAACAGCTGAAGATCAAATTATTTCTGCAGCTTCATGTACAACAAACTGCTTAGCTCCAATGGCTAAAGCATTAAACGACTTAGCAGAAATCCAATCAGGTATTATGTTAACAGTTCACGCTTATACAGGTGACCAAATGGTATTAGATGGACCACACCGTAAAGGTGATTTAAGAAGAGCACGTGCTGCTGCAGTTAATATTGTTCCTAACTCAACAGGTGCTGCTAAAGCTATCGGATTAGTTATTCCAGAATTAAATGGTAAATTAATCGGTTCAGCTCAACGTGTACCAGTTCCTACAGGTTCAACAACATTATTATTTGCAGTTGTTAAAGCAGAAAACTTAACACCAGCAGATGTTAATGCATATATGAAATCAGTAGCAAATGCTTCATACGGATACACAGAAGAACAATTAGTTTCTTCAGATATCATTGGTATGACATACGGATCATTATTTGATGCAACTCAAACAATGGTTAATAAAGTTGAAGACGGATTATTTGAAGTTCAAGTTGTTTCATGGTATGACAACGAAAACTCATACACATCACAAATGGTTCGTACAATTAAATACTTCGCAGAAAACTGCTAATTATTTATTAAAACAAACGGATATGACGACATATCCGTTTTTTTATATTTAAAATTTAGATTTTAATTGTGTATCTAATTAGTTTTAAAACACAAAATATATCTGATATGAAAATTTTAATTAAATTTATAAGGAATTACTAGTCTATATTATATGCTAAAGAAAATATCTATTTTGCTTAAAAACTTTATACGAAATAAAATATTATATATTTTATTAAAATTTTTGTGATGTAAGCATTATCATAAAGTAATTTTATGTATAATTCTTGCATTTTTTATTTCTATGTGCATAATTTACAATGGCGTTGTAACTAACGATTAGATAAGGAGAAACAAATTATGGAATTAAAAAAAGAATGGGAAGGATTTACTCCTGGCTTATGGAATCTAGAAATTAATGTTAGAGATTTCATTCAAAAGAATTACACACCTTATGATGGTGATGATAGTTTCTTAGTTGGACCTACTGAAGCAACTAACAAATTATGGGCTCAAGTTATGGACTTAACAGCTCAAGAACGTGCAAAAGGTGGCGTTCTTGATATGGATACAGATGTTGTATCTACAATTACTTCACATGCAGCTGGATACTTAAATAAGGATTTAGAAACAATTGTTGGTTTCCAAACAGATAAACCATTTAAACGTTCTTTACAAGTTTATGGTGGTATTAGAGTTGCTGAAAAAGCATGTGCAGCTTATGGATATCAAATTGATCCACAACTAAAAGAATTCTATACAGTTCATAGAAAGACACATAATGCTGGTGTTTTTGATGTATATAATGAAGAAATGAGAGCATGTAGATCAAGTCATATTATTACTGGCTTACCAGATGCATATGGTCGTGGAAGAATTATTGGTGACTATCGTCGTGTTGCTTTATATGGTGTTGATAAATTAATCGAAAATAAAGAAGCTCAAAAACGTAATACTCGTATGGATATGTCTGGCGAGGTTATTAGAGAAAGAGAAGAATTAAGTGAACAAATTCGTGCTTTATATGAATTAATCAAATTAGGAGAAATCTATGGATTTGATTTAAGAAGACCTGCACAAAATGTTCAAGAAGCTATTCAATGGACATATATGGGTTATCTAGCAGCTGTTAAAGAACAAAATGGTGCTGCTATGTCACTTGGTCGTACTTCAACATTTATTGATATTTATGCTGAACGTGATTTAAAGAATGGTACATTTACAGAAGAACAAATCCAAGAATTTGTTGATCACTTCATTATGAAGTTAAGATGTGTTAAATTTGCACGTACTCCTGAATATAACGATTTATTCTCAGGTGACCCAACATGGGTAACTGAATCTATTGGTGGTGTTGGTATTGATGGACGTCATATGGTTACAAAGATGTCATATCGTTACTTACATACTTTAGATAACCTAGGTGCTGCACCAGAACCTAACTTAACAGTTTTATGGTCAAAAAGATTACCAACTAACTTTAAGAAATTCTGTGCACGTATTTCTATTACTTCATCATCAATCCAATATGAAAATGATGATTTAATGAGAGTAACTCATGGTGATGATTATGCAATTGCATGTTGTGTTTCATCAATGAGAGTTGGTAAAGAAATGCAATTCTTTGGTGCAAGAGCAAACCTTGCAAAATGTTTATTATATGCAATTAACGGTGGTATTGATGAAGTTTCTAAAAAACAAGTTGGACCTAAGTTCCGTCCTGTAACTTCTGAATACCTTGATTATGATGATGTTATGTCAAAATTTAGAGATATGATGAAATGGTTAGCAGGTGTTTATGTTAATGCTTTAAATATCATTCACTATATGCATGATAAATATTGTTATGAAAAGATTCAAATGGCTTTACACGATAGAAAAGTAACAAGATGGTTTGCAACAGGTATTGCAGGTTTATCAGTTGTTGCTGACTCATTAAGTGCTATTAAATACGCTAAAGTTAAAACAATTCGTGATGAGACTGGATTAGTTGTTGATTATGAAGTTGAAGGCGATTTCCCTAAATATGGTAATGATGATGATAGAGTTGATATGATTGCTCACGATGTTGTCCATATCTTTATGAATTATGTTAGAGGACATCATACATATCGTCGTGGTATCCCAACTACATCAATTCTAACAATTACATCAAATATTGTTTATGGTAAAGCTACAGGCTCAACTCCAGATGGACGTAAAGCAGGTCAACCATTTGCTCCTGGTGCTAACCCAATGCATGGACGTGATAATCATGGTGCTGTTGCTTCATTATCTTCTGTTACTAAATTACCATGGAGAGATGCTCAAGATGGTATTTCAAATACATTCTCAATTATTCCAGGTGCTTTAGGTAAAGATTCACAAGTCTTTGCTGGAGATTTGGAGGTTGAATTAGATGGATTCAAAGAAGAATAACCCAAAAGAAGATATAGAACAACAAATAGATGACCTTGTAGATTATATCGATAATTTTATGTCTAAAGAAAATGCAGGGCATATTAATATCACTATTAACAAAAAAGGTGCTATAAATAAAGATGAGCTATTTGTTGATAACACTGGTGGTTGTGTTAATGGTGCATGTAAAGCTCCAACACTTTTTGAAGGTGTTGAAGAAGATGACGATAAGGAGGAATAGTTATGTCAGAAAAGAAAGTTAATGAACAACAAATTGATAACTTAGTTAGTTTATTAGATGGTTATGTTGAAAAAGGTGGCCATCACTTAAATGTTAATGTTTTCACTCGTGAAACATTATTAGATGCTCAAGCTCATCCTGAAAAATATCCTCAATTAACAGTTAGAGTTTCTGGATATGCTGTTAACTTTGTTAAGCTTACTAAAGCTCAACAAGACGAAGTTATATCTCGTACATTCCACGAACAAATCTAATGGAAGGTTTAATACATTCAATTGAATCCTTTGGGACTGTTGATGGACCTGGGATTCGATTAGTAGTATTTTTCAAAGGATGTCCAATGAGATGCCTTTATTGTCATAATCCTGATACTTGGACA
Source organism: Bacilli bacterium (assembly GCA_051872335.1). Taxonomy (GTDB): domain Bacteria; phylum Bacillota_I; class Bacilli_A; order RFN20; family CAG-826; genus SUG2458. Next base: position 23,783 of record JBJEDT010000018.1, on the reverse strand, counting down.
AGTGAAGGGGCAATAAAGATGACAAGTGAAGAAATTCTTGAACAATATGATCACAATAAAAATTTCTATACAAATGGTGGTATTACCGCAACTGGAGGAGAACCTTTAGTTCAAATTGATTTTTTAATTGACTTATTTAAAAAAGCTAAAGCAAAAGGTATCCATACTTGTTTAGATACCTCGGGAATTACTTTTACATCTAACAATGTAGAAAAATTTGATGAACTAATTAGATATGTTGATTTAGTAATGCTTGATATTAAACATATTGATAACCTAAAACATATCGAATTAACTAGTAAACCAAATGAAAATATATTGAGTTTTGCTATGTATTTAGATAGTCATAATATTACTATGTATATTAGGCATGTAATTGTCAAAGGATATACTGATGATCCTATTTATTTAAGAAAGTTAGGTAACTTTATAGGTTCACTTAAAAATGTTAAAGCTCTAGATGTTTTACCATATCATGATATGGCGAAAAGTAAATATAAAGAGCTTAATATTGATTATAAATTAAAAGACTTAAAGTCACTTGATAAAGAAGATGCACTCAAAGCAAAAAAAGAAATATTAAGTGGAATAGTTGAAACAAGAAATAAATAAAAAAGAAATAGGTGTTACAAACTGATATGTTTATAACACCTTTTTATATTATTCAATAACTAATTTGTCATCCTTGTAGTCAAGTACATATTTCTTATCTGTTTTTAAAGTATTTCTTAAAATAGCATCAGCTACGAAGGTTTCAATGTTGTTTTGAATAAAACGTTTAATTGGTCTTGCACCAAATTCTTCATCATATGAAGAGTCGATGATGTATTGTTTTAAACTAGGACTAAAGTCTAATAAATAGTAGTTTTCTTTTAATCTATTTGTCAATTGATTTAGCATCTTATCAACAATTTTAACTTGCATGTCTTTTGATAATGGATTGAAGTAAATAATTTCGTCAATACGATTTAGGAATTCTGGTTTAAATGTTTTTCTTAATAATGAAGTTGCTTCTTCAGGATGACCATCTAAAATAGATTGTGAACCTAAGTTAGAAGTCATAATGATAATTGTATTTTTGAAGTCAACAACAACACCTTGAGAATCTGTTAATCGTCCATCATCAAGTATTTGAAGTAATACATTGAAAATTTGAGGATGTGCCTTTTCGATTTCATCAAATAATACAATAGAATAAGGATTACGTTTTACTGGTTCAGTTAATTGGCCGCCTTCTTCAAAGCCTACATAACCTGGTGGGGAACCAATTAATCTAGTGAATGTAAAGTCTTCCATATATTCAGACATGTCTAAGCGTATGATATGACTTTCAGAATCAAATAAAGCTTCTGCTAATGCTTTAGCAACTTCAGTTTTGCCAACTCCTGTAGGACCCATAAATAAGAATGAACCGATTGGTCTATTTTCATCTTTAATACCGGCACGTTGTCTTAAAATAGCATCAGAAACAAGTTTTATTGCATCATCTTGACCAACAACTCTTTTTGCAAGTGTGTCTTTTAATGACAATACTTTTTCTTTATCACCTTTTAAGATTTTACTTACAGGAATATTAGTATTTTTAGAAATGATTTTTGCTATTTCTTCTTCATCAACTACTTCACTAATAATGTGATTTGTTTTATTTTGTTGTTCAATATCTGATAATCTTTTTTCAAGGTCAGGAATTTCTTTATATTGAAGTTCACTAGCTTTACGATAATCTGAATTAGTTAAAGCATTATTAAGTTCAAAACGTTTATTATCAAGTCTGATTTTAATATCTTTTTGTTCTTTGATTTTATTTTTTTCGCTTTCCCATTCTTTAACTAATTTTTCATGTTCTTCGTATGTTTTACTTAATTCTATTTCAAGATTTTCTAAACGCTTTTTAGAAGAAGGATCGTCTTCTTTTGAAAGAGCAACTTTTTCGATTTGAAGTTGTTTAATTTTACGATTTAACTCTTCAACTTCAAAAGGGCTTGATTCAATATCTACTCTTATTGAAGCACATGCTTGGTCAACAAGATCAATAGCTTTATCTGGTAGATACCTATTTGTAATGTACCTATTAGATAATGTTGCTGCAGCAATTAAAGCTTCATCAGTAATCTTTACACCATGATGAGTCTCAAATCTTTCTTTAATACCTCTTAAAATAGAAATAGTATCAGCTACAGTTGGTTCACCAACCATTACAGGTTGAAAACGTCTTTCAAGAGCACGATCTTTTTCGATATATTTTTTGTATTCTTGTAAAGTTGTTGCACCGATACAGTTGATTTCACCACGTGCTAACATTGGTTTTAACATATTTGATGCATCAAGGGCACCACTAGTTCTACCTGCTCCAACAATAAGGTGAATTTCATCAATAAATAAGATGACTTCACCTTTACTATCTTTTACTTTATTTAAAACATCTTTTAATCTTTCTTCGAATTCACCTTGATACTTAGCACCAGCAACAAGAGCACCCATATCTAATTCAAAAATCTTTTTCTTTTTTAATGATGTTGGTACATCATCTTTTTCAATACGTTGCGCTAAACCCTCAATAATTGCTGTTTTACCTACACCAGGTTCACCTAGCAAAACGACATTGTTTTTAGTTTTACGAGCTAATACTTCAATTACTTTACGTATTTCCTCGTTTCGGCCAATAACAGGGTCTATTTTGTTTTTTGCTACATCTTCATTAACGATACGACCATACTTGTGGAATACATCATCTTGATTTTTTTGGTTGTTGTAATTGTCCATAATATTACCTCCTTGACTATTATTATAGGAGCATTTTAGCACTTGTCAAGTGAGAGTGCTAAAATTTATATAAAATATTTTTTGCGTATTTTATAAAATCATTTTGAATTTTATAGTTAATAAAATAATCATTTGTTATAATTATTTTTACAAGGAGAAATATTATTATGCCAGAAATTAAATGTCCAAATTGTGGTAAATTATTTACTATAGATCAAAACCAATATGATGATTTAATTAGAGAAGTTAGAAATGATATTTTTGAAAAAGAAATTCAACAACGTCTTAATATAGAAAAAGATAAATTAGAAAGTTCTTTTAAAGTTCAACAAATGCAAAGTAGCAATGAAAATCAAATTAAAATTAGAGAACTTCAAAGTCAAATTGATTCATTAAAAAATACTATTGCCAATAATGAACTTGCTAAAAATTCAGCTATTGCTGAGGCTATTAACAAAAAAGAACTTGAACTTAAAAATAAAGATTTAGAGATTAGTAACCTACAATCTAAATTAGATAATCAAGTTTTATCCTTAGATATGAAATATAAAGAGGTTATTAATTCTAAAGATCAAGAAATAGTTTCTTTAAATAATAGAATTGATTTAAATAAGAAAGAAGCAGAGATAAAACAAAATAATCTTATAGAACAGCAACGACTTGAATTAAAAGCAAAGGATGAACAAATTGCTTATTATAAAGATATGAAATTAAAATTATCGACTAAACTAGTTGGTGAATCTTTGGAACAACATTGTCAAAATGCTTTTAATTCTATTAGAATGACTGCTTTTCCTCAAGCATATTTTGAAAAAGATAATGATTCAAGTAGTGGAGAAAAAGGCGATTTCATTTTTAGAGAAAATACCGAAGAAGGTGCTGAATTAATTTCAATTATGTTTGAAATGAAAAACGAAAATGATGAAACAGCAACAAAACATAAAAATGAAGATTTCTTTGCTAAACTAGATAAAGATCGTAAAACAAAAAATTGTGAATATGCAGTTCTAGTTTCAATGTTAGAACCTGAGAGTGAATTATATAATGCAGGTATTGTTGATGTATCTTATAAATATCCTAAGATGTATGTTGTACGTCCTCAATGTTTTATCCCTATTATTACACTTTTAAGAAATGCTAGTCTAAATGCTAGTAAATATAAAAATGAATTAATGATTGCACGTAATCAAAGTATAGATGTTACGAATTTTGAAAATTCACTTTTAGATTTTCAAGATAAATTTAATAAAAATTATAGTTTAGCAAACCAAAGATTCAATAGTGCTATAGAGGAAATAGATAAAACAATCGACCATTTAAATAAGGTAAAAGAAGGTTTAATTGGTGCTGAAAGAAATTTAAGACTTGCTAATGATAAGGCTCAAGATTTATCTATAAAAAAGTTAACTAGAAATAATCCTACAATGAAAGAAGCTTTTGAAAAAGCTAAAGAAAAGAAGTAAAGAAAAGCGAATTTATATTCGCTTTTTATATAATTTTTCGGAAAATATTCCTTTTTTTCTACACCCATGGTCTGAAAATATTCCTTTTTTTCCACATCCATGGTCGGAAAATATTCCTTTTTTATTGTATTATCGTTTTTTTGTTCTATAATATATGTGAAAAGGTGATAAAAATGCTTCAAAGAAAATTATATAAATATCTATTAGATTGGAAAAAAAGCAATAAAAAAGAAGCTCTTTTCATTAAAGGAGCAAGACAAGTCGGTAAAACTTTTTTAGTTCGTCAATTTGGACAAAAAGAATATGAAAGTTTTATAGAAATTAATTTTTTAAAAAATGGTTCCTATAAATCTATTTTTTTAGAAGATGATTTGTCTGCTACTGAGATATATAAAAGAATGAGCGCATATATTCCAAATATAAAATTTATTCCAGGCAGAACATTAATTTTTTTAGATGAGATACAAGTTTGCCCTTGTGCAAGGACAGCAATTAAATTTTTAGTTGAGGATGGTCAATTTGATATTATTTCATCTGGTTCTCTTTTAGGGTTATCATATATGGATGATGCAGATGATAATGTTAAGGAACCAAGTTCTTTACCTGTTGGTTATGAAAGACAGATTATGATGTACTCCTTAGATTTTGAAGAGTTTTTATGGGCTAATGGGTATACTGATGAGGCAATAAATTACTTAAAGAGTTATTTTGATAAAAATACAGAAATTCCACATGATTTAAATGAGACATATGAAAAACTTTTTAGAGAATATATTATTGTTGGCGGAATGCCAGAAGTAGTTCAAACTTTTGTTAATACCAACAATTATCAAGAAGTTACTTTAGTGCAAAATAAGATTTTGTCAGACTATCAGGATGATATTTCTAAACATGCAAAAGGTGCAGAAAAAATAAAAGTAAGGCAATGCTATGATTCTATTCCTAAACAACTAGCTAAAGAATATAGGAAATTCCAATATAGTGTTGTTGAAAAAGGAAAAACAGGGAAAAAATTTTCTGATAGTATCAAGTGGCTATGTGACTCCTGCTTAGTAAATAAATGTATCAATGTATCTGAAGTATACATTCCTTTATTAGGATATGAAATAGATGATCAATTCAAAATATATTTAAATGATACTGGTCTATTATGTTGTATGTATGGTGATGAAACAAAATTAGCAATTTTAAATAATACAATAAAAGGAAATACTAAAGGTGGAATTTATGAAAATGTTATTGGTAATGAGTTATTAAAAAAAGGTTATAAACTCCATTATTATAAAAAATATGATTCCACTATTGAAATAGAATTTATTATAGAAAAGAACGGAGAAGTTCTACCAATTGAAGTAAAATCTGGTAATGTGTCTACCCCATCATTAAATCATTTTATAAAGAAATATACTCCATCAATATGTTACAAATTTATAAATGGCAATTTAGGAAAAGTTGATACTAAAAAAACGTTGCCACATTATATGGTTATATTCATTTAGTGTGTATTGATAGTACTATTAAAAAAGAACCTAAATATTTAAGCAAATAGGTTCTTTTTTTAATTCTTATTTTGTTAGAATATCTTTAACATAGTTAGCATCAATGTGTTGAAAAGTAATACAATCGACATCTTTGTAGTATTTTTCAAACACTTCTTTACTTTCAATGGTCCAGATATTAGAGAAATGTTTTTTACAATATCTTTTAGCTTTTCTTTCTTCCAAATATTTATAATCTAAGTCAACTCCCTCAAAGAAGTGTCTAAAATGATAAACATAGCGATATTTCTTTTCTGTAGTTAGAAGTAGTTGTCTAACATAACCAGATTTTTTAAATTGGAATAATGCTCTTGGATCAAAAGATATGAGAAGATAATTAGATTTATCTTTTACGCATTCTAGTTCTTTTTTAAGTCTAGAAGCAAGAGGAACATAATTTTTTCTAAATACCTTTAATTCAATAACCATCGGTACTTTTTCATTAATTAATGTCATTACTTCTTTTAAAGATGGAATAGTTTCACCATTTAATAATTTATAATTGTCTTTTAACTCATTTAAAGTTAAATCTTCAACAATTCCATCTTTTCCTGTAACTCTTTTAAGTTCAGAATCATGAATTACAACTAATTCATTATCTTTAGTTAAATGGATGTCTAATTCAAGAGCCATATTGTTATCTAAGGCATTCTTGAAGGCGAGCATTCCATTTTCAATATATTTATCATTGTGTAATCCACGATGACAAATACCTTTTAAAAATAATGGATTAATTTTCTTTAATACTTTTTCTTTTTTCATATTAATCCTCAGAATCAAATGCTTCTAATCCAGTTGCAATTTTTGTTTTCTTTGTCTTAACGTTTTTAATAAACATAAAGATAACAAATGAAATTGTTAAACATACTAATGCGTATACTGGTAAGAATTCAAATCCAAAATCAGGTATTAATAATAATGCACCTAAAGCAATTGGAGTAATTGTTTGAGCTGCCATTGATGAAGCATAGTAGAATCCTGTAAATTTACCAATCTTCTTACTTGAGCATAATTCAACAACCATAGGGAATGAGTTAATGTGAACTAATGACATACCAAATCCTTTTATTAACCAGATGACATAAATAATGATTGGGAATGTGCCATCACCTGCAACACCTTTTAAGAATGTAAATGATGCAATCATCCATAATAGATAAGAACCTAAAGTAACTCCTAAACCTCCAACAACTGTCCATTTACGTCCAATTTTAGAAGCAATGTAACCACCAAGTGCAAAACCTAAAACACTACCAACACCACCGATAATTGTATTGATCATGTTAGAACCAGATTCAGCACCTAAATAGTAAATAGTATAGTTTCCCATAAATGTACCGATACCATTATCAGCCATAAACCAGAAGAACTCAGCAAATAAAATTAATAATAACATTGCTTTGTTTCCTTTAGTCATTGGTGCATCGTCGCTTACTTTATCTACTACTTCAGCTTGTTGTTCACCAATTTCCATTTCTTCTTTCATTTCTTCTTTAATCTTATTTTCTTTAATTTTAATAAATAAGAATACAGCAGAAACAACCATCAAAACAGAAGCAATTAAGAATGGAGCTTCAATAGCCCAAATATTTCCAGTAGCCCAAGTTGGTTGATATTCAATTAATCCACCTTCAGCAGAAACCTTTGATCCTCTTAAGTATTGGCTTAATGAAAAAACAATACCTGTAATAGTAGCAAATAATCCACCAATGTAACCCATAATATTAATGATACCATTAGCTTTACTTCTTAATGGTTTTGGTGTTAAGTCTGGCATTAATGCAACTGCTGGGTTACGATACATCATCATTGAACAAACAACGATTGCCATTAAAATGATGGTTCCTGCTACATTATTGTAGTGGAATAATACAGGAATAAATGGGAAAGCAACTGCAGAAATAAATGTACCTACTAAAATGTAAGGCATTCTCTTACCAATTTTAGTGTTGGTTTTATCTGATAGATTTCCAAAAATTGGTAATAGGATTAATGCAGCAAGATTGTCAATAGCCATCATAATACCAACAAGATATTGAACATTTAGTACCTCTTGTGCATTTTTGGTGTCTCTAACTGCTAGCCATTCTGCTTCACCATACATTGCTTTACCGAATAATTCAGTCAAGAATGTTGGACACCATGAGTCATAGACTTGCCATAAAAGTAAAATACCAAAGAAGGCAAAACCAATGATCATCGTTCGCTTAAAGTTAAGCTTTAAAGTTTTTTCCATAAATTTATTTCTCCTTTATTTTATAAATAAATTATAAAACCCTTTTTTAAGTTTTCTAGTTCCCTAGAAGTTAATAATAAGTTATTTACTAAATAAGTTTTCAATTAAATTAGGTAATTCATTTAATGAATCAATTTTATATTCATCATTATCTATTATACCAAATCCATAGGCTGCGTGAATAAACATTACATTAGCTTTTATAGATTCCAATTTATCTTTATTTGTATCTCCAACATAAATTACTTTATCAATTTTTTCTTTTTCTTGTAAAAGGTTTATATTTTGCCATTTTGCTAAACCGGTGTCTCCAGCTGCTAAATGACCCTTGAAGTATTTACTAAGTTTTGTCCCTTCTAAGAATGCTTCTATATATCCTTTATCTGCATTTGAAACAATATATAAAGGATACTTTTGAGAAAGAACACTTAAAACCTTTTCGACATTTGGATACAAAATGCCAGGTGTTTTTCTTAAGTAAACTAATTCTCTATCATACATTAATTTAAATAATTCCATTCCTTTATCTAATGGAACATCTTTAAATGCTAGAATAGCTGTTTCTTCAGGAGTTAATCCCATATAAGATTTTACTTTTTCATAATCAAATGTATATTTATATCCATTTTCTTGCATAGCTTCATTATATGCTTCGACCATTTGAGGAATAGCATTCCATAATGTACCATCTAAATCAAAAAAAATTGCACCCATAATACTAGTTATCTCCGTAGGTTTATTATAACATGAATTTATAAAATGCTAATAATTATCTTGTTTAAGATTTATTTTCATTTATATATTTATTGTAATAAAATAGATTATAATCAAATAGTAAACATTATATAGGGAAATCAGGTAGTTTAAATGAATGCAGAATTTAGAATCAATAATAAAGTTATTGAAACACAACGTTTAATATTAAGACCATTTAAAGAAAAGGATTTAGATGATTTTTTTGAATATGCTTCAGTTGATGGTGTCGGAGAAATGGCTGGATGGCATCATCATGAATCAATAGATAAAACAAAAGAGATTTTAAATAGTTTTATTAAAGAAGATAAAGTCTTTGCCATTGTATATAAAGAAAATAATAAAGTAATTGGTTCTTTAGGTATTGAAAAATATGGTATGGAAGATGAACTAACTGAGTTTAATAACTATAAGGGAAGAGAAATAGGATATGTATTAAGTAAAGATTATTGGGGTAAGGGCTTGATGCCAGAAGCTGTAAAGGCTGTTATTAATTATCTTTTTAATGAGTTGGATTTAGACTTTTTAACTTGTGGATATTATAACTTTAATAATCAATCAAAACGTGTCCAAGAAAAGTGTGGCTTTGTTCCATATAGATTACTTCTTATGGAAACAAGAATGGGTACAAAGGAACAAGGAACTTTAAATTTATTGCTAAACAAAAGTAAAAATATTGATTTAATATTTTCTCATCCAGAATCTTTGATATATTAAAAAAACACCTCGATATTGAGGTGTTTAATATTTTATAGATAAATATTATAGAACTAACATTAAAACTAATAGAGCCACAGTAATTGTAGGAATGGAAATTAGTGAACCATATTTGAAAAAATCTAAGAATGTATATTTTATTTGTTGCTTAGAAATTAAACCTGTAAACATAATACCTGCTAATGCTCCAATAGGTGTTAAGAAAGCACCGATATTTGAACCTATAATTGTACTATAAATAGCTTGTAATTGTTGAATATCAGTTGGCATATGAGGTATTGAACTAAAGAGTACACTCATTGGAATATTATTAATTAAGTTACATGAAATAAATGATGAGTAACCATATTTTAATATAATATAATCTTCGCCTAATAATTCTGTTAAGTAATGTGTTATACCATTGTTATTTAAAGAAAGAACGATAATAAACATTGAAATAACAAAAGGAATTAAATCCCAAGGAAGTCTTTTAAAAGTGTTGAGTAGAATAGTAAATTTTTCTTTCTTAATTAGTGAGTAAATGATTATAGAAAGAATTAATGATAGTGCACAACATAAACTAATAAGCCACATATCAAGTGAGATATATGAAGAAATTATTAAAAGTATTAAACAAATTCCTAAATGAATAAGTCCTAAAATAAGAACTACTTTATTTTGAATTTTAACAACTTCTGTTTCTATATTAAGAGGTGTTTTTAGTTGCTTTCTAAAAATAAGTAAGATTAACAAAAATTCTACAATACCAGCTGCTAAAGTAGGTAATACCATAACTTTAAGATAAGAAATAAAATCAATATTTGCAGATGTAGCTAAATAAATGTTAGTAGGATTACCAATGATTAGCATCATACTCCACGTATTTGCAGCAGCAAATTCTGCAACCAAATATGGAATAGGATTAATTTTAGAATTTTTGGCAAAGTAACATATAAAAGGTGTAAATGTTAATATAACAATGTCATTTGAGGTAAATACAGTTAAAACTGAAACTAATAAATATAAAATAATAAATAATGTTAATTGGTTTGTTTTAGCTTTGTTTGTTGCAATTGTTGCAAGGTATTTAAAAAAACCAACTTCATCTAAAGCAATTGAAAGAATTGTCATTGAAAAAAATAAAACGAGAATCTTAAGAGGATTAACACTTGTATCAGTTGTTAGTTCATTAAAAACATCTTTAATAGGTATACAACCAAATATTAATAATAGAAGCATGCCAATTAGGCCAACCATCCAATATGTATTTAGTTCTTTACCAAAGACTTTAAGTTTTGGAAATAATAATACGGACAATATTAAAGCAACTATTGTAATACTAGAAATAATAAGAGTAGGTATCAATTTACATTCCTCTATTCTTCTTCTGGATTACTTGGTGTAAATGGTAAAGATTTAAATATTTGATTTTCACAATATTTTTTTACAATGTTTGAACAATAATAAACAACTAAATTTTCACTACATCCGTAGAATATACCCCAACCTAAGTCTTGGATCGTTTCTGATTCAATATATACTTCTTTTAAGTTTGAACATCCTCTAAAAGCAGTATCATCAATAGTTTCTACACTATATGGAATAACAATTCTTTCTAAAGATTCACAGTGGAAGAAAGCACCTTCACCAATTCTATGAACACTATCTGGAATGATTACTTGTTTTAAGTTTTTTGCATAGGCAAAAGCCCAGTCTTCAATTTCACTTACACTATCTGGAATTTCATATACATCATATTTTTTAACAGGTGGATAACAAATAAGAACAGATTTGTTTTTATTGAACATAATGTCATCATATGATTTATAATATTTGTTCTTTTTATTAACATCAATGCTTTGTAAAGATATACAACCTCTTAAAGAACCATTATCAATTTTTACTAAAGAAGCTGGTAAAGTAATGCTTTGTAAATTTGAACAATCTTTGAAAACATTTTTACCAATTTTATATACACCTTCAGGAATAACTATATTTGTTAAACCGGTACAACCAACAAAAGCTGCATCATCAATTCTTGCAACAGTAGGTGGAATATGTAATTCTTTTAATGCTTCACATGAACCAAAAGCATTATCACCAATAGCAATTAAACTATCAGGTAGTTTAATTTTTTCTAATGATTTACAAGAATTAAATAAACCACTATAAATTTCTTTTAAATCATTAGGTAAAGAAATATTTTTTAAGTTTCTACAGTTTTCAAATGCTCTTTCACCTAGTTCTATTTCTTTTTCGATTTTAATATCAGTTATATTCACACAGTCTCTAAATGCACTATCACCGAGATGTTTTATATTACTTGGGATATATATAGATGTTAGGTTAATACAGTTTCTAAAAGCTTCTTTGCCAATTTTTAATAATTTCTTGCCAAAAATAACCTTATTTAGTTGAGTTTTGTTTTTACAAACTTCATCACTAATTTGAGTAATTGTATCGTCAACAATAAGTTCTTTAATATCATCAACACATGTTTTGATAATTCCATCCTCAATGATTGTTGTATCTTTTATTGAATTTGGAATAGAATTATTAAGTTCTTTACAAATATCTTCAACGGTTGGCTCATTTGTCATTTTTTCAAAAGCGTGTTGAGTAAAACCTAAATAATATGAAAGATTAGTAGGAAGTTTCTTAGGAACTGAAATCCATACTGGGATAATTTTTATTGCTTCATTATTAAATGCAATTGATATTTCAGATGCGCAATGTCTTGATAATATCGAAGCATCACTTAAAAAAACAATAAAAGCAGTAGATTGATTTATTTTTTGAGTCAATTTATTAGACCAATCATCTCCAGAATGCAATCCAGAATCATACCATAGTCTAAATTTCATGTCTTTACTTAGAATGGCCATAATTTGATTGACTTTTTCCATGTCATCGTGTGCATAACTAATAAATGCATAAGGCCTATTACCTTCATAAGGTTTTAATACTTCTCCCATAACTATCTCCTTTTTATATAAATTTTAATGATTAGAAAAATTTCTTTTTGTTACTTATATTTTAACTTTAACAATATGTTAATTTCAAGATGTTAAAAAATATTATTTAAATTTTAATTAAATAATATAGTTTTATATATAGATTAGAAGATTTTATAGTTTTGTTTTAAAAAAGTGAATAAAATAAAAATTATATTTACTGACTTTTATTTTTTTGTGTTAATAAAGCTGCTTTAATAAAACCTACAAATAGTGGATGAGGTTTATTAGGGCGAGATTTAAATTCTGGATGGAATTGAACACCTATGTGAAAAGCGCGAGAAGAAAGTTCGACAATATCAACTAATCGTTCATCAGGTGTAGTTCCACTAACAATTAAACCATTGTCTATTAATATTTTTCGATATTCATTATTAACTTCATATCTATGTCTATGTCTTTCGTGAATTAATTCACTACCATATAGTTCATAAGCTTTAGTTCTTTTAATAATTTTACAAGGATATGCTCCTAAACGTAATGTTCCACCTTTATCAATGTCACTATTTTGTCCAGGCATAAAATCAATGACTTTATATGGTGTTGATTCATCAAATTCTGTTGAGTTTGCTTTTTTTAAATTACATACATTACGTGCATATTCAATAACTTGAATTTGCATGCCTAAGCAAATTCCAAAATAAGGAATGTTATTTTCACGAGCATATTTTGCTGCAACAATCATTCCTTCGGTTCCTCTATTTCCAAAACCACCTGGAACAATGATACCATCAATATTAGCAAATGTTTCATTAGCATTTCCTTCTGTTAATTCATCTGAAGATACCCATTTAATTTTAATATGACTATCATTAACATAACCAGCATGTCTTAATGCTTCTGCAACTGATAAATATGCATCGTGTAAAACAACATATTTACCAACAAGAGCAATATTAACTGTATTACTTCTTGATTTAATTCTTTCAACCATTTCTGTCCATTCTTTTAAGTCTGTTTGTTTAGTTTTTAGTCCTAACTCTTTACATACTACTTCTGAAAAATGGGCTTTTTCAAGCATTAAAGGAGCTTCATATAAACATTTTAAAGTAATGTTTTCAATAACACATTCTTCTTTTACATTACAAAACATTGCAATCTTTTTAAATATATTTTGTTCAAGAGGTTTATCACATCTTAAAACGATAATATTAGGATTTATCCCTAATCCTAATAATTCTTTTACTGAATGTTGAGTTGGTTTTGATTTATGTTCATCAGATCCACTTAAATAAGGGACTAAACACACATGAATAAATAAACTATTTTCTTTACCTACTTCAAGAGATACTTGTCTAATAGCTTCAATGAATGGTTGGGATTCAATATCACCTATTGTTCCTCCTATTTCAGTAATAACAACATCTGCATTTGTTTTTTTACCGACTCTATAAATAAAGTTTTTAATTTCATCAGTAATATGAGGAATGACTTGTACTGTTGATCCTAAGTATTCTCCTCTTCTTTCTTTATTTAAAACATTCCAATAAACTTTACCTGTTGTAAGATTGGAATATTTATTTAAGTTTTCATCGATGAATCTTTCATAATGTCCTAAGTCTAAATCTGTTTCAGCACCATCTTCGGTGACATAAACTTCACCATGTTGAAATGGGCTCATTGTTCCTGGATCTATATTGATGTATGGGTCAAGTTTTTGTGCTGCAACTTTTAAGCCACGTGCTTTTAAAAGTCTCCCTAAAGAAGCAGCAGTAATACCTTTTCCTAAACCAGATACAACTCCACCAGTAACAAAAATATACTTAGTCATCATAATCACCATCCTTATAATTTAATTTCGTCAGCTTCTAAAATTGCACCATGTAATAAAGGTTTAACTTTATCAACAAGGTTTTGCGCTTGGGTAGCACTTCTTCCAATATATAATTTTGGATTTAATACAACTTTTAATTCTTTTTTATTTAATTTTAATTCTTTATACTTTAATAGTTCTTTTAATAAATCTATTTTTTGACCTTCTTTTAAATTATTACTTTGCTCAATTGTGACATCACGAATTATTTTATGAACAACTTGTCTATCAGCACCTTTTTTACATGCTTCCATCATAATGTTTTCTGTAGATATAAAAGGTAAATAATTAATAACTGAAGATTCGATAATTTTTTCATTTACTTCTAGTCCTGCAATAATATTTTGAGTCAAATGAAGAATTGAATCAACACATAAAAAACCTTCTGGAAGTGAGATTCTTCTAATAGCAGAGTCATCAAGACTTCTTTCTAAAAATTGAGTTGAACTAGTCATAGATGCATTTAAGGTATTAGATTGTAAATATCTAGCTAAAGAACAAATTCTTTCACATCTAATAGGATTACGTTTGTATGGCATTGCAGAAGATCCTACTTGATTATTTGAAAATGGTTCTTGTAATTGATTATCATGTTGTAATAAACGAATATCATTTGCTAGTTTATAACAAGATTGACTAATTGAAGAAAGACAACTCAAAATACGATAATCTAATTTTCTTGGATAAGTTTGACCACACACATCAAAGCATTCTTCAAAACCAAAATCAAAAGCTATTTTTTTATTCATTTCATCAATTTTTGTTTCATCATTATTAAATAGTTCCATAAAACTTGCTTCAGTACCAGTTGTTCCTCTACAACCTAAAAATTTAATTTGAGATAAACAAAAATTGACTTCTTCTAAATCGGTTAAAAAATCTTGTAACCATAACGATGCTCTTTTACCAACTGTAACAAGTTGAGCAGGTTGATAATGAGTATATCCTAAAGTTGGAATAGATTTAGTTTTTTCTACAAAATCACATAGATAGCTCATTACTCCTAGTAAAAGATTCTTTGTATAAATTAATGCTTCTTTATAAATAATTAGGTCAGTATTATCTGTTACATAACAACTAGTTGCACCTAAATGAATTATACTTTTTGCTTTTGGTGCAACAAGTCCATAAGCATAAATATGAGCCATTACATCATGTTTAATTTCTTTTTCTTTTTCAGCTACAACATCAAAATCAATATCTTCTAAATGTTCTTTTAATTCATTTACTTGATCTATAGTTACATTTAAACCAAGCTCGTGTTGAGCTTTTGCTAAAGAATACCATAGTCTTCTAAAAGTTTGATACTTGTATTGAGAAGAAAATAATTCCTGCATTTTGCTTGATGCATATCGAGATGATAATGGAGAATTGTAAGTATTGTTCATTGTTATCCCTACTTTCTTATAATGATGCTATCTCTTTCTGGTCCGACAGAAACATATTTGATTTTACAACCAATTGCTTCTTCTATATATTTTACATATTTTTTAGCATTTGTAGGAAGTTCTGACCAAGATCTAATAGAAGAAATATCTTGTTTCCATCCTTTAACATATTTAATAATTGGTTTTGCTTTATTTAAATCTACAGGGAATGGGAAATTATTAATTTCTTTTCCTTCTAATTCATAAGAAACACAAACAGGTATTTTATCCATTGAAGATAAGACATCGAGTTTTGTTAAAGCAATTTCTGTTGCTCCTTGAACTTGAACTCCATATCTTGTAGCGACTATATCAATAGGTCCAACTCTTCTAGGTCTTCCAGTTTTTGCTCCATATTCGTGTCCTGCTTCACGTAATGCTTCAGCTTCTTCCCCAAATAATTCACAAACAAAAGGTCCTTCGCCAACACAAGTGGAATATGCTTTAACCACACCAATTATTTTATTTATTGATAAAGAAGGAACACCAGCTCCAATCGGAGCATATGCAGCTATAGTATTACTTGAAGTTGTATAAGGATAGATTCCAAAATCAATATCTCTTAAAGCACCTAGTTGAGCTTCAAATAATATGTTTTTACCTAATGAGGCTTGTTCATATAAATAACCTGAAGTATCACAAATAAATGGTTTTAATTTTTCACCAAAAAATTCAAAATATTTTTCCATGTCTTTTAAAGTATATTTTTTACCATGATATACCTTTTTAAGTGTTAGATTTTTCCATTCTAAAATGCCTTTTAAATGCTCAAGTAATTCTTCTTTATAAAATAGTTCACCTGCTAAAATAGTTTTCTTTTGATATTTATCACTATAGAATGGAGCAATACCTTGTTTAGTTGAGCCAAACTTTTTATCTTTTAATCTTTTTTCTTCGAGTTCATCTAAATCTCTACTCCAAGGTAATAATAAAGACGCTCTTGAACTTATTTTTAAATTTTCAGGAGTAATACTAATTCCTCTTGATTGTAGTTCATCAATTTCTTTCCATAAGTTTTCTAAATCAAGAGCAACACCGTTACCTAAAATATTAACGACTCCATTTCTAAAAATTCCAGATGGTAATAAATGAAGAGCAAATTTTCCTAGCTCATTTACTACAGTATGTCCTGCATTTCCACCACCTTGATATCTAACAACAATATCAAAATCGGTAGTAATTAGGTCCACCATTCTTCCTTTGCCTTCGTCTCCCCAGTTAATTCCGACAATTGCACAATTATTCATATTTGCCTCCTAAAATACTAAAAGTATTTTCTTTACAAAAAAATTATAAAACTTACTTTATTTTAGATAAAATACATATTATATTATAGTTATCATACAAAAAATGTATGATAAGGAGGATGTTATGGAATTAAGAACACTGAAATATTTTATTGTAGTGGCGGAAGAATTGAATATCACTAAAGCAGCTAACATATTAAATATGAGCCAACCTCCACTAAGTTATCAAATGAAGAATTTAGAAGAAGAATTAGGAAGTCAATTATTTATTCGTGGCAAACGACATTTAAAATTAACTGATGTTGGTAAGCTATTATATGTTCGTGCAAAAGAGATTGTTAATCTTACAAAAAAGGTAGGAGAAGAAATAGTCTCTATGACATGTGGTATCCAAGGTACTATTTCTATTGGACTTGTTGAAGGAGTTGCTAATAATATTGGATCAGAATGGATTCCTAATTTTGTAAATAAATATCCAAATGTAAAGTTTAGAATTCTTGACAGTAATAGTGATGACTTAATAGAAAAAATTGAAAATGGAGAACTTACTCTTGCTGTAATTACTGCACCATATGATCAAGTACTATTGAATGGCTTTAGTGTCGGAAAAGATAGTATGGTAGCTTTAATTAATAAGGATCACCCTTTAGCTAAAAAAGAAAGTGAATATGTGTCTTTAAAAGAATTGGAAAGTGAGAACTTAATTGTTCCAACTCGAAAGTCAACAGTTTATAACATTTCTAAATGGTTTAGAAATGAAAAGATAACACCAAATATTTCTTTTGAAGTAGATAACTTTCTAGATGCTGTAGCATTAGTAAGTAGAAATGTTGGAATATCATTATTTCCAGAACCACACCAAAATATAAATGATTCACTTGTTGTTAAGAAATTAAGAGGACAAGATGATTATTATCTTGATTATTATTTTGTTTGGAAAAAAGGAAGACAACTTCCTTTATTAGAAGAAAAATTTATAGATTTTATAAAAGATTCTGTAAAGAAAAAAGCTTAATTCTTTTGAATTTATAGAATCGAAAAGGAGTATAGTATGGCATATATAGAATTAAAAAATGTGAATAAAGTATATGGAACTGGGGAAGTTCAAATTAAAGCATTAAACGATGCTTCATTTGAAATTGATAAAGGCGAATTAGTTGTTATTCTTGGTCCATCAGGAGCTGGGAAGACTACTTGCTTAAATATTTTAGGTGGAATGGATCAAGCTACGAGTGGTGAAGTTATTATTGATGGTGTAGATATTACTAAATTAAATAGTAAAGACATCATTACATATCGTAGACATGATATTGGATTTGTTTTTCAATTTTATAATTTAGTTCAAAATTTAACAGCTCTTGAAAATGTTGAACTAGCTGTTCAATTATGTAAAGACCATCTTGAGCCAACAGAAATTTTGTCTAAAGTTGGTCTAAGTGATCGAATTCATAATTTTCCTTCTCAATTATCAGGGGGAGAACAACAACGTGTTGCTATTGCAAGAGCACTAGCAAAAAATCCAAAACTTTTATTATGCGATGAACCAACGGGTGCCTTGGATTATAAAACTGGCAAACAAATTTTAAAATTACTTGAAGAAACATCAAAAAACGAGAATATGACTGTTATTATTATTACCCATAATAGTGCCATTGCACCTATGGCACATAAGGTCATTAAATTTAAAAATGGTGGAGTCGAAGATATCATAATAAATGATAAGCCAACATCTATCGATGATATTGAGTGGTAATATGAAAAATAGAGTTGTTACTAATAGTTTCCGAACTATAAATAAAAATCGTGCTCGTTTTTGTTCATTAATGATGATGAGTTTTCTAGCAACGTTTACTTATTCTGGTATTAATAATACTGCACCAGATTTTAAGTATTCTATCGATAAATATTTTGATGCTCATAATCATTATGATATTAAAATTCAAAGTGACATGGGTATGTCACTAAATGATGTTTCTTACATTAAAGATGTAGATGGTGTTCTCGAAGTTGAAGGAGCCCATTCTATAGATTGTATGATTAGTTTACCAAATGAAGAAGCTGTAATTAATATTTCTTCACTCACTAGTTATATTAATACTGTTGATTTAATTGATGGACGTCTTCCGTTCTCAAATAACGAAATTGTTGTAGAAGAAAAGTTTCTTTCTAAAAATGAAATGAACTTAGGTGATACGATAAACATAAGTTCTACTAACTTAATTGAAGATACTTTTACTATTGTTGGTACAGTAAAAAGTACTTTATATATTAATAATGCAGAGACCACGAGTGATAGAGGAAATACTTCTATTGGCATTGGTGTTATTAATTATTATACATTTGTTAATCCTGAGGCTTTTGATCAAGACTACTACACATCTATATATATCACAGTAGATGGTGCAAAAAATAAAATTACATCTAGTGACAATTATGATAATTTAATTGAAAGTGTTACTAAGAATATTGAAAAAATCAAAAAAGAAGGAGAATCACGAAGAGAAGATGAAATTAAAACTCCTTTATATGAAAAAGTAGAAGAAGCTGAAGAAAATGGTTTAAATGAACTTTCAATTGTTAAAAGTCAATTAGATATATTACAAACGAATTTAGATAATTTATATAATTATATGAATACATTTGAACCAACTAGTGAGGAATATTATGCTTTAAATCTTCAATATATTAATAAATTAAATGAATATAATGCTGCTTATATTGAGTATAACGAAAGTTATAATAATTTCATTATAGAAATAGAAAATGCATATGAAGAAATTGATGATATTCAAACTCCTACTTGGTACATAAATAATCGTAATGACTATACTACGTATAGAGAATTTATTGATGATGCTCAAAGCGTAGCAAATCTAGGTCAAGTATTTCCAATTGTCTTTTTCATAGTAGCAACTCTTATTAGTTTAATTTCTATGAGTCGCCTTGTAGAAGACGAACGTACAGAAATTGGTACTTTAAAATCTTTGGGATTTTCAAATATTCAAATCATGGGGAAATACATTTTCTTTGCTTTCGTAGCAACAATTTGTGGAGGAATTGTAGGAGGAATATCAGGAGGATTTGTTGTGCCATCAATTATTTATGGAATATATAAAATCTTATTTGATGTTCCAACAATGGTATTAAAACTAGATGTTTTAATTTCTTTAATACCAATTTTAATTTCTTGTGTTTGTATAGTGGGAGCTACATTAGTTACAGCTTTAAGAGTATTAAAGGAAAAACCTGCTGAATTAATGAGACCAAAAGCTCCAAAGCAAGGTAAACGTGTTTTGTTAGAAAAGATACCTTTTATTTGGAACAAAATTAATTTTTCTAATAAAATAACAATACGTAATATTGGTCGATACAAAAAAAGAGTATTTGCTACTGTTTTTGGTATTATGGGTTGTACTGCTTTAATGCTAACAGGATTTGGTTTGAAAGATTCTTTATCTTGTCTTGCAGGTAAACAATTTGGAGAAGTATATAATTTTGACACGATGGTTTTAGTAAATAATTATGATCCTACAACTGATTTAGAAATTTTTAATGACCCTAATATAACTTCAACTACACCTATTCAATTAATTAGTGGAACTGCTTCGAATACTAATATTAACTGGACAGTAGTTGAAGATAATGAAACTCTTGATACTTTTGTTAACTTATATGACAAAAAGACACAAGAACCAGTACATCTAGAAAAAGGAAAAGTTGTAATTACAAATAAACTTGCTGAAATAAAAAATGTTTCAGTGGGAGATAAAATTGAATTGAAAGATTCAAATAATAAATCGGCAGAATTTGAAATATCCGCTATTGTAGAGATTTACTTCCAGCATTACGTATTTATGGATAGAGAAACTTTTGAGGATGCATCTTTTACTTATAAGCCTAATTGTATTTATCTTCATGTAAATGAAATGAGTGAAGAGCAACAAGATGCCTTTACTAAATCGTTGCTAGAAAATGAAAAGGTTTTATCTGTTCAATTTATAAGTGTTATGGTTGATAATGTTGACGACATGTTAAGTTCATTAAATAATGTTGTAATTATTTTAATTGTCTTAGCTGCTTTATTAGCATTTGTTGTTTTATATAATTTATCTAATATTAATATTCATGAAAGAAAACGAGAAATTGCTACACTAAAACTTCTAGGTTTCTACAACAAAGAAGTTGATAGTTATATTACAAAAGAAAACATAATTCTAACGATTGTTGGAGTAGCATTAGGATTATTAGGTGGTTATTTCTTAACAGGTTTTGTTTTGAAAACTGTTGAAATAGAAAAAGCTAGTTTCATCTTAGGTATTACTTGGGTTAGTTATTTAGTATCAGCAGCCCTAGCATTTGTCTTTACATTTATTGTTAATTTCATTACACATTTTAGTTTAAAGAAAATCGATATGATTGAAAGTTTAAAGAGTGTAGAATAAAAAAATATACCTACCAAATTACATCATAAAATGACATTCTTACTTTTTATAATATAGTCAGGAGAAATTTATGAAACGTAATTTAGGTAGGTTTTTTGTTTTATTAGGATTTATGATTTTTTACATAGCATATTTTTTAGATTATTTTAAAGACGAAGATCACTTTTATAGAAGTGAGACGTTAATGACCTATATTTTTCCTATTATATTAGCTCTTTCATTTTCAAAAATTAAATGTCTAAATATTTTAGGTTATTCATTTGCAAGTATGTACTCATTAGTAAGATTATTTTATATTTTTGATTTTTATAGTTTATATTTTGAAGTAGTCTTATTAATTATTTCTTGTAGTCTTCTACTTTTAAGTTCTTTGGTATATTTAATAGAATCCATACTTATCTCACATTTAAATACTTTAGAGCAAAAAAGAAATAAGAAACTAAAAATTCTAGCCCCTTCAAAGCTAATGTTATATAAGGAATTATTGGATAGTAAAACACTTAGCAAAGATGAATATGAAAAGGTGAAGACTAATTTTATTAACAGTAAAAAAATTAATAATAATATAGAAAATGATATAAACTTGATTAAAGAATGGAAATCATTATTAGATTTAAAATTGATTAATGATGAAGAGTTTAAAATTCAAAAAGAAAAAATTTTGTTTGGAGAAAAGAAAAACTTGCAACAATAGTTGCAAGCTTTTTAAATTTGTTCTTCTTTAATTTCTCCAGCTTTTTGTAAAGAAATTTTAGTAATGACAGGTCCAACTAGTTCATAAACAATAGTTGAAGTTAAAATAATAGCAACTATCATTTGTCCTAATAGTGGATTTATTGAAGCAAATGACTTTCCTGCTGAAGTTGCTAAACCAATAGCAACACCAGCTTGCGGAATTAAAGTAAATCCTAAATATTTTTGAACTTGAGGTTCAGCATTTGTAACTTTAGCTCCGGAATAAGCACCAACCCATTTACCAATAACACGGAAGATAATATAAGTAAATGCAATGCCCAAAATTACAAATGCAGATTTACTTGCAAAGATTGTTAAATCTAATGTAGAACCACTAATGATAAAAAATAACATGAAGAATGGAGGAGTAAATTTATCAATGTAAGCAAATGTTTCGTTTGAGTCATGTCTCAAGTTAACAACTATTGCTCCAGCCATCATACACATTAAAAGACTGGATAGTTCGAACTCACCAAGAGCTGATAATTTGAATAAATAGCATAAACCAAGATTAATAAGAATTCCTGCAATACACCAAATCATACGATTAGCTCTCGATTTAAAGAATTTAAAATTGAGTGAAATTAATAAACCAACTAAAGCACCACACCCAAGTGAAATTGTAATTTCAATAAGTGGTTTCAAGATTGTCCTATAAAAATCAAATCCACTTCCTAAAGATATTGTTTTTGCAATCGTAAATAAAATTGAAAACATAATTAATGCAGCAGCATCGTCAAGAGCTACAACTGGAAGTAATGTTGAAACAACAGGGCCTCGTGCTTTGTATTGCTTGATAACCATTAATGTTGCTGCAGGAGCAGTAGCACAAGAAATAGCACTTAAAATTAATACTAGTTCCCAAGTAATTTTTGAAGGGAAAATAAAGTGTAAAATCATAATCCCAACAAATACACATAGAGCAGCACAAAGAGCTTCTGCTATTGTAATTACAATTACTCTTTTACCTACAAATTTTAAAGAGTCCATTTTAAAAGATGTACCAATAGTAAAGGCAATAAAGCCTAATGCTACTTCAGAAATCCAACTTAAATTATTTGTTACAATATTAGCAATTGGGCCTGTACTAGCATTAGCAAAATCAAAGTTATTAAAGAATAATCCTAAAACATATGGGCCAATAATAATGCCCGTTAATAAATAGCCAGTGACATTAGGTAGTTTAATTTTTTTCATTAAGCGTGTTGAAAGTAAACCAATAACTAACGCTATGGCTGCATATAAAAAAGTATATCCCATACTAGAAAGAGCCTTCAAAATCATTAAGTGCGTATGAATACATACCACCCTTTATAGTTGTAAATTGATTTGTTTTTTCACGGATTAATTGTTTTAATTCTTCAAGTTTTTCTTCTTCTACAATAAAGAAACAATAAGTTGCTTCTACTAAACTTTTTGGATCTAAATGGTGAAGATTGATAAATATTTTATCATCATCAGTTGCATCTTCTAATGTGTGCTTTAAAGAAGCTGTTGAAAAGACAGTTCCGTTATAGCCATTAGCACGTAAGAATCTTAAAAACAAAAAAGATTTATCGTTGTTTTCAATAAATAAATTTAATATATATTTCATAAAGTGCCTTGTATTATAAAATTACTCAAAGATATGAATAACTTTATAACTTTTCCTTT
>JBJEDT010000017.1:0-3033 GCA_051872335.1 Bacilli bacterium | reverse complement strand
ATATAATTCTCCTTGTATGGTCTGCAAACCTTACAAGTTGCCTTAGAAAGTTACATCACTAACTACTAAGTTTTAGAATATCCCTATACCCTAAGTATATCATTTTTTAGATGATTAGTCAAATTGTAGGTGTAGTATAAATATATCTAAAAATATAGTCGTTGGTGCTCCAGAGTTCCAACGGCTTTTTATATTCCTATTTGTTTTCCTGGGAAAACAAAATTTTTTTAGGAGTTATTTTATTTATGAAAAAATTGAGTAATTTTGAATTGGTCATGATTGAATATTTTAGAAATTATGATAAATTACAGCAGTGTTATATTTTACTTGCTTTTGAGAGTAAATCTATTGATAAACTTTTGAAGATTATTTCTTTTAAGCAAAAATTTGAAAATGTTGTTGATTTTTTTAAAAAATAGGAGTATAATATACTAAATTGAATATGTTATACAACGAACCGCAGAAGAATATGTTTTGTTTTTTTGTGATATATGCCCGTTTAGTTTATTGTTATGCCGAATTGTTATTATTTAAAGGGAATTCCCGAATTGTTTATTGTTAAAGGCTTTTTTATGTTTTAGTTGGGCTTAAAGTAAAGTTTATTAGTTAAGTAAAGTAAAGGTGTAGTTGTCCTATTTTTTGATAGGATAATTATGCCTTTTTTGTTTATCTGGAGGTGTTTATATGAAGATAATTTATAGTCTTAAACGTGGTGATTATACCTTGATAGATGATATGGGCGTTATAATCCTTATAACTAATAAGGTTGATTTCATTCATGCCCTTTCTAAAATGTATAATATACCTATCGTAAATCGCTAAAAATACTTCTCAATAAAATACTATTTTTTTGGGGGTGTGTATACCCTTGATAATATGGAAATAACTCGAGCGTGAATTTTTACTATCTAGCCCCATAGGTGTGTTGATTGAGTGCAAATTAATTTGGGGGTAAATTTACTATGTGTAGTAAGGTATTGCACCCACTAAAAAAAATACAATTTTTAAAATATAATTATGGTTTGGAAATGGTTTCTTGACAAAAAAAGGACTCCTTGCTATAATTATAATACCACTTAAAATTAATAGAAAGGAGTTCCCGAGGGGTTTTTATACCCTTAAACATATTTTTCGGGATTAATTATAACATGAAAAAGATTAAAAGTCAAGAGGAATATTTAAAGGACTGTAATACTAATAGCGTTTATCTTAAAATTGAAAGTAAATCTAAAGATGTTGAGAATTATGTCGGATTGGTACATGATAAACCATCATTGATAGAAATATCTAATATGACTAATTCTGATGGTGATGTAGTTCCAAGTTATATGCATCGTGAAATACTTTCAGATAAGTCACATTCTGGTCGTGAGCGTCCTTGGCGACTAAAGAAAATAAATAACATGATTGTATCTAATTATTATAAGGATATTGCACAATTGTGCCTTGATGAGTTAGATAATCCAGATGAGGCTGATTATTGGTTTAAGCGTTCTAATTATTTGCGAAAGTGTTCATCACATTTGGTATATACTAAATATTCCGATGGTTCTAAGAAATTCAAATCAATGAAATCATGTAAAATCCGTTTGTGTCCTGTTTGTACTTGGCGTAGGTCTATGAAAATTCATTATCAGTCAAGGGCAATCTTTGAGCAGTTGGAAAAGGAACACTCTGGGGAGTATGATGTTCTTATGTTTACTTTAACTATTCCTAGTTGTGATGGTGGACAACTTAGCGACCAAATAACATTATTGTTGAAATCTTTCGATAAGCTTATGCATCGCAATGAGTTCAAGCGTTATAATGCTAAAACTAAGAAACGTGATGATACTTTTTGGGGTTGGTATCGTGGTCTAGAGGTTACTCACGATAACAATGAATATATAACTCCGCAGATGTATTATAATAAAAAGAGGCATGATTATTATGTTAGAAGAAATCTTAAAGTAGGTGATAAAAATCCAAGCTATGATACATATCACCCACATTTACACGTCCTTTTCGTTGCTCCCAAGTCTTATCTTCATAAGAAAGAAGTTTCAAGGGGTTATATAACTCCTGAGATGCTCCTTAAGATGTGGCGAGAAGTAACGGGAATTGATAGAATAACACAAATACACATTGATGAGATTAAACCATCTAAGAAAGATTATTCCAATAGTGATTTAGAGTTTTCAGAAAGTGGAATAGTAAATGCAATATGTGAGACTACTAAATATACGGTTAAAGAAAGTGAATATATAGCTCCATGGGATTGGGTTTTATCCTTGCGTACTATTATGGTCTTAGATAAAGCATTATTTAGAAGACGTTTAGTAGCCTGGGGCGGTATCCTTAAGGAGTATCACAAGAAATTAAATCTTGATGATGCAGTTGATGGGGACTTAATAAACGTTGGTGAAAGTCTTCCAAATGCTGAGCCATTGCCTGAAGAACTTCATGCGTTTTGGAATGTAGGCTATCAGCAATATTTTGTAGGCGATTGGGAATACTCATGATTTTATACTTATGTTCTATTTATATTTAATTTAGAGTAGTTTTTCAATTTTTTTCTTTTGGCTGTTCTTGGTTTAACTAATTGATTTTAAAGTATATTAAATCAATAAATTATTTATTGATATCATTAAACGAAAAAGAAAAAAATTATAGGTTTTTGGGGATTAATAGGGGGTATGGGGGATTATTAAGGGGCTTTTCCCTAAAAAGCCCCTTAATAATCCCCCATTCTTCAAACTATAATATCATAAAAAATTTAATTTTATAAATTTAATTAATTGATAAAATTTCCTTTTTTCTCTGCTTCGCTGTTCATCAGTTTAATCGGTTTAGTGTTGGAGTAAGTAGAGGAACTTTGGAGTACGGCAAAAGTGGCGGGGGTGGTGCGCTAGCACGCCCCCGCCCTTTGATTGACAAAATTTTCATTACATGTTATAATAAAAATGTCGATACAGTCTGCAAACTGTACCGACAAAGGAATATAATTCTCCTTGTATGGTCTGCAAACCTTACAAGTTGCCTTAGAAAGTTACA
>JBJEDT010000016.1:0-42125 GCA_051872335.1 Bacilli bacterium | reverse complement strand
AGGTAAGTGATTGTGCTATTAGAGCTATTTCACTTGCAACTGAACAAACTTGGGACGATACATACATAATGTTATCTGAGTATGGAAGAAAACAAGGCATTACTTTCTCAGAAGTAGAATTTATTAATGATTTTTTATCTGAGCGTTATGAAAGATATTGTCCGCCGCGAAAAACGGAAACGGTACAAGATTTTGTAAATCTAAACCTTCCTGGTCGATGGTTAATTACAATGAGAGGACATATTACTTGTGTTATTGATGGAGTAATATATGATACTTTTGATTGTTCAGATAATTTTATATGGTGTATATATAAGGTTAAATAAAAAAGGAGAGTAGAATAATCTACTCTCCTTTTCTTTTTAAAACTCTATCATTTTTGTTTGACTGTGGTTATGAACTGCCCAGCGACCAATTAAAATTGCGTCAGCCTCATCTTGAGTTACTTGAACATCATAAAGGCTCTTAATTTTTAATTGTGCATTTCTTTTTCTATCAGTTCTTTCTTTTCCTTTAATTTCACTGTGTGCCCGCCAAGTAGATGGTGAAACAACAGTATAAGGAATACCAGTCTCAAATAAATAATTCTTTAAAACACCTTGTAAATGAGCAAGCTTTTTAAATGTCAATACAGCATCGCCGCTACCAGTATTTGTTTTAAATTTTTGTAATTGAATATCTTCAAGAATTACCATGTCTGGTTTCCATTTTGCAATCATAGATGCTACCCAATATTTTGTTTGTCCTATTCTTTCGGTACTATGAGTTCCGTCAGAACTCCACTTTCCATAAGAGATTAAATCCTCATTATCGAAAATTGCCCAGCCACTTGTTATACTGGCTTGGTCTAAAGCTAATATTCTATAACCTTTCTTTTTTACAGGTTTAACATTAACATTAGCAAGAGGATTATTCTCACATATAGAACAAACATGACCGTGCCGCCACTTCTCTAAAGAATAATAATTAGAATGTCCATTAGGACACTTAAAAGTCATATCAGTTTTTAAATTGGTATATGTGGTTGACAGTAATTGCCAACCACATTCTTCCACTTCCTTTTTTATATCTTCATATTTTAATCGACCCAATTAAATCATTCCTGGTCTGTTGAACCATAACCGCCTTCGCCGCGTTCTGTTTCACTGAGCTCTTCAGTTTCAATCCACTTAATCATTGGTACCGGCATAATAACCATCTGAGCGATTTTATCTCCCTTGTTAATTGTATGAGAGAGATTTCCAGTATTGGTCATTATTACTCCAATTTCACCCCTATATTCAGCATCAATAGTTCCTGGAGCATTAGCAATTCTTAACTTGGTTTTTGCAGAAAGGCCAGAACGAGGACGTATCTGAATTTCATATCCAAGTGGGATTTCTACTTTGATACCAGTAGGAATAATTTCTGTTGAATTTGGCTTAATAGTAATATCTTCAACTGCATAAATATCTGCTCCTGCATCAGAATCATGAGCATAAGTAGGAATTACCGCATTTTCATGAATTTTAGTAATTTTAACTTCTACTTCTTCTCTTGGATTTTTTATAACAGTATTGAGAAGTTCAACAGACTGACCCATAATTAATGCTAAAAAGTCTTTCTTATTTGTACTAAGTTCTTCATCACTCTGAATTTCATCAATAAGTGTTTTGGCATATTCTCTTTCTTTTTCAATATCTATATTAGGCATCGTAGAAAGAGAATTTAATACTGCCTTTTTTGTTTCAGGAGCAAAGAAAGCATTTTTAAAAGTTTCTTTTATTTCCGGATATATTGTATCAAACTGTTCATCTGGTAAATCTAATATCTGAAATAACTGGTCCATAGGGCCGCCTTCTCCCTGTACCTGTTTAATTTTATCTTTTAAATTCTCATTAATCATATTAATTCCTCCTTATATCTCGGTCATAATTTCATCAATAATATTATATTTTAAAGCTTCATCTGCAAGTAACCATAAGTCATCTTTCTTATGCTCTTCATACATTTCTTCAGTTATATTTGTACGGTCAAGTACAAGTTTTTTTAATTGTTTAAGTTGTTTTTCATAAAAGTTTGCTCCTTGTAAAAACTTATGAGCATCTCCTCCATTTACAAAACATCCTTCATGAAATAAGAATGATGAACGAGGATAAGCAAATCTTTTATGTCCGGCAATACCAATAAAGAATCCAGCACTATATCCAGTTGCAAGAGTTATTGTCCATACTGGAGTTCTTGAAAGAATTATTGTATCTATAATACTAAGAGCTGCCGGCAAGTCTCCTCCTGGAGTATTAATATATAATTTAATAGGCATTCTTTCCTCAGTCGGTATTTCGTCTGTATCATCAATAATATTCCAAAAATTAATTTGCTTATTAATATTCCCCGCACTCTCCGGAAGAATAGAATCATTAATATAAATAGCTCTATCAACAAAGGTTGCATTATCAATTGCATTTTCAATGCTAAATTGAGCCTCTGGAGTTATTAATTCTGCTAATACAGAATCTCTACTATAAACTTTACTCTGTTCTTTCTCGATATCGGTGTAAATTTCTTCAATAGATTTCTGAATACTTTCAAGTGGGATTAAATTCCCTTTTTCGTCAAAAAAACTTAATATTTCATTCATTCTTTCGTGTCCTCCAGCGATTTAATTTTATTTTCTATAGATAATTTATCTGCATTTAATACTTTTATTCTTTCCGCCATATCTGGGTCATAGACAAAATTATATACAGATAAATCGTTCAATTCTCTATTTACTTCATCTAATTTAAATTTTAAAGTTTGAATAAGATTATTTAGTTCATCCATATTATATTCCCTCCTTAAATTATATATTTATTATATCATAATCTATTTTAAAAGTCAAAATCTTGAGAATTAAAAGTTTTGGGATTTTGTTTTAGTAACAGCCGTACATAAGAATATTCTTTACTTAATTCTATTACAGATTTATTTTTATCAGTAATATAAGTAAAATCATAGAATGAAATATTTTTTGAGGAGGCCGCCCAATTAACTAAAAGTTGTAATAATTCTATTAAAGGAAATTGTTTTTTAGTTATTGTATTTACTTTAAGGTCATTAATTAAATATAAAGTATGATTATTTTGCTTGGAAAATAAAATCATAGAAATAATTCTTTTTAACAATCCCTTTTGGGTTTCTTTTTCTTTAAAATCTATTGTAAATATAACTTTTTCATTATAATACTTTTTAAAAAAGTTAATATTAAAATCAAAATTAATAATTGGTCTATTTGAAGCCGTAACGTAAGGAAAAAATTTTTCAAAAGTTTCTTTATCATAATATCGTTGCTGATGTAAAAATTCAAATTGATAATTCCTATAATATTCTTTAATAAAAGAATAAGCATTATCTAATTTAGAGAAATTTCTATCTACAATATAAAAAGTTTTTTTATCCCGTGAAAAGTTTGAAAAGTCTTCATTTTCAATTCTTACTAAACTACCATTCTTTATATTCTCATATTTCTTTAAATTTTTAATATTTTCATTGAATATATCATAACAGAGATAATTTGGCGGCACATTAGTATATTTTTCAGATAATGGAATAAATCTATTATAAAATCCATATCCATAGATTTGTTTATTCTCTCCAGATAAATCCAATCCTCTTGGCACTGAAATATTAGGACTATCTTTAAAAAAGATTATCTGATTATATCTATCTAAATTCTCTTTCTTTTGTCCTAAGTTAATAACGTGACCTTCTTGATAATAATAATTAAAAACTTTCATAAGCTCTAAGTTCGGGACAAACTTAGAGCCATAAAGAAAATCAATATCAAATAAACATATACTTGCCATTATTCTACCTCAACTCGCTCTGTGGACGATGATAAAATAAAACCTTTATCATCAAGTTCTTCTATTTTTTCAAAAAGAGGCCATTCCGTATTTTTATATTTTTTTGGAATAAAAGTATCATCTCTTTTTATTCCTGTTATAATTAATTTATTGCCGCGAGTAAACCAAGAGCGTTCAACAACGTGTTTTTTACCATTACTATCTTTTTCAGATATTTGTTTATCCCATGCTGTAAATTGGCTCTTCCAAACTTTAACGACAACCACTCCTGTTGGAGTTAATAAAGTTACAATATTTTTATTCTTATCTTTGTCGATTACTGTTCCGGCGATACGATGTAATTTAAATAGCGTAATTGTTGCATCATCTTTTCCTTTAAAAACATTATCTATTTCAGGTTCTTCAGGTAATGAAAAATAATCAACAACATCATAAATTTCATTTTTAAGATTACTAAGCTCGTGGTCATGATAATAAAAACTTAAACTATCCATTTCCCATTTACTTATTGAGCCGCAACAATACTTTGTTTTATTCTCATTAAGAAGAACATTATTTAATTCATTTAAGATATCTTCCTGTTTCTCTTTCATCCAGTCTCTCATAGGATTCATGCCTTTTTTATAGGTGTTATCCCATATTTTTTGAGGAATAAGGGCTGTTTTTTCTTCTCCAGTAATATTAATCTTTTCAAGAACTCCAGTATCATAATTGTTTTCAAAGAAATTCATTGCAATTGTATCAAGTCTATAATAGATTCCTTCTTTAAACTTTTTAATATATTTATTAAAGTTAAAAAGTCTTTTTTCAAAGTCCAATTCTTCTGGAATTAAATCATATTTTATTAAAGAAGTCATATTTTGTAGGGTAATTCTCTTTTTCTTATCAGTTATTGCATCAATATAGATATCCATTATTTCTTCTCTTGTCTTATCGCTATACATTTCATCAAATACTCCAGACTTTATTAAGTTTGTCATTTGAATCTTATTAACTTTGATTTTATTTAAGAAATCTGTAATATTATTGTATGGTCTATTTAAAATAATATCCTTTATTAGCTGATTACCAATTCGAGCAATACCTTTTAATCCATAGAGTATAGTATTCTTTTCAAGATCTGGAGAGAAAGTAATAGCTGATTTATTAATATCCGGCAATGAGAATGATAATCCTCTTGCTTTCATTTTACCAATGGCCGCGGCGATACGTCCATAATCAGTAGAAGAATTTTTAATTTTTCCATCAGAGGTATCTTCATCACTTTCATCTTCTTCATCATCGTCTTCTTCTGGTTCATCATTAAAATTAAATTCATCTTCAAGGTTCATAGCTCCTGAATCTACAATAAGATTAGCTGTATCCCAGAAAACGATAGGGTATTTATAAGCAAGATTTAATTCTTGAAGTCCAACGAGAGAATACGCAAGAGTGTGAGCCATACAACTTTACCACACATAGTTTCCTATGCCATTTATTAAATGTTGTGGTCTGGACTATACCATGCAATTATATAAATAATTTACCCGTATTATAGTCTCTGAACGTCTTTCTTAATTGATTATATTTTCTTTCCATACCAAAAGGTTTATTATATGATAGACTTATTAATTTTAATATATTGTCTTGATTTGCTGAGTCAACAAACCAAATTCCGTTAGTTTCGTTCTGCTGAAAAATTTTTTTTATATCTATCATATACATTTTATTTGTCAAAACATCTACTATCCAATCAATAAATGATTCAGAAGCAGAATATATTCTAAAATGTGCCGCCCCATATGAAGTAGGAGATACATTTCCATCTCCATCGATAATTCCTCTTATTATATAAGGAATAAATTTTTCTTCATCTTCTCTTAATTTAGGGCCATTTAATGTTAAAGATTTATTATGAACTATGCCATATTTAGACAATTGTTGTACTATCTGTTTGTCTGATAATATCAATCTAAATCTATTTTTCCGATTATAATTATCTGTATTATTGATTGATTGATATTCTTTATAATCAATACCAATACTTTTTGACAAAAAATTAATGCAATCTTCATCTGTTAAATCAATTCCAACATCATATCCACGTGAAGTAACGTATCCATCAGTTAACAATAATCCCAAAAAATAAGCATTAAATTCATTTATTACTCCATCAAAAGAATAGGAATAATTCTTCCGATTTTGTTTCGCAGTATCAATGATATTTTTATAATTGTCGCCATAATGTTTCTTTACTTTATCGGCAATTGATTTTTTAGTCGCATATCCATATTTACTCATTAAATCTTTAACTGGTACTCCGGAAATATATTCTTGAACAAGTTGTTTTTCTTGTTCATCAGATAATTTTTTATATCCCATTGTATTCACCTCCATAAAATATGTAATCTTTTATGGAAAAGAATATAATAAATTAAGAAGTTTCGCTGCGTTTGATTTCCCAATCCTTAATGATTTTACCATACCGATTCCGTTACTAATCGCCGCAATAATATCGCTATTATTGTTTGGTTATTAAGGCTCTAAGGGGGTTCCCGCAATTTAAACGGTTTTAATTCGTCCTGTAATGTTAAACGAATATCCTCTACTACTCGCAAAGATAATATCCCAAGCATAATGAACTAATCTATCACTCAATCCTTTTTCTTCCGCTGTTTTATAAAACTCTTCTTGACATTCAAGAAATTCTTTAGGCTTCTTTTTAGCGACAGCTTTACGAACTCTATCTGCAAACAACAAAGTATGCCCACCAATTTTTTCATCTTGTAGCATACTCATAAGAGTTTCCTGTGTTTCGCAAATGCCATAACTTGTATCAAGCCAACTGTGTAACCATTCTCTTTCTTCTTTGTTAAGACCAAATCGAATCATTTCTTCTTCCCAGATGTGAGGATTTTTCTTTCTATTTGCGAAAGTATCAATAGGCTGTTCCATTCCTTTTTCCGGTGGCATTAATCGCATTACAGCATTTATCGCCGCAAGCTCTTCTACTGAAGTCGGTTTAGTCAATGCGATACCCTTTACACCACTTTGCTGCTCCATTTGAAACAATGCTTGTACCTTATGCTCATGTAACATTTTCCACATTTTTGTTTCGTCTCTTTCAATATTATAAATACCAACAGCTTCTTCATATTTTTCTCTAAGAGTTTTATTCTTATCAAGATAGCCATATTGAGTTAATAAATCAAGACAAGCTCTTATTCTGTCTAATGCTTCAATAGAAAGTAAGTCTATCTTAATTAAGCCCACTTCCTCATCTACATGGAGGTCATATTGAGTTACAATATCGCCATTGGTTGTTTGCATTAAAGCTGTGGAGTTGGTGATAGGTTCATCATAGAAAATTACTCCACCGGCATGACTTCCTACTCCACAACAAAGTCCTTCAATATACTGAGCAACTTCCCATAATTTAGGATATTTATTATCCGTTAATTCTCTAAATTTCATATCTGGAGCCATATCATTTTCTTCATCTCCATAATATGTTTGAGCTAATGTTCTCTGCTGACCTCTATCTGCTTTAATAAAGGATGCAAGATAAGCTCCTTCATCTGGGTCAAGTCCAAGTCCTCTCGCCGCAGTAAGTATTGCAGATTTACTTTTTTCCGTTCTTATTGTTAAGACCTTACTTACTCTGTCATGACCATATTCTTGCTGAAGAGCTTCATATACCTGAGCACGCTTGCCGCCTTCGATATCTGTATCAATATCCAATGGAGATACACGCTCTGGATTAAGAAAACGCCATGCTCTAAGAGGAGCCTTTTCTTTCAACGGATTCATCTGAGTAATATCAAGCATATGAAGAAGTAGAAAACCGCCACCTGAACCACGAGAAGGGCCAACCAATGAATTTCCTTTTTCCCAAATAACATTGATATAATCTCTCATGTTTAATAGATAAGCACTCCATGGAGTATTTTGCTTTTCAGAAGCCAATCTAATTGCTGTCAAACATTCATCAATAGCTTCGTACGCTTTTTCATTATCATACGTCTCCGGCTCTTTTATCATTTTTCTTACAATCGCCGCAGCCATATCTCTATGTGGTTTAATATCAGATTCATAAAAATAACTTAACTCTTTTACTTTATTTTTAAAGCGTAGATATTCTTCATTTGTTATAGTATCTATTGTCTTTGGAAGATATGGTATATGAAGTGGTTTAGTTAAATCATAATCTTCACACTCATTATAAATTCTTTGAGTATTATTCATCCATTTGGTTACTGTTTCTTCAGATAAACTATTATCCATATACTCATGAATTTCTTCTCGTGACATCATGTATGTTGAAGCATAAAAATCATGAGTTTCTCTGTCTCCCTCTTGAGAAGTTAAAAATGCATGATGAATTGGTTCATCTTCTTGTTTAAGATAATGAGCATCAAGTGATATAACCACTGGAATATCTAATTCTTCAGATAATTTTTTATAAAGAAGATTAACTACAATTTGTTCCTTATTGTAAGAAGGCTGAGTTTCGAGATATAAATTTTCCTTTCCACAAATCTCAATAATTCTATTAAACCAAGCAAGAATATATTGCCATAAATCTTCATCTTTAGTTTCATTATATTTTAAAAGCATCTGAGATGGATATGAACCAAGACACGCGGTACTCATTATAACATGACCTTTATCTTCTCCAATTACATCAATTAAATCTTGATAGTAAGTTGGAACTCTTAGCATTTTACCTTGCATAAAGCAATGACTCCATGCTCTTGTTGAAATTTCTCTTATTTGACGATGACCAATTTCATCTTTTGCAAGTAATATCCAGTGAAAAAACTTATCTTCGCCACGAATATAATTTTCTTTATTAAGACCATTTTTACAAAGATAGATTTCATTTCCTCTAATAATTTTAAAATCAGGAAACTCTTGTCTAATTTTTTTTTCAACTTTTTGACAATCTATTGCTGTTGCAATTGTCTCATGGTCTGTTATTGCAATAAAATTATGCCCCAAATCTTTCGCCGCATACCAACATAACTCTTCAAGACGATTTGTTGAATCACGTAAACGAAAATTACTTCTGTCTGTATGATTATGAATACTACCATAAAATTCATTCATATAATAACCTCCTAAACATAGATAAGATATTTACAAAATTCTTTCTCTATCTTTATATATATTATATCACATTATATAGAAAAAGTCAAGCATAAGCTTGACATTTCATTACCATTGTTTAATAGTTTTTACAATAAAATAATCATCATCTTTTTTCACTTTATGAGTAGAAGAATATGATGTAAGTTCATAACCTTCTTCAATTCCTTTTGATTTCGCCTGTTCGATGAGGGCAACAGCCTGTTCTTCTGTTTCTACTCTCCATTCTTCTGTTCTTTTCATAAGTTCTGCCATATTTTATTCCTCCTTAAAATGTATTATTATCAATTTGATTGATTTCGATATCTTCAATTAAAATCTGAGGGGTTTCAACTCCATTCCAAGAATTTACGCTTGGGCGGCCAACAATTGTAGCAATAAATCCACTAGAATAATTCTGAAGTTGTTCGATAAGGTCTTTTGCTTTAAACTTCATAAAGGTGGTGTTATTAAAAGTAATTTTTATCGTATCTTTGTAGGCGCCAATGATTTTAATATTATCGGGGCGAATTGTTAAGTTTTGAGTAACAATAATTGGCTCTGGACAATTTTGTCCATAGATATTTTTACCTTTCCAAAGGTCAAAAATCATTTCATTTAAATAGGAGCAATTGCCATTTATAATAAAATCAGCCTCATAAAAACCTTCATTAAAATTAATATTTTCAAGTTTTTTATTTGCATATTGATAAAGTTTAGGAATATCTGATTCTTTTAATGCAAAACCTGCGGCATTATTGTGCCCTTCAACATAGTCCATATATCCAGATTCTAAGAGAAAACTTCTAAAATCTTTTAATTCACTTTCTCCGCGACCTCTCATAGAGCCTTTTAAATAACCATCTTTATTAACTCTACCAAGAAGAACTGGTTTTTTATATTTCGCCGCAACACCCATTGCACATAATCCCGTAAGTGTATTTGAAACATCTATATCATCAGCATTGAGAATTAAAATTTTATTATCATCAAGGCAATCATTTGAAATTTGAATATCAAGAAGCTCTAATGCCTTTTCTTTTTCCTTATTCTGACGGCTTCTTGCATTATAACAATTTCTTGCACTTTGTTCTGCAATTGTTTCAAATTCTCCCCTATGTCCTCTCTTCGTAGATGGTATAACCTCCTTTCCCTTAATAAAAGACTGGAACAATAGTTCTTTTTCCTTAGGAGAGCCTACTCGTATTAAAGCATTTACAAGAGGAGCGATATAGAAAGCGGCATTAATAGGAGTTATAGCTGCATTATTTAAAAAGTTTTCTGTTATTTCTTCTATCTTAACTCCAAAAATTGAATATCCTTGAAGTTTAATAAGCTGCCGCAATCCTTCATTTTTTAAGTGAGAAAAACCATAATCGGAAATAAATCTATTTTCAAGAGTATTTAAATCCATCATATCGCCGCATTCACCAACTGCAACCATATCTAAGAATGAATCTGCCGAATCAAATCCATTTCTTTCGTCCAACAGTTGAAGGAATTTATATACGACACCGACGCCGCTTAATGATTTATTTGGATAATTCTTAGAAAGCTGATTATTAATCACAATAGCATTTTCACTATATTTTTCAGCCTCATGATGGTCAAGTATAAGTATTTCATATCCCATATTACTTAATTTCTCATGACATTCATAATCATTACTCGAGCTATCTGGTAAAATAATTAAATCATATTTCTGCTCATTTTCAAGAAGCGGCATAATAGTATCTAGACCATGTTCTTTGCCATCTGGAATATGATATTCAATATTAACTTCACCAAAATTATCCATAAGATAATTATAAAGAATTGCAGAAGAAGTAAATCCATCAATATCACTGTCTACAACTAAATAAATTCTACTCTTATTTTGAATATGTTTTTCGAGACATTTTGCTCCAGCAAGAATATTATCAAGAAGTAAGCAATCTTCAAGATTATCTTTTTTTGGTTTAAAATATTTTTCTTGATAATCAAAATCATCTGAAGGAATTAATTGTCTATCAATTAAAAGCTCCTTTAAAAAATTTTCTTTTATTGTTTTTGTTGTCTTTTGTATGTATTTCACAACCAGAAAACCTCCTTATATAATTGTTTAAATGTATCTTTACCTCTATCAAAAGGAGACTGCTTTAATTTAAGTAAATTTTTAGTATCATAAATAAAACCCATATTACAAATATTTTTATATCTTTCACAAAATGATTTTAATTTATTAAAATACTTTTCTTTTTCTTTATTAGTTTCTCCTTCTTTATCATATGCGATAACAATTCTTTCAGCACCAGATTCAATTAGTAAATCAATTTGATATTGATGTATTGAACTTCCACAACTGGCAACGCAGATATTATTTTCCTGTCCAAACATAGTTCCATATTGTTGAGGACTCTTTTCTCCCTCGGCAAGAAAAGCAGTTTTTAAACGACGAATATTATCTTTTACAAGATTTAATCCATAAAGATTATATGATAAAGAGTGGGCATAAGAAATATTTTCAAATATCAACGGCATATACTTTCCAACAGCCTCGTCTTCCGGATTAAGTGCGCGGCCTCGTATTCCAATTAAATTATTATCTTTATCATAATGAGGAATAATAATTTTATTTTGATTTATACAATATCGAATATTATAAATTTTCATTATTTCTTCTGATATACCATCATCAATCCATTCGGGAGCCGCAAAGAAACTAAAACTGTTTAAAATTTCTTCATTATAATGCTTATAATTAATATTTGGAATATCTTTTTTATATTTACTATAATCGCTTTCATATTCATGATAAAACCCACTTTTTGCATTATTATTTAATGTGACACCTTCTGCTATTTTTAGAACAATATCTTTATAAAAATTATGTTCTAGTTTTAATAAATCATATCTTTTTTGAAATAAAGTAAAAATATTAAATGAACACCCACAATCTGTATAACAAACAAACCTATGGTCTTTTTTATAATAATAAAGTTTCATGCTTGAATCATGAGCATCTTCATTATGACAAATTGTTTTAAACATTATATAATCTTCTTTTTCAATATATTCATCACTACCAAGTTCAGTTACTAACTGTATAACTCGACTTGGCGTTAATGAATTTTGTAGTTCCTTTAAGTTTATATTATTCATAAATAATCACTAAAATCCTTATTTTTAACCCTCAATTTTTTGTCAGCTTCATCTGTAAATCCTCGTTCAAAATCTGACATAATATCATCGTGTTTTTCTTCATAATACTTTTCAATTTCTTCTGAAACATAGCCTGTATTATAGAGGTCTTGTAAATCCAAATATAATGTCTTATCAATATTAAAATCAATAACTGAAAACTCTGGAAGAGGTTTAATATTACTTGTAGTAACAAATAAATCTTGTCGCCGACAAGTTCCTGCATCAAAATATGACCATATTCGAACCATATTCCATCGTCCTCGTCGATTTTTAAATATATCAATAACTAAATTTGGAGAATAACCAAAACAATGATTAAAACCAGAAACACTATTTAATTCTTCTACGGATGGCCGTGACATAATACACGCAAAATCCACAAGGTCAACAATGGCGCGAGAACCACGAATATTTCTAAAATCTCTGAAGCCGCCATCTTTATTTTCATCATCATTACTAATCTGAGTTGCTGTCATTATAAAGACATTTAACTCAACAGCAAGATTTTTTAAAGTTGTTGTGAAGAGTCTAAGAGCTACGTCTTCTCGAATTTTTAAATCTCTATATTCATTAAGCATTGCTGGCGAAGAAAAAATATAATCATAAAAGAAATTTTCAATTCCGTCTTGAAGATTTCTTCTTCTTATTAAGTTTTTAATCACTGAAGAGCATGGGTCTGGAACTCTCGCATAGTGCATATTATCCTTATATCGTTCCATGATATCAATTGCACCAAGAATACGAGGGTCGTTCGGGTCAAAAGTTCCATAAACAAACACATCTTCATTATAGCCAGTTAAATAAGCCATAATCATTGTATCAATTTCTTCGGTATCTTGTTCAGTCATTATATAAAGAACTTTTTCAGAATTACCTGTAATTACCCACTTGCCTACAGTGGCGTCATATCGAATTGGATATGCTAAATTACAGGCATCACCAACCATACTTCTTGACTTACCAATACCCGAGCCGGCAGAACGTAAATATAATTTTCCTTTTCGTCCGCCACGAGTAATAGTATTAAATGCCTCACCCTGAAGCATACAACCTATTTCTGGTTGGTCTTTCCAACTCATTACTCTTTCTCGAATATTTTCAGCGGGAGTGCTTTCTTCTATATAAGAATTAATGACATATTTCTTTTCTAAGGCTTCTCCTTTTCCCTTAACAAAATTAATAATATCTTGAATAGACATCTGTTCAAATCTATCGTTAATTTGTTGATAATTTTCATTTAAGATATCTTCACAATAAATTTCATCAATATCATTCTTTGATGCTTGCAAATCTCTTACTAAATTAATTTTCTTAAATCTTTTATAATAACAATCAAAGTTATTTATTTCACTTTCTGCTTCACAGTCTTGTAAAAAAGCTATGCCATTTTCATTTTCCATTAAATCTTTAGCATATTTATTTTGCTGCAAATAGTTATCAATATCAACAGTATGAATTACTTCTGCCCCATTGATAAAAAGATTATAAATAGCTGAAAAGATAAATCTATCTAAAGGAATGTTAAATTCGTTTACATCAAAAACATATTTATCTGTATCGCTTAACAATTCCGGTTTTTTCATTAATGAACCAAGAATTTGGATAATTGTATGGCGTTCTACTTGTATCATTCAAACACCCCTTATATAAGACTATTGATGTCTATTTCTTTCTTTTTCTTTTTTCTTCCTATATAATCTGATGGATTATATTTAATTTCGAGTCTGTCTTTTTCAAGTTGTTTCTTAATAGCGTCTGCCATTTCTTTTTGTTCCTTTTCTCTTTTTTCATAATAATTAGCCGCTTCGGAAAAGACATAAGGGACAATCCCAATTGAGCCATTTGATTTTTCAATTGAGTTTTTTCTTATTTCAAAGAAATACTTTAAAGTTAATAACTGACCAGTATAGGACATTCCTTGACTTTTAAATTTTGACATTTGAGTTATATTCCAGTCACTCACAGGTTTGTCTTCACTATACTGTCCAAAAAGTCTATAAATATAATACCATAAAGCATCTCTATCATCATTAAGAGATTTACTTAACTTAATATTATCTTCTGATAGATACTTTTTTACTGTTGTTGGAGATACACCTACTATTTCAGCAACTTTTTTCATGCTTTTATAAGTTTTATATTCATTATTTATTCTTTCAATAACTTCATCGGTTATTTTTATTCGTTTCTTTTTTTCTTTTTTAATTTCTTGTGGGGCGCCACTAATAACAGTTAAGTATTTATTAACACTTGCAACTGAAATTCCTAACTCTCTTGCTACGGCAGTTTTATTTTGAAGTTCTGAGTATAATATTGGAATTTTATTGATGATCTCATCAGATAACTTATTTGCCATTTGCATCACCTTTCTATTTTTATTACATATATATTATATCATATTTTTAATAAAAAGTCAAGAAAAGCCCTGATAAATTCAGGGCTTCTTTTTATTCTCCGAACATTATGCTGTCTAAATATTGTGCGGCTTCCGCTGTTGCACTTCTTTCAGTTTTAAGTAGATTTACTGTAGCGAATTTATGACAATAAATAGGAGATTTTCTTAAATTTAAAAGTAATTTTAAGCCATTCTTATTTCTAAAAAGCTGACTATCTGCTTGTTTTATGTCTCCATCAAAGCATATTCTACTATTTTCTCCGCATCGAGCAATTAAAAGTTTTAAATGGTCTTCAGTAAGATTCTGAGCCTCATTAACTATAATAATAGAATCTTTAAAACTTCTTCCCCTAATATATGCAAGAGGAACAATTTCTAATTCTTCTTTCATTATCATTTGATTTACAAAGTCTTTACCAACCAAATCAATGAGAGGTCCGATACTTGGAATAACTTTTTCAATATCAGTCCCCGGTAAAAATCCTAATTCCATAGAACCTTCAACATATGAATTGTTAGGAATATAGATAATTTTTCTGATATTTCCTTTTTCTAATTCTTGTAATGCAAAATTATTAAGGATAAAAGATTTTCCAGTTCCATACTTGCCGCCGGCATAAATAATAGTATTATCTTTATTATTTAAAGCATTAAATAAACAAGTCTGCTCAGAATTTCTTGGATAAATATAATCTATCCAT
The DNA here is from genome assembly GCA_051872335.1 of Bacilli bacterium. GTDB lineage: Bacteria > Bacillota_I > Bacilli_A > RFN20 > CAG-826 > SUG2458. The sequence goes on along the minus strand of JBJEDT010000016.1, from coordinate 26,913 downwards.
TGATTTCGTATCTTTTTATTTTCAACTTCTTCCGGCTTTCCATCTTTCATAACATAAATTTTAATTGTTTTATCAGTTGATTTCTCCTTAATAATAAGGTATTGATTTTCATAAAGAATTATCTCTGGCGGTAGAATGTTATCATTTAATAATTTAGATAAATCTTCTTGGTCTTTTTCATTTTCGATAGAATCTACATACCAATATTCCACACCAGTATAATCATCTTTAGGGCTGTATCCTTTAGTTTTTACTTTCTGTATAATACAACGAACTTTTAAGTAAATATCATTAGTAATAACTATTCCATCAACATCTTTTCCAATTTGTATAAGCTGGTCATCTACAGGAAGTTTACTTAATTCAAATTTATCACAATCATACCATCTAAGAGTATCCATATTTTTTGAAATATAGATTGCCGCACGACGAGCATGGGTTGCAATATCTGGATTAATATGTTTCTTTAATCCATCTAATTCTTTAAGAACTCCAGTAGGAATAATAATTGTATTCTCTTTATCTTCTACAACTTGTGGATAATCTAATAATACATTAGTATCAATTATATATATCATTTACATCCTCCTATAAAAATAGGGAGATTATTCATCTCCCTAACATTTATACTAAATCCCTTATTTTAATTAATGCGGCATTAAGTTCTTTCGTTTGTTCTGGGAGAATTTCAGAAAAACGAGTTGGTTTACCAAATTCTTCTTCAAGAATCGCTAAAGCCTGTTCAGTTTTATTATTCTGTACAACTTGTCCCCAAAGCTGTTTAGCGTCTTCCATTATTTCTTCAAAGTTTTGCTTTGTATATGGGTTTTCCTCATTAGAAGCGGTTCCGCCTGTATGAGCAACTTCTTCGTCTATAGCATCAAATATAGCATCAACCAATCCTTGATAAGATAATTCAATTCTTGGTTTAATATATTTAAAACGAGATTTTGCTAAAAATCTTTGGTCGCCGCGAAGGAACATATATCGCTTATTTTCGATTTTATCTCCTATTTCTACAGGAATTTCTCTAATATAAGCAATAATATCAACCATTTTATTTACAATATCAAATGGTCTATTAGGAAGAGCGGGAACAATTTGAGTATAATCTTCTCCTTTCTCATTCTTATAAGTTTTCTCAGTAGAATGACTAATAAATACAAGACCATATCCAGAATATGTTAAATCTCTAAAAGTTTGCGTATATTCTTTCTTAGCAAGGTCATAGCCGCCGCCCCAAGGAATATCTCCAAGTTTTTCTACTCCATTCTGAGAGCATATCCACTTAACACATAAATCCCATGCAAAATCGGCAGTATCTATAGCAATAGAATCAAACTTATCTTTTAAAGCATCTTTTGTACAAAGCTGCTTTACCATGTCTCGCCAATCCTTCCATGTTTTAATTGGCTGAACGTAAACATTATTAAGAGCATTAGTGCCCATTTCAAATCCTGCAATCAGAACATTTTTAAATTCAGATGCAAGTGATGTTTTTCCTACACCGGGAAGACCATATAAAAGAATATATTTTCCTTTTAAATCTCTGCTTATACGCTGTGGTTCGAGTGATAATAAATCAATCATTTAAATACCTCCTTTAATAAGAAACATTTGAATGTAGGATTAATTAAAATCCTACATCAAAACTCTTATTAGAAGAAGCTGCCGGCTTAGCCTTAGCATCATTCTTAAGCTTTTCAATTCTTCCTGCTCTTTCTTCGAGGGCAATCTTAATTGCATCGCTGTCATAAGAAAAGTCTTCATCAAGACCACTTGGAGAACCACTTGTAATAATTAACTCTTTCTTAGAAACAGTCTTTCTACGTTCAATAGGTTCGCCAAATCCCTGCTCTTCCATCCATGTCTTAACTTCATAAGTCATGTTAATAACGCCTGCAAGAGTAACGGTATCTCCCTTTTCCCAGTTATTCTTAATATGATTAACGGCCTCTGGCTTTTCAGCAATAAGTTCAATCATATCAACCTTACCAAGATATCCTACAACAAGGAACTTAATAATAAGTCTTCCTGTTTCTTCGCCGTCCTTATCAACTTCATCTCTCATGTCTCCAATAACACCTGAAAGTTCAAAAGTTGCCTTTTCAGTATCATCTTTATTAGCCTTATTGATAAAGTTAGATGAAATCTGGAAAGTTGAACGAGGGTTATTTGTTGTTTTATCTATCCAAATATTCTCCTGAAGCTGTCCGGCTGTAATTGCAACTCGTGAAACCTGTTCCGGATTTTCAGCTGCAGCCGCAGAAGTGAAGGTTTCTTTCATTCTTACGATACCGTCATATACAGCATTAGGAGTCTTATCTTTCTTTAATCTCATAGAAAACATTCTGATTGGAATAATGTTTTCTACCATTGTACCATTAATTTCCTGGTCTACCTTAACATTAGCAGTACCATGAACATATTCTCTGCCGTCTGCTGTTGTCTTCTCTTCAATATTTAATTCATTTAATGTACCAATAACTGTAACCTTATTTGTTGACTGAATCTTCTTAATATCTAACATAAATTAAATCCTCCAAAATCTTTTTTAAAATAATAATAAGTTAATAGAAAAGTAATGTGGAGAAAATATTTCTCCACATTTTATTTAAAGACTATTATTCAGCGACATCTGCGTCCGGGTCAAAAGCTGCGCCTGCTTCTGTAAGGCAGAAGAAAGAAACTGTCTTTGTCTTTCCATCTTCTGTTTCAACTTCTTCCTTAAATCTTTCAGCATAACCCTTCTTAACGAGACCATTTACAGAGCCTGTTACTGAGCCTGACTTCTCAAAACCAAGAGCTTCCTGAACCTGCTTTGTAGTGAACTTAACACCTGCACCAGCACTCTTAAGATATTCGAAAACCTTTCTTGAACCTTCTGTCATTGTTGTCTTTGCCATAATTAAATTCCTCCTTAGAATTAAAATAAATTTATTAATATTATATTTAAATAGCAGGTGATACTTGCTATTTATTAACTTATATATTTATTATATCATAATCTCAATAGAAAGTCAAAACTTTAATTTTTCTTTTCCATTAATTTAAAAACAATAGGTTTTGTTTCTTCAATTGCTTTTGTAAGATTTTTAATTATTGTCTGCCATGTTGCTGATACATATGTAAAAGCTAAGGCAACATAATTAATATCCTTTAAAGATAAGTTATAATCCTCATCAATTATTTTACGACGAACAGATTCATACTTAGAAGCATCTTCTCTAAGTTCTAAAAGAAACTTTTCTAATTTTTCATCTTTTGTTAAGCCTTCTTTTAATTTGCCATCACTTGTAAAATACTGGTCTGTTAATCCATAAATTTTATCAAGATAAGAATTGAGGGCGGCTATAGCCGCATCTCTATTTTCTTTAATAATTTGAATTTTTTCTTCCATATTTCTCCCTCTTAAATATTATATCATATTTTATTATATAAGTCAAGATTTTAACTATCCTTTAACTATACTAACAATATAATCATTATCATCAAGTTTAATCGCCTTAACCCCTGTTGCATCACGAGAAAGAACTCGTAAATCAGAGGTATTAAATTTAATTGTTCCTCGATTAGATATGTTTATTATATCATAATCTTCTGAAAGAGTCAAAAAATCAACTATTTTATCTTCATCTCTTATTCCAGAGATTTTCTTGCCCTTTATGCCGCGATTGCAAACTGGAAAATCATCAAGAGAAGATTTTTTAATCAAACCTCGCTTTGAAGTTGTTATCATAAATATGTCATTAGTCTTAATTGACTTTGAAGAAATTACATAATCATCATCATTTAATTTAATTGCTTTAACTCCCGCGGTTGCACGACCGATTGGATTAATTTCTTCTGTATCTATTATAACAAAATTTCCATTGTAAGTCAAAATTCCAACTTTTTCATTATTTGTAAAATGAACATTAACTACTTCATCATCTTCTTTAAGATTAATTGCTTTCAGCGATTTACCTCTTTTATGTTCATATTCAGAAGCTTTTGTTTTCTTTATCATACCATTCTTTGTAATAAAAGTAAAGTATTTAACTTCATTTTTTCTTGCAAGTGAGGTTGCAGTAGTAATATGTTCTCCATTTTCAAATTCAAAATATTGAGCAATATTAACCTTGGCATTAACCGGCAAATCATCAATATTAAGAGTATACATTTTTCCCTTATTAGAAAAAGCTAAAAGGGAACTGAAGTTATCGTCATTGATGGTTTGCATAATTACTTCATTTTTTGCCAATTTTATCTTTGAACCTTTTCCACCGCGACGAGAAAGCATAAGAGTTGTAGATTCTTGAGTATAGATATTGCCAAGATTAGTAAAATGAATAAGAAGTTCTTTCTTTTCAACTGGCTCAACGTCATTATCATCTTTCTTTTTATAGTCGAGATTCATAAGCTTAGTTCTTCTATCATGACCAAACTTATTAGCAACTTCTCTTAATCCAGATTCTATTTCTTTATAAAGAAGTTCTTTAGATTCGAGAACAGAAGTATGATATGCTTTGTCTTCAAGAAGCTTTTCTTTTTCATCTTTAAATGATTGAATTTCAAGATTGGTTAATCTTGAAAGAGTCATTTTAAGAATTGCTTCTACTTGTGGCTCATTAAAACCAAATCTTTCAATTAATTTAGTTTTAGATTCAGCTTTGTTTTTTGATGACTTAATTAATTTAACAACTTCGTCAATATTAGCAATAGCAAGTAACATACCATCTATAATATTAATTCTCGCGTCAATCTTTCTGATTTCAAACTCATGAATCTTAGTTCTTACATCAATTTCATGATTAAGATGAGCCTGTAATGCTTCTCTCCAACCAAAAACCTTTGGAGTTGTGCCACGGTCAAGCATTACCATGTTAATAGTATAACTATCCTGAACAGAAGTTAATTTATATAACTGTTTAATGAATTTAGTTACATTAATTCCTTTTTCAAGAATAATTTTAATATTAGCTTTCTTAGTAGAAAGGTCATCTATTTTCTTTATTCCAATTAGACTACCATCTTCAACACAATTTTTAATTTGACTAATAATAGTACTTGTATAAACCCCATAAGGTACTTCAGTAATATATAAACAATGTTCCTCAGCATCATAATCAACAGAACTTCTTAAAATAATACTTCTTCCATGTCCTTCTTTAAGAGATTCTTTTACTTCATCAGCATTAAGTATTGTGCCGCCAACACAAAAATCGGGAGCACAGTATATTTCATCATAATCTATATCTGGATTCCATAAAAGTTTAATCATGGCTTCATTCATTTCTCGCAGATTAAACTGAGGAATTGATGAGCTTATAGCTGTAGCAATACCTAATGAGCCATTGCAGATATTGTAAAAACCAAGAGAAGGAAATACAGATGGGAATTGCTCCGTATCATCATAGTTATTAAACCATTTATCTATACATTCTTTTTCAATTCCTTCTATCATAGAATAACCAAGTTCGCCAAGCCTCATTTCTGTATAACGATATGCGGCCTCACCATTACCGCTTGATATTGTACCATAAGAACCATCAAAATCTTCAAGAGGATGATTCATTGTAAATACTTTTGCCATACGAGTTAAAAGAGCATAGCAAGAAGCGTCACCATGAACATAAAAATGGTCCATTGAAGCAGAAACTGATTTTGCTGACTTTTTAAAAGGTTTCTTATAAGTAATTTTATCAAGATATTGAGCATACATACATTGACGAGGAGCCGGTTTTAAACCATCTCTCGCATCAACTATAGCTCTATCTTGAATTGTCATTGCAGCGTAGATAGAAAAACTTTCTTCTACTGCATCAAGTAAATTTATTTTCAAGCTATTCACTCCTTACATATTACCATATTCTGAAAAATCTATTTTTGACATTACAAAATCTTTTCTTGGAGCGATTTCTACACCCATAAGATTACAAAGTTGCTCTATTCCTTCTGAAGAATATTCTATTTCATCCATTAGCTGGCCGCCAGTTGATGAGAATAAAGTTGCTTTTAAATCTTCTTCTCCTAATGCACCAAGACCTTTAATTCTTTTTATATTTCCTTTAAGAGTTCCTCGTACTTTATTAAACTCTTCATCAGTATAATACCAACTAATAGGGTTTTTGTTTTTATCTTGCTCAATAAATAATGGAGAACGCAACCAATATAGACGATTTTCTTTTAAGAATTGAGGACAAAGTCTGTGAAGATTTGCCATAATTAAAAGTGCTATATGGTATCCATCATCCGGTTGTTCCAGTCTTTCGAACTGGCCCTGACTATATTTTACTCTCTTTGAGAGAATGCTCTTTCCCAGTGCGTGCTAATAACACCAGTACTCTCCTTCACGGAGATAGTCGATACAGGCTTCATTTATTAATCCATTTCTTTTCTTTCTTTTTATAAATTGGTAAATTTTTATATGTTCTACCCCATAGTATTTGTTGTAGGGTATTATAACTACATCTATTTTTGTAGTCTTCATAAATAGTTTTTGCGTTTTCAGAAACATATCTTTCTCGTATTTTTATTACTTCTTCGTTGGAGAATTTTGCGTTTGTAGATTTTTCTCCGTTTGTGGCTTCTGTAGAGTAATATTTTTTATTTTCCTCTGTAAAAACTTCTGGCATTATATGACCCCAACTTGATCCATCCCATATATTTGCAAAAGTAGAAAAAGATATTTTGTTTTCAAAATTTTTATAAACATCTTTTCTTCTTTCGTGATTGGCATAGGCTTTTCTAATAAGCTCAACCTCTTCTTCAATTAAGATTGCTCTTCCATTATAACTTCCTTGGGATTGTTGGTCTCCACCAATTGTGCAATTATAGCCATATTCCAAAGCTTTTAATTCTTTTATCCAATATGTTTCTTTTTCATTTAATTGTTCGGTTGAACATTCTTCTAATATTTCAAAAGAAAAATTTTCTTTTCCATATTTCTTAATAGCAATATCAATAGGAAGTTTATCTCTATAAGTATGCTCTAAGAATCTTCTTTTTATATCATTAGATTGTCCAATATAAATTTTACAATTTATTTTATTTGTAATTTTATATATTCCTATCATAGCATCACCACCATAATAGAAATGAATTAATTATGATTCCCACGGTATTCCCTTTATCTCACCATATTTCAGGTTTAGGGTTTCTTAGTCAGATTATTCGTCCTTGGGATTGCCTATTATCTCTTGTGGTTTCAATAGGCGGTCTTATTTTTCTGATACCGTTAGCCTACATTTATATGTAGACCGTCCTAGCGAAGACTAAAGCATTTTCGGACAATGTAACTTATCCGGATCAACAAGAATCGCAACTTTTCCATATCTTAATTTTTTTGGGTCATAGTTATTAATATCAATACCAAGGGAATAAAGTAACATTTTAATTTCTTCGTTCTTATAAATTTCTTCATCTTCTGCTTTAAGACAATTTTTCATTTTACCACGAATACGAAGAATACCATATTTCTTTGTGTCTCTACCAATAGCCACAGAATCTCCTGCACTATCGCCCTCTACAATACAAAGAACAGCATCTTGACCAAGATTCTCTGCATCGCTAAGTTTTTCAATAAAGGCAAGTTTATTTTTTCTTATATCATTCATTTCTTTAGTATGACTAAGAATTGCCTCTCTTGCTTTATCGGCGGCTTTCTCTGCCTTTTGAAATTTAATCATCATTTCAATTATCGAAGAAAATTCCGGAACATTTGAAAATTCTTCCAATCCTTCTTTAAATGCTTGTGAAACAAGAGTTCTTAAATTTGGATTATTGATTTTACTTTTTGTCTGATTAGCAAAAGAAGGATTTGCTACTTTACAATTAATAGCATATACAAGTCCTTTTCTTATTAATTCTGGATCAAAATCTTTTTTAGACAATCTCTTAATTGATGTTGTGATAGTTGTCTTTGCTCCAGTTACGGGAGTTCCTCCTTGTTCACAAATTAAACCATTTACAAAAACATATGACGTTTCTGAACCACCAGTCCACATAAAAGCGACTTCAACTTCATCTGTTTCGTCTTTTGCAGAACAAATTATAGGGGCCCGCATAAGTGGTTTAGTTACATTGTCCTTTATAAAATCTGCAATTCCATTTTCTGAACAAAATATTTTTTCTTCTTTTGACATTTCATTTTTAACAATGAATGTAACTCCTTTTGTGAGATATGAAATAATTTTAATATTTTCACAAATTTTATTGTAAGTAAATCCATTTGTCATATTTTTAAATACAATTGGGTCTGGTTTAAATTTCACATAAGTACCATTTTTATGGTTAGTATATTCTTCTTTATATGAAATTAAATCTCCTTTTTTAAAAATTACACTTGCCTTAGAATTATCTCTATAAGATGTGGCATAAAACTCTTCTGAAGATAAACAGGTAGCCTTAATTCCTATCCCATTCAATCCACTAACAGTAGTATAATTTTTATTATTAAATTTTCCACCTGTGTGAGATTTTGAAAATATTGAAACAAGAACATTTTCTCCATTATCTCTTATGCCAAAGGGGATTCCTCTTCCTTCATCTTCAACACTTACAAAACCAGTTGTTTCATTAACTATTATAGTTATTTTATCTCCAAAGCCCATTAGAGCCTCATCAGTAGAATTATTAATAACCTCCTTTAGAGCCTGATAAATTCCTTCTGTGTCATCTGTTCCAAGATACATTGGAATCCTTGCCCTTACGCCGTCTTTAAATGAAAGACTTTCTATATCTTCTATTCCATAATTACTCATATCAAGCCTCCTCGTATTAAAGCTTCTTCAACTTCTTCAGAACTTCTTTTTCGTTTTTTACGAATTGGATATTCTCTTTCCTGACAAAAATGTGTTTTTCCATTATTTATTTTATCAACGGTTTTTCGTCCTACCTTAAAGTATGCCCCAATTTGTTCGGTTGAACATGAAGAATATTCTAAAAGCCAATAAATTTGATTTAATACCGCAGAATTTTCTTCGATAGAATATCTTTCATCTTTCTTTCTAAGAGGATAATTTAAATTACTATCTTTCCAAGATTCTCCATAATTAATATGCCTAACAAGAGAATATTCTATATTATATTTATAAGCAATTTGTTTTATTTTTAATGATGAATTTAATAAATCATTTATAATATTCTTTGCTATTTCTTGAGTTATAACAGCATTAGGGCATTCTTCTCCTCTATGATAAGGAGGGTCATTACCTCCTTTTAAAAGATTGTATCCATAAGGTACAAGACTATTGTAATATTTTATCCAATATTGCTCTTTTTCATTATAATTTGAAATCTGATGTTCTAATATTTCATAATAAAATTTCTCCTTTCCATATTTATGTATGGCGTCATGAAGTGGAGAATTATCTTTATTTATCTTTGCTCTAGAACAATGTGATATAAATCTTTTGTGTGTATCTATCGCTTGCCCTATATACACCTTATTATTAACTGTATTTTTAATTATATAAATATCTTTATTCAATTTCTCCCCTCCTTTTATAATATAATTATATCATAAAAAATATAAAAAGTCAAGAATTAATCTTGACTTTCTATTCGGTATCTTCATTCCAAATAACTTTATGTCCATTAAGTTTTTTGCCGTTTCTTTTTCGATTTTGTTGAACAGCTTGTCTTGATAATCCAGTAAATTTAACAATCTCCGGCATTGTATAAAAAGGTTCTTCATCTATCCAACAAATAGCTTCTACTTCAATTTCATTAGGGATACTTTCGCCGCAATTAAATTTTTTAAAATATTTATTTTTATATTTTTTACCATTATTAATTGAACCTCTAATCCCTTCAGCTTTATATCCTTCTATTTTTATATCACTTATTTTTCCATAAATACCATCAATAGTGCCGTCAAGATTATACACCACAAACTTATATTTACCATTAAGCCCGGAGTTCATAGTATTACAATAGAAATGTTCAATTTCTTTTTCAGAACAAATATTATTTTTTGTTAGGAAATCTTGGTCTTCTTTATGAATCTTAACTTGTGTAACTATAGGATATTCAGTAGACGGTTTTGGATAGGGATATATTGGTTTTGGTTTTAATCTTTTATCAAGACGTTGAATATAAATAAATTGTTTGCTCCAAAATTGTCTTACGTCGTGATATAAACTACATATTCCATCAAGCATTGAGAGAGTTTTATCACCATGTAAATTATATTTTTGCCATACAGTTAATTGATGATATTCTTGCCCATCTAACAACCAAAAAGCAGGTGATATAAAATAACCTAAATATTCCCAGTTTGTAGCTTGATAAATATAACCATAATTGCCTTCTTTTCTTCCTGCATATGATACAAGCAATCTTACTTCTGGTCGATTTTGTTTTATCCATTTTATTCCAAGAGATATAGCTTGACTTTCACTATTCTTTTCTTCGCTATCAGCCATACAAAATCTATTAAGTTCAAAATACTCGCTTACTTCAATATCATTTTCAACGTATTTATCAAGTCGAATATTGTGAGCCGCAGAACGACCCCATTGAAGTGCACCAACAAGTTCACTGGTTTCTTTATCAAAGATTCCTAAATTAAGTTTAGAGCCAAGAAAACCTTGGTGTGAGTAATGATATTGTTTCATTATTTTGTTTGCAATTGTGGCGTTAATCTCTTGAATAAAATATTTTTTATTTTCTATCATTCTTCCACCTTAACCCAAAGTCCACAATGACATTCTTCTCCCACAGGAATATTCTCTCTAAATTCTTTACAAGGACAAATTATATCCGCGTTATAAGCCTCTGGGTTTACACAAGGACAATATGGTTTCCCGTAAGTTTTATTTATATTTTTTAATTGAGATAAAATTTCTTCTTTTAACTCGTCATCTTCAGTAAATTTCTTTTTCATTTTATTCCTCCATTTGCCTTTTAATATCTTCTATAGTTTGTGCAAATTGATTTGAACTTGCCAAAGTTATTCCCAAAACTTCATCGTGGCGAGAAGTATCATGAGGAATATATCTTCCAAATTTAATTATAATATTATTAAATTTAAATAATTTTTTTAATTGTTCTTTAATTTCACTTGGATAGTATCCAGTATAAATTACAATTGTATCATAGCATAATTGTCTAAATCTCCAAATAAAGGAATATACTTCTTCAAATGTATCAAAAGGCTCAAGGCCGCCAAGAATAACTGCTTCAGTTATATCATTATTTAAATAACGATTTATTAATTTGGCATCTTCAATATCATAAATAGGGGTAGTTGCAAGAGGAGAATTTTGACAAATTTTTTCGCCGCATTCTTTCTCACATTTAAAATCACATTTAGAAGTTGCTATAAACATAGAAGGTTTTTTAAAATTGACAAAATCTTCATCTAATAGATTTTTAACTCTCATTTAATCTCTCCTTTTATAATAAATTATATATAAGGATGAAGTCAAGGACTCTCCCTGACTTCAAAATTAATTATATATTATCTGATAATTGACCTATTTCATACCACTGACGTTTTGAAAATTCTTTCTTTCTTGCGGACGAATAGTTTCTACTTGGAACTAAATATCCAACGATACGTTGATATGTGTCAATTACTGGGCCGCCACATTCTGGGCAAGTGTCTGTGCCAACAAAACCATGGTGATGTTCACATTCATTAATTTTACTATTAAAAGCAAAATAAATTACTTTATTTTTAGCAAGATAATTAAGCATATCCCACGCAGCTTCTTCTGTTGGAAATTCATTTTCAATATTAATATGAGCGATAACGCCACCACCACATTTCTTATCAAATAGACCACTAAGTCTTACTTTTTCTTTTATAGTACATTTAGCAGTAAGAGGAATCCATTGATTAGAAAGAATCTCATGTGTATTTTCTTCACCATAAAGAAGTCTATCTTTTGCGGCAAGTTTTACAGCGGCACTTTCACCTGGAACAGATTCAAGATTAATTTTATAATTTTTATCTTTAACAAATTCTTCTTTATTATGATTCATAATATCAAAAATCTTTGAAGCAAATATAATTCCATCATCTGAATAGCTTTTATTTCCAAATTCATCAGTATTTATATATCCATAGATTTCCATTACTTCATAAAGACCTAAAAATCCTACCGTACAGAACATTTTATCCATTTCCATGCCGCCATCAATAAAATTAGGTAATAAGCCTTTTTCAATATTTCTTTGAATAATATGACGAACAACATCAAGAGCTTTCATATCAATATCTTGAATATGAGTCAATTTATTAAGAAATTCCTCTTGATTATTCGGACATTCAAGTGCAATTGCCTCTAAATTTATTGTAGAAACTTTAACAGAACCAACTGATAAGGCTGTTCCTCCAATTGAATTAATAAACGGGTCAAGCTGAGTTGTATCACTAATAAGTCTACAACAATTAGATAATGCTCCTGCTGTTTCACTAATAAAGAAATTAGAATCATTCCATTTTCTATTATGATTTGATGCCCAGCGTGCAAATTCCTCATCTGCGAACTTTCCGTCTTTATATATTAATGAATAGGTGAGCACTGGATAAGTAAATAATTGAGTTCTACGAGTTTCTGAAATTACTTCCATAAAAAGTTTTTGAGCGTCCATAATTTCGTCAATATAATCAATGACAAAAGTACCGTCTGGATATTCTCTTCCACCAAACAATTCTTCTAAGTAAACTCTATCAAAAATACTTACATTAGAGAAAACTGTTTGAGTCTGGTCACGATAAAATTTCTGATTAAGACGGAAAATAAGTTTTTGATATGCTTGCTTTAAATAATATTCTGGAGATACAAGAAGATAGTTATTTTCAACATCATGCTTCCAAAAATAAAACATCCAAATTAGAATATCCGGAATACCAACAGCCCCAGATGAACGATTAGACATAAAAGAAATATATTCAATTACATCATCAAGGAAAGTCTGTAAATGTTTTGGCGGCTCATTGTTATAATTTTCAATAAAGAATAAACCTTCTTTGGCAAGCCTACTTAAATCATAAGCAAAACAATATGGGAAGTAAGATGCGGATGGCGCGTCATGCATATAAAGATATGGGCCAAACTCAAGGTCAAGCCATTCTCTCGCAATTTTTATTCCATATTTCTTTTGAAGTTCATAAAAGATTTTATTAAAAGCAATAAGCTTATCATGCGATTTTCCTTTCTCCTTTAACAAAGATTGAATATCTTTACTGCTAACGTTAGCATTGGAATCAATCGTATTATCAGCAGTATTTTTATTATCTTTGGTAAAGTTATCTATAAAATCCCCATAGTTCATTTGGCTATCATGTAAACCATTAATAAGCTCAAACTCTTCGCCGTATTTTTCCAACATTTTATTATATTGGGTAGTAAAATTCTTATTAGTTTTTATATTTATATTCATTAATTATTCACTCCCATCTGATTAATCATATCTACCGCTTCTTTAAAAGTAAGTAGTTTATCATCAACGCCAAGCATTGGTAATTTAATTATATTTTTTGCAGTCATAATCTTGGTATCTTTGCAAATATCATATTTAATATTAGCATTGTTTAATTTCTTTTCTAATACTTTGCACTTAGGACAATCTACAGTATATAAAGTGATATTCATTTTATAACCTCCTTTTTATTTTATATAATAATTATATCATAAAAGAGAAAAGAAGTCAAGTGATTTGACTTCTTTCGTTAAGCTATATTTATAAGTGATTTTTTAAAAATCATTTTATAATTATTTCAGATGATATTGATTAAATAACTTCCCATTTCATCATTTCTTCCATAATCATATGAATATATGAGTTACCGCCGCGAGAATCATAATCTTCATATAAAATACATAAATCTTCTCTTATTCTTCCAGGGAGCTTTTTTTCTCCTTTATATTGTTCATATATTACTGTAATATCATGTCTTAACATATTACAGCTTGTAATTTCTGCTTTTTCATTATACTCATGAAGTTTTTGAAATTCTTTTTCCATATTTTTAAAATCTTCTTGAGTAGTTTCTTTAATTGTGTTAGAAAGCCATTTTTTAGGTTTTTTAAAAACTAATGTAAGAAGGGCGACTATTGATAAGATACCTCCTGCCGCTCCTCCAATAAGTTTAATTAATTCAATAAATGCTAATGATGTCATATTATCACCCCTTTATTAAAATGTCATTATGATATTTTGTTTTTACTTGATAAGATGGCTCAGTAAAAATTTTTTTAAAAGTTAATGTATCATAATCCCAATAAGGAATTCGAATAAGAGGGATATTATGGACTAAGCAGTATTTATTTTTTCTTCTATCCCACTCTAAACTTTTTTTGAATCCAAATATATTTTTATGAAAATGTTTTACAAATTTAAAATGTTGTTCTCCATCTGTTTCAATTATACAAAAAATATTATTATTTTTATAAATAACAAAATCAAATCGCAAAGGAGTATTATTACAACCATTTAAATCATTAAAACTAACTTCACGTTTGAAAAATATATTATTTTGTTGCAAAATTTTTTCAACTTTTAATTCTAATTTACTACTTTTATGGTTCATTTATCTCGTCTCTTGTAGCATAGCATGGTTTGTGTTCACATTTTGGAGGGATATATACTGGATAAGGCATTGGCATAAAAGTTGGAGTGCCATTAAAGGGATGGTAGCAAGGAACTTTGCCCGGTTCAATATGAATTGTTTCTAAATGATAATATTCTTTATCATCTATTGGAATACCATGAGGATATTTTAACATTAATCGTTTTATTCCTTCTTCCTCATTTAATCCTCTTTCCCATTCATAGAATTTACATTGTAAATCAGCATGAAAAGCGGTTGTATTGATTACTGTCTTTGGCTGTTGATTAATAATTATTTCTCTTATTTCTAATAAAGCTTTATTAATTAATTCTTTATCTTTATCTGAAATTTCACTTTTAATATTCTTATAGAATAAATCTGTTCCTTCATTAATTTCAAAATGCCCATTGTTAGTTACGGTATTAAGATAATTAAAGATTTTTTCGGATTCTTCCATTGAAAATTTTAATTCCCAAGTTCTAAAAACAGAATCCCAAGTGCCGGTTTCAGTCCAAGGCCCTATTTTAAAGGTTATGCGGTCGGCTAAGAATAACTTATTGTTTAATTTTTGAAGCGGAATTATTAAAATTGCTGACGTTAATCCATTTAAAATTAACTCTGGGTCTTGTTCAATTTCCTCTTTTGTTGGATATCTTTCTTCACCATTAAAATTTCCAAAAATTCCTTTGAAACCAATTGGTAGTGTTACTGAAAAATCTCCGCTTTCAACTGAATTTATTATTTTTCTTATTTGGTTATAATCACTCAAATAGGTATTTATTCCTACTGGCAGATAATGATATTTTATCATGTCAATAGTTTCTGTTTTTGCGGGATACGTAATACCATCTAAAGGTAACAAATTAAATAATTCTTCATCTGATATATCTGTTCCAAAACTTGTAATTGATTCTACATATTCTGCACTAAACATAACCTGACATTTATCAACACCATAAATAAAATTATAATGATTAACATCTTCTGCCTTTAAAGCAAAAAAAGTTCCTTCTTTATCTGCTTTTGTAAGAATTTTTTCTGGCATGTAATCACTACCAAAAGGTATACTGATTCCTTTAAAATCTGGATGAATACAATTTAATTCTAAATTTTCACATGGCCGCCCAAGAATATTTTCAATTAAAAGAGCTGTTCTTAAATAATCTGCTCTAATATTACAAACAGGAAATTTTTTACAAGTAAAGCACTTTACATGAACTCTAGTATGAGGCGGCGGAAGCATAGGTTCTTTAATGGGAGTTAAACAATGCTCATGTCTATACACAAAAATCACCTCTTGTTAATTATATAAAAAGGAGAGATATTAAATATCTCTCCTTTTCTTCAATATAAAGTGATTTTTTATAAAATAATTTTCAACGAATTAAGCTTTATCAACTAACTGTGAAAAATCACAATCCGATGCTTGCTTATCATCTCTGAAACAAACAATTTTACCATGACGAAGTGTATAATCATCGCTAATTTTTTCAATTTCCATAGCTGTAAGTTCAACGACTTTATTTATATACTTTTCACGATTGTGAACTATTCCATCTTTAAGTTCATCTGTGATGCCCGATATCCAACAAATATGGTATGGCTTACCATCTTTCATGACTGATATTGAAATAGCACTCGCCCAATCGTTATAATAGGCTTTCGTTACTGGAATCCATACCTGTCCATCACAATATTCTTCAAACTTACATTCACAAACTTTTTCTCCAGTTTTTACATTTTCCCAATATGGCCAAGTTTGAATCTCTTTACCTTTATATTCTCTTGTTGCTGGCTTACAAAAACCATCAATAAATCCATCAATCGTATCATTAAGCTCTTTTTTCATTTTTAAAGTCATTCTTGCAGTTCTTTTTCCGGGAAGATAAGCACAATCCTTACGAGTAATGACAATTCCCTCTCCTCCGGCGGCAATAGTTTTACCATACAAATCCCAAAGGTCTTCTCCTTCGACATAATTTGCATAAAGAATATAGTCACTTGCTGGAATAGTTGATTGGAGTCCGGCAATATAAGTAATTCTGTCTATAATTGCTTCGTCAATAAGAGACTCACCATTATAAGCAAGAACATCGAAAATGTAATAACAAAGAATATCATTTTTCTTTTGTCTTTCAATACACTTACTTTTAAGACAATTGAGAACTGAAGTTATTTTTCTACTGCCTTCATTATTTGGAAAACAAATTTCTCCAAGAAGAACAGTACCATTAGGAATTGATGCAAGAGCTTCAGTTATCCAAGGAATCCATTCTGCTTTATCTGTATAACCACCATTAACACTTTCGGTCCTACTACGAAGATGAAAGTTTCCGTCCATATCCTTAATAAGCATATTCCATGCACCATCATATTTGCGGGCACCGATATAATTGCCGGATATACACATATACTTGGATTCTTCCTTTTTCTTTTTAATATCATATGATTTTGGGTGACTCCAATATTTCATCGCTGTCATATTCCAAAAATCAAAACCGTCAATAATAATTTCGTCCATAATAATTCCTCCATATCTTTAACTTACATATATATTATAACATATTTTTGTAAAAAAGTAAAGATTAAACCTGTTCAGAATTTATCTTTGATATTATATTATAAATTTCCTTCCATGAAGAAGCTCTAATAATATTTTCATCATCTGTGTTTCTATTCCATGGATAATCTAATACAATAGAATAGTCTTGGCCGCCAAAATTGTCAAGACAATCATCAATTAATACATCTGCACGAACCATTGTTTTATCAGAACATACAATTAATTTCTTGCGAATATTAATATAGGGAAATGTACGCTGAAGATAACTCTCCTTTTTAGGGGCGTTCTTCATTTCAGTTTTTGTACAAAAATAAATATCGTGACCATCATTAAAAAGTTTTGCTATGTATTCTCTACAACCATCAACATATTTCATTCTTTTCCATACTCGTTTATCAAGAAAATAGTGTTTAAAATTGTCTTTATATTGCGGCTTAACAAAATTTTCAATATAATATGATGTTATATCATTTGAACAAAGGTTGTCACCGCTATCTTCATTATAAACCGAGAGAACGGCGTCACAAAGATTACCAATTATATTATCAACATCTATTAAAATTTTCATATACTTCTCCTTTTATAATCAATTCTTGGTAGTTCTGGATTATAATATCCTTCACAGTTTAAAACAGGAGCGCTTGCTCTGGTTCTACATTTTAAACAATCGCCGCAACCTTCAGCTCCACCATTCTCATAAGCAATAGCACAAGTTTTACATAAACATTTATTACAAGAATTTACAATCTCAAAAGAAAACGGACCTGGTGGAAATAGTGTTGTACAAGCAGTTCTGCCTAAATAAAAAACATCTGAAATTGTAATATCAACATCTATAAGCAAGAAATCATAACGTTGCCCTCGTACATGAGTTTGTTCGTTATTATATTTAACAAGACTAAGTCTTGAGCCATTATTAAACTTAACAAATATAGAATTAGCATTTTTTGTCATAGAATAATTAAAATCTTTCCATTTATATATATTTGCAATGTATTCGGTTGATATTTTTTATAATTATCTTCCGATATCCAAATACCTCCTTTTATATCGGGGATACAGCTACAGATTTTTATTAATATATCTAATGCTTTTTCATAAGTAGTGCAAGTAGTCATATTATCTCCTCCTTACAGTGTTAAGAAAATGTTCAATCACTTCTTCTTTTATCTCTTCATAGTCAATAGTATTAAGATGTAGAGTTTTTGTATAATTATTAGTCTTACCCTCCACAGCAAGTTTATCAACAAAAGCGTTCCAATCATCGCCGCAAGCATGACCTTTTACTTTGATAAATTCAATATTGTTATTAAGATATTCCCAAATCTCCTTTATAATTTCCAAATTCTCAATAGGTTCATGCTTTTTACCTCGTGTCCATCCATTCTTTTCCCAACCATATATCCAACCACCGGGTTTAAGCATATTTACACAATAAGCAGAATCGGAATAAATAGTTAAATCTTTCTTAAAAGTTCTGAGTGCATTTAAAATAGCCATTAATTCCATGCAATTATTTGTGGTATTTTCTTTGCCACCAAAATCTGCTCGAATAAGATTATCATTTTCATCAATTGCGGCCCAAGCCCAACCACCATTTTCTCTTTGATATTCTCCATTGACACATTTCATTGTTGCCGCGCCATCTGTATATATTATCATATTATCCTCCTTATGGTCTAAACCAGTCCCCGTCAAAAGAATCATCTACGGTAAATTTTTTAAAACAGTATGGACAAGATAAATAATTAACTGCCCATTTTACTCTGCCCGTTGGAATGTTAGAATTTGGTTCAAATTCAATATCTTTAAACCAAACAGGCTCTAATGGAGCGCCACATTCACAACAATTCCCAAAATCTGTATCATTCATATCTTCTCTTTCTCCTTCTGATATAAAATATCTCTTTCTGGATTGGTAATAATAGAAAAGTACAAATCCGGCGTTGCAAAAGTATAATTCATGTGCTTCCATTTAATTATATCTTTGGCACAAAGATTATTCCTACTTTCTTCATCCATTTCATTAACATCAATTATTTCATTTTTAAATAATGAATATAAGCTAATTGTTGGCATACAAGGATAGTCTGAATTTTGATTTAAATTTTTTATTATTTCAATGAAATCATTGAAATCATCAGCATCCTCAAATTCTGCCAGTCCCAAAGTTTCATCATCACAACCAACATTTCTTATTAATATTTTCATATTATCCTCCTTAATATTCATATTTAACTGAGATTATTGAGCAGTTCCTCATTTTTCCATCAACTTTTCGTTTTGTTTCTATAATATCAAAGCCATTTTCGATTAATTTCTTTTTTAATGTTGTCCAACCAAGAGATATCCCTTTTGAATTTTTATAACCAAAAAATGCAGCAAGTTTCTTTTTATCATCTACGAAAAGTGGCTTACCTACAACAGAATTTAATTTTCTTATTATATCTCTTTCTGAGCGAGCAAAAGGTTTATCATCAATAAATGTTGTCGCCGCAGAAATTTTATTATATCCATTTTCAATAGAATTATATTTTTTAATATAAAAATCTTCCCATTTAGAAAGCTCAGATTCTGAACAAATTTTTAAAATATTAAATGAAAAATCTTCTGGTTTTTGTCCAAGGTCAAAATGAAATTTATCTTCAAATTCCGTCGCCTCTTCGCTCTGTTTCATATGTTCCTGCCATCTATACATAATATTTACACTTTTTCCAATATATACTTTATTGTTTTGTATATTTTTTATCATATAAATTCCAGTCATAAGAAAGACTCCTTTCATATCTTATAATATAATTATATCATAAAATACAAAAGAAGTCAATATTTATTCATCTTTCTCTATAAACACTTCATAAAATATATTTGCTTCATCGAGTAATTCCATTAGGCCGCGGCTATTGTCTATAATACAATCATATTCATAATCATCGACATTATCGTCTGCATGATTACCATATACCATAGAAATAGAACTTCTCTTAACCAAAACTGAAAGAGCGTCATATTCTTCTACAAAACGTTTTATTTCTGTCGGCTCACGACAATCAATAAAAACCGCGGCAACATCGGTACACATTAAATTTTCAATTTTATCACATACAATTTTATGCGGCAAATCATTCCACTCAGTAAGTAAATCTTTTAAATCACTTAACATTTTTCTATCTTTAGACTCTTTACTTCCATTCCATCCAAATCCTTTTGCAATATCTTTAACACAATCAATTGTAGAGAGGATTTTAATTTTTCTGTTGTGTGCCTGAGCAATTTCAACTATCATATTTTCAAAGGTTGTATTATGTGTAACAAGAAAGTCTGTTGCTAAAAACAAATGTTCATCATTATCTACATAAAAACAAGTCATATCCTCTTGATAATTTAATTTTTCTATTTTTATAATTTTAACTGTATTATATTTAAAAATAGATTTTTTTAATTTTAAAGCTATATCTCTTTTTCTTTTTAAGGAAAATAATTTATATTTTTCTTCATTTGGAATTTTTATATTAAGACTATAACATATTCCATTAGTATATTTATTTCTTTTATCTTCACTTATAATAGAAACATATCCCAAGGAACCAAGAACATATTTTAAATCTTTTACCAAATTATTACTTGTAGAAGTAAAACGTACTGTTCCATCTTTTGTAATACTACCATCTGTATCCATTAATCCTTGAACAAGGGATAGTCGTTGTTCTATCGAGCCATACTTATATTTATTAGGAATTCTTTTGTTATAAGAATATTGACAAATTTCATCAGTAAAATCCTTAAAAAAAGCTTGTGTTTGATAATATTTTTTTAAAACATTATTACAGTTTTTTTCTCCCTTTTGACATAAAAAACTCCATGAATAATTGTTTTTATTATTTTTATGATATCCATATCCTCCTAACAGTAAATTGATTTTTTCAACAATTTCAATATCATTTGAAGATAAAGTTAGTATTCTTTCTAAACAACATCCATCCCCTAAAAAAGCTCCGATAATATAAGGATGTATATCATAATTTATTCTTGGATATTCTATTGGCTCAGAACATTGTATTGAAAATCTATATCCATTTCTATCAGAAATCTTAATCCCCTCTTCTAAAATTTGTTGTGTAGTATATGTTTTAAATAAATTTTTACTTTTATTTCTGTGCCAAGAAGATTTATGAATATTCCATAAATGGTCCTTAGAACATTTTATTTTTCTTCCGTCACTAAAAGTAATTTCATAGACATCTCTTTTTCCCTGTGGATATACCCCCAAAACTTTAGTTGGATTACCTTTTCTATCAAAAATATAATCACCAACTTTTATTTCATCAACTTTTTTTAATCCATAAGGCACTGGAATTATTTCACTATTACAAAGAGCTTTACCGGAGGCTCCTTTACCATTCATAATAAAAATCTTAATAATAATCAACCTCCTATTTTCATTTTTTTCAATGAGTCTGCATAGTTATTATTTACTTCAAAAATAAAGTTTCTTTGTTTCTGTAATTCTTCAATTACATCTGATGGTATATTAACATTAAATCCTTTTCGAGGAGCATTGCTTGCTTCTATAAATGGATTTAAATTATATTGAATTACTTCGTGAATATCTTCAGGATAATTATAAAAAATAATGCTATCTTTAGACCTATCTCTTATTTCATCAAAAATAGAAAAATCAGATTCTTCTCCAGATAAAGTATAAGTTAATATTTTAGGATTTTTATTTTCATATAAATATCCTATAGAATCATAAATTTCACTTAATTTTCCTTCATTGCCGCTACAAAAGTCAGAGAAATTTTTAACTAATTCATTATCAAAAATTGACAATAATTTTTCATCATTAATATTATAATATTTACTTATATTTTTTAATTGTTCTGGTGATAAACATGATATAATAGAATTATTAGAGTTTAAAAAGTTATAGTATTTTGCCTCATTTATTACATAATATAGAGGATTAAAAGTGCTTAAAAAAATTATATTTTTATCGCTTTTAATTTTCAATTTTTTTATAATATGTTTCTTATCAATATATTTTGAAGTCCTTTTAATTTTACAATTACAAAAAATTTTAAAAGTAAACTCAGAAATTTGAGATATGGTACTTAATAAATAATAAGAAATAAGACCAAGAATATCATCTGTATAATAAAGTACAAAATCTTTATTAAAATAATCTTTATATTTTTCAATAAACTGATTTGTAATTTTATTAAATATAATATTCGTTTCATTTTCTTCAAATTTCTTATCATATTTATAATATTCAAGATTCATATTATGAAAAAGCTTATACTGTAAATACTGCATTATCATCACTCCTTTTTTGTTTATATAATAATTATACTATAATAAACAACAAAAGTCAATAAATTAAAGAGGTGAATAAAGTGGAATTAAAGTTCAAAATACTCAAAGATATTTGTGGTAGAAATGCCGCAAATCTTGTGTTTAAACTTGCTGAATTAAAAGACGTAAGAATTACAAAAGATGGCAGGACTTTTAATGGTAAGTCTATGCTTGGAATATTAGCAAATAAATTAACTATTAATGATAATATCATTATAACATTGGAAGATGTAAATGACAAGGATAAAGCTATAAAAGCTTTTGAAAATTTAGCAGAGGTGATATAAGAATGGATTACAGAATGTACAGTGGCGGCGCCCCAGCAGGAGAAAATGTTGTTGAAATTATTAAGAAACATTTAGAAGAACAACATCAAATTAAAGTTGATAAACTTGTTTTAGATTTTGTTGGCTTTGAAGGCGCGGCAGGAACAAAATTTACAATTAACAAACATGAGGATAAAATGGCTATTCCTGCTTGTGGACATTTTATTACTCCATATGATGGGGATAAATATGTTAAAATAACAAGTTTAGTTTTTGACCAGGCATTTACTGGAGATATTTATTTTATTATATAAGAGGTGATATAAATGGCATTTTTTGACCCATTTGGTGGTTCAGGAAGTGGTGGCGGCGGAGGTGGAGCCCCAGGTAAAGATGGTAGAGGAATTTCTTCTATAGTTTTTGTATCGAGTACTGGAGGTTCTATTGCTGGCATTGCTGGAGCAACTGATACTTATAAAATTAATTATACCGATGGAACAACTTCTACTTATGTAGTAAAAAATGGTAATAACGGAGAACAAGGCCCTAAAGGTGACGCTGGCGAACAGGGACCTCAGGGTATACAAGGAGAGCAAGGTCCTCAAGGACTTCAGGGTGAACAAGGTCCTCAAGGAGAAAAAGGAGATAAAGGAGATACCGGAGAACAAGGCCCTAAAGGTGACAAGGGCGACACTGGTGAGCAAGGTCTGCAGGGTATTCAAGGTGAACCGGGGCCTCAAGGTGAAAATGGTATAAGCATCCAGGCGGCAGTTATAGATGATGAGGGCTATTTGGTTATTACATATACTGATGGTGATATTGATAAACTTGGTCCAGTTAAAGGCGCTGATGGAACATCAATTAGTATTAAAGATAGTTTAGCAAGTACTTCTGAATTACCATCTTCTGGACAAGAAAAAGGTGACGGTTATTTAATTGATGGCAATCTTTGGATTTATACTGGTACATCAGAAGAAGGTTCTATTAATGGATTTAAAAATGTAGGTGCTATTAAAGGACCTGCTGGTCGCGGTATAGCATCAATTACAATATCTGAAGAAGGAATTATGACTATTAATTATAGTGATAGCACTTCAGAAGAAGTTGGTAATGTTAAAGGGCCGAAAGGAGATATTGGTGAACAAGGACTTCAAGGTATTCAAGGTGAACAAGGAGAACAAGGACCAAAAGGTGATACTGGTGAAACTGGTCGCGGCGTTGAAAGTGTAGTGTTTAAAAACAGTTCAGCTGGAACTGGAGCAGGAACTGCAGGAGCAGTCGATACTTATACAATCAATTATACAGATGGTACCTCTACTGAGTTCCAAATTAAAAATGGAGAAAATGGAACTCCAGCAACTATTGATAATGAAATGAGTGATACAAGCGAAAATACAGTTCAAAATAAAATAATAAAAAAATATGTTGATGATATTGTTGGAGATATTCAAACAATATTAAGTACATTAACAACAGTTGAATAAGGAGGGATGAAAAATGGCAACAATTAGTGAACTTTTATCTCAACTTCAAGCTGATAAGAATAATTTAGTTGCAAATTTAGTTGCAAAAGGAGTGGAAGCATCTACTTCTGAAACTTTTACAAGTTTAGTACCAAAAGTGCTTGCAATATCTACTGGCATTGATACTTCTGATGCTACAGCAACTGCGGCAGAAATAAGAGAAGGATATACGGCATATGTAAATGGTGAAAAAGTAACGGGAACAATCCCAGATTGGGGAGAATATACTTATATTCCAACTACTGAAGACCAAGTATTTGCTCCGGGTCATTATGTATCTGGGCCACAAATAATCAGAGGGGATGCTAACTTAATATCTGGAAATATTAAAAAAGGAGTTAGCATTTTTAATGTAGAAGGAAGTCTTGAATCAGAGGGTGGAATTGATACTTCAGATGCTACGGCTACCACAGACGACATTCTTCTTGGAAAAACAGCTTACGTCGACGGACAAAAATTAACTGGTACAATTGAAAGTCTTGAGGCTACAGAATATACTCCAAGTGAAATAGATCAAATAATTGAAGCTGGAAAGTATTTATCTGGAAATCAAACTATTAAAGGTGATATTAATTTATTTCCAGAAAATATTAGAAGCGGCGTAAGTATTTTTGGAGTAGAGGGTTCCCCGGCTGTAATCAATACAGATGGTGCAACAGCATTAGATATAGATATTTTAAAAGGAAAAACCGCTTATGTTGCCGGCTCATTAATAGAGGGAGCTATGGAATCAATTGAAGAAACAGAATATATTCCGTCTGTTTATGACCAGTATATAGACCCGGGATTTTATATTAGTGGTCCGCAAGTTATTAAAGGAGATACGAGCTTACTCCCAACTAATATCCGAAAAGGTGTTACAATTTTTGGAGTAGAGGGAGAATATGACGCTGGCGGCACAAGTGTAGAAGAAAGTATTTTTCTTGATTGTACATCATTTAATAGTTCAACAGAAGTATATAATGAATATAGTGGTGCAATTATGGTATCTCAAGATGGAGCATATCAAGAATTTTCAAATTTAGAAGATGGAAGTACTTATAATCGTATATGTGCATATTATGGCTCTGGAGTAGCCGGTATTAATTTAAGAGCCGGTGTAGCAAATAGCGGTTTTTATGGTATTTTCCCAGTAGTGTTCTTTAGTAATTATGCGTTATTAAAAGCAGTATATTTTATATCTGCATGGATTACTCCCACTCTAAATATAAAGTTAATTCAAGCCGACTCTGTAGATGAAATTCCAACAAAAATATTAAACTCTGATTTTGTATATCAGAAATCTGTAACTTTTACTTCTACAACCAATAGTCAGCCAACATTTTTTGAATTAACTGATTTACCAGTTGGAGAATATTATGTATTTGTAGAAATTCCAAATAATGTTGGTGGTAATGATGCTACTCTCAGTATGCTGAGTTTCTTATTTATATAAAAGAGGTGAATTAAATGCTGTTAAAATCAATTAGTCCAGTTAGTAAATTTGATTATATAAAAATAAAAGATAATATATATAAAATAAAACTTAGGACAGATATTTTAGAATATAATAACTATTATTCCTATAATCAGTATGAGATAATTACTGAAATTACAGGAGATAATATTGACGAGGAAATAGAAATTAATTTTGATAAATACCTTGAGCTTGGTAAATTTGAAGATGAAAGAAAAAGAAAAGAAAATTTAATCAAATCTTATAAAAAGAATTTATCAAATTCTGATTATCAAATAATTAAGACTCTTGAAAATTATAGTCTTGGATTAACTCTTCCTTATGATTACTCCGAGTTAATCTCAGAACGCCAAGAGATGAGAGATTTAATTAATAATCTTGAGGCCGCAGAAACAGAGGATATTGATGAATTAGCTCAATGTAAATCAAGAAAAATCACTGAAATGTGTTCAATATGTCAGACAACAATAACAAGTGGAATAGATTATAATAATGAACACTATCGTCTTAATACTACCGACCAAATTAATTTAACTTCTCTTGGAGCATTAGCTCAGCAAGGAAAATCAGTTCCATATCATTCTGATGGACAAGTTTGTAGAATTTATTCTCCTGAAGAAATGCTTGGTTTAGTTCAAACTGCAACACAATTTATTACATACCATACAACTTATTTCAATCTTCTTAAACATACAATTTCAGATATGACCGATATTGATGAAGTTAAAGAGGTTGAATATGGAATGGAACTTTCTTCTGAGTATCAAACAATTTTAAATACAATTTTAACACAGTGATAATATGAAAAAGATACTTTCAATATTAAAATTTTTAATATTATTTATTTTTGGCGGCGCTGTATATTTTTTAATCGAAATATTATGGCGCGGCTATTCTCACTGGACAATGTTTATACTCGGAGGCTTATGTTTTGTAATTGTTGGAGCAATAAATAATTTTATTCCTTGGGAAATGAAATTTGAAAAACAAATGGCTATAGGAGCTGTTATAATAACAACTCTTGAATTTATAGTAGGTGTTATTGTTAATTTAATTCTAAAATGGAACATTTGGGACTATTCTATGTTACCATTTAATATTTTAGGTCAAGTTTCATTGCCATTTACTTTAATTTGGTTTTTATTAAGCGGCGTAATAATTATTGTAGATGATTGGTTACGTTATAAATTATTTAAGGA
>JBJEDT010000015.1:0-44304 GCA_051872335.1 Bacilli bacterium | reverse complement strand
AAAACCCCCATCTATTGTAACATTTTCTTGTCCAATAAATGGGGGTAATTTCATTCTATTTGGTGGAACTGAGGAGAATCGAACTCCTGTCCAAAAATGATTCCACAATAGCATCTACAGTTTAGTTAATATTTTAAATTTAATTATACTAGGTAAATTAACAAACCGTCCTATAACGAGATAATAATGATTTTCGTACTTACCACATTATCATAGGTAAATCTTATTCTTTCTTTATGACACCAACATCAAGCGTAAAAGACAAGACCTTGAGTGGCGAGCAGCCCATCAATATGATGGAAGACTAAAATCGTCTTGACTAAGCAGCTGCTAAAGATAAATTTTGATTGCCAGTTATTGGCGATTTGTGATTACGTCACAACTCGACTGCAGCTAAAGCAATATCTATTCCTGTCGAACCCAAAACAGTCCCATAAAAATAGTGCATTATAAAATGCACTTTATTTTATCATAATATATTTTATGTTATCAAGAAAAAAATATTACTTATAAAAGATTTTTTACACCTTTCATAGCTAAACCAGCAGCGCCAATAATTCCGGCATCATTTCCAAAGTTAGAAACGAAGATTTTAGCTTTTGGTGTACCTTTCATTCCCCAGTCAACACTATCTAAATAATCATTAATACGATTTATTAAATTTTCTTTTTGTCCAGATAAACCTCCACCAATAATGATAGCTTCTGGTCTAAAAATATTTAATAAACTTCTAATGCCTTCACCTAAATATTTTATATAATTGTTAACAACTTTTGTAGCTGATTCATCGCCTAAAGCACATGTTTCAAATGCAGTTCTTCCATTTACTTGATTAATGTCTCCAAGGCATGCATCCCACATTTTGCTCTTTTTATTTTTTAACATTTCCTCTTTTGTATCTTTAATTAAAGCACTGACTGAAGCATAAGCTTCTAGGCATCCTTTGTGTCCACAGCCACATTCTCTACCATCCATTTCAATAATCATATGGCCAAGTTCTCCACCCATGTAACCAACGCCTTCAAATAATTTACCATCAATGATAATTCCTCCACCAACTCCAGTACCAAGAGTTAGTAATAAAAGATCTTTAAATCCTTTACCTGCTCCAAAAGTAGCTTCACCAATTAAAGCAACATTAGCGTCATTACAAATAAAAGTAGGAATACGTAAATCAGCAAACATTTCACGAATATGAATATCTTGCCATTTTAAATTTGGTGCATTAACTAAAATACCTTCATCAGTGTTACATACTCCAGGGCATCCAATACCTATTCCTTTTATATCTTTAAGATGAATTTTTGCACCATTACAAAGTTCTTCTATTTTATCTTTCATCAATGAAATAGTTTTTTCAACAGATACTTCTTTATAATCAACACTCAAAACTGTTCGATAAATAATAGCACCATCTTCATCAACAAGTCCAAATTTAATAGACATTCCACCGATATCAATTCCTACAAAATACATAAGTTAACTTCCTTTCTTAAAACATAAGTTAAATATATTTCTATTTTTAATATTACCATAATAAAGAATTAAAGTCTTTATTTCATATAATTCTTAGCAAGTCCTCCAGCACTTGTTTCTCTATATTCATATTTTAAATCAACACCGGTTTGTTTCATTGTTTCAACAACAAGGTCAAAGGAAATTTTTGATTGAGATTCTCCAAATAATTCTGCTAAAGAACAAGATTCAATAGCCCTTAATGCTGCAACAGCATTTCTTTCAATACATGGAATTTGAACATAACCTAAAACAGGATCACAAGTTAGACCAAGATGGTGTTCAAGAGCTATTTCAGCAGCTCGTTCTATTTGATCATTATTTAAATGATTGACAGTCCCAACTAAAGCTGCACCCATTGCACAAGCTGTACCAATTTCAGCTTGACATCCACATTCTGCACCACTAATAGAAGCATTATCTTTAACAACAAGCCCAAAAAGACCAGCAACTAAAAGTCCATTAATTATATCTTTATGATTATAGCCTGAATCTTCTAAATACATAATAATACTTGGAATAATACCACATGAACCACAAGTAGGAGCTGTCACAATTTCTCCTCCTGAGGCATTTTCTTCACTACAAGCAAAAGCATAACTAGAAACAAGTCGTTTTTCTTTCATACTTTCAGTTTCATTCGTTTTCTTATTATTAAATATTGTAGAAGCTTTTCTTTCTACCATTAATTTACCAGGTAATACACCTTTTTTATTTAAACCATTTTTAACACTATTAACCATTACTTTATAAATACTTTCAGCAAAATCGATAATAGATGGTTCTTCAAAATGTAATACATACTCTACAAAATTTAAATTATTTTGATTACAAAATTCTTTTATTTGAAGAATAGTTTTATGAGGATAAACTTCTTTTTCTTCAACATCTTCATAGTCTTTAACTTTAATTAGACCTCCACCGATTGAATAAATAGTCTCTTCTCCTAAAACAACATTATCTTTATAAACTTCAAAATGCATAGTGTTAGGAAATTCTAATTCTAAAATTTCATAATTAAAATTAATCTCGACTTTTATATTATTTTCCGTAAAAATCTTTTCAATAATGTAATCTGTTAAATGCCCTTTACCAGTAAATGCTAATGAACCAAATAAAGTAACCTTAACAAAATTACAATCTTTATATTTATTAATAATAAATTCACTTGCTACTTTAGGACCTATAGTATGAGAACTAGATGGGCCATTTCCAACTTTATATAATGTTTTAATAGAATGCATAATTTTATCCTCTAGTAATATAATAAATTTTTTTAAGAAAAAAGAAAATAAAAAGACTGTTAATAACAGTCTATTTATTATAAAAATGATTTGTTAATTAAGATACTAAATTCTTAATTCCTATAACTACTGTTGAAATAAAGCCAACTATAGATATTAATGCTCCAAGTAGAGTACCAACACCTAATGAATAGTTAGGAAGAGAAATTAATCCATTAACATTACAGAAAGCAACTTTACCACAGAATAATAAAATAAAGCTTGCTAAGAATGCGACCATAGGGATAAAGATTGAACCTTTTACCTTAGCAAGTGCCATATAAACAACACAAGCAACAAATGGTAAAAAGAATCCTAAGAATGATACAACATTAAACTTTGAATCTGCATGTGCAGCGTCGATATATTGTCCTCCAAAGACACATTCTAAACCTTTAAAACTAATTGTGTTGCCACCTGCACTCTTATAGAAAATTCCAGTTGGGAATACCATACATGCAACAGCAATGGCTACAAATAAGAACCACCACATTCCAGTTATTTTCTTTCCAGTATTTTTACTCATTTTAAATACCTCCGTCTAAATAATTATATATGTTTAAGAAAATACAAGCAATAACTTTTTAAAGTCTAAATGTTACTTAACTAATTTAATATAAGTAATAGCTAAAGATGAAACAACACCTACAAAGTTTAGTGTTACACCAAAAATTGATCCTATTCCAAGTTTATAACTTTGTGACATTGGAACCACCTCATCACCTAATCCATTTTGAGCAACCATAACTTTTGCTGAAAAAATCAAAAACAAGAAACTTAAAACATATGTAAATACGACAATTAAAATCATTAAATTTGCTTTCTTACCAAAACAAACATCGAGTACAAAATATATAATTGAAATAAATAATGGTAAAAAGAAACCAAAAAAAGCAAAAGGATTAAATTTTAAATTTACTTTGCCAATATTTAATTGGGTTTCTCCTCCAAATGTATATTTTAATCCTGTAATTGTATTAACAACACTTTCTTCTCCAATTTGATAAACTTGTTTTCCACCTGGTAAAAAAACCATTAATGATAAAACAAATCCTAAACATAAAAGCACTAAAGAATGTAGATGCTCACGAATATTAAATTTCTTCATTAAATCATCTCCTCTTATATATTATTTTTATTTAATATACTGATTTTTACAAGAATTATTTGTAAAAAAAAACGGAAACATAAAATTTTGTTTCCGCTTTATGGCATATAATTATTTTACTAATTTAACATAACAAGTATATAAACTTGCGAGAGCACCAACAACTGAAAGTGATCCACCAAGGATTAAGCCAATACCTAATTTGAATTCTGTCTCAGCAGAAACTAATAAACTTACCCAAGTTTCATCTCCATTTGCACCAAGGAATAATTTAACTCCTAAGAAGAATAAAACTGCACTTGCAATAAATGCAACTGTAGGAAGAATAACCAACATTCTACCTAACTTTGCGTTAATTAATTCAAATACTGCATAAACAACTGCTAGAACAACAGGTAATAAGAAAGCAAAGAATAATCCAACATTAAATAATGTTTCACCTATGTTAAGAGTAACAGAACCTAATGTTCCTGTAGTTGTCTTTGTTACTTCACCACCAAATGTAGCAATTACACCACTAACAACTATGTCTTCACCTACTTTAATTGCTGGTAAAAACATCATACATGCAACTACTACTGCAATTAAAGCAAGAACAAATGCTAAGATAGGTTGTTTTTTTACAGCTGGTGCTTTTTTTGTTGATTTTTTTGTTGATTTTTTTGTTGCCATAATTTAATCTCCTTTGGTACATTATAACATAATAAATATCCTTTAATGAACTAAATTAATATTTCTTGAATAAATCTAGTAAATACCATATAATAATCAAGAAACGTGAGGTAATGAAAATGAAAGTAACACAACAACCTATTACAACAAATAAAATGGCAAACAACCAAAAAGATAAACCAATTAAAGTTATACCTACGCTCGCAAAAACATTAATTAACAATGATAGTTGTGTTGTTGCAGCTACCAAATTTCCTTGGTGGATTGCTTTAATTGTCTATATTTTTTCTGTTTGTATTTCTTTTATTCCTTCAGTTGTTCAATCTGGAACTACAAAAGGAAACTATTTATTAACAAGTACAATGTATTCTGCAGACGTTGGTTTAGAAACATTTACTCGTATCTTAAATGGTGAAGATCCTGAAACACGTGTAGTTGATCCAGCTAAAGAAATCAATCTTGTAGTAAAACAAAATGAACAAGGAGAAAATGAACTTTTTTATAATGATACTGCTTCATTAGAAAATTGGAATGCTATTGTAACTAGTTCAACAGATGAAGATGGAGTATCTTATTCTTATTATGAATTCAAACAAAATACAGGTGTACTTGACTCAGAAGGTAATGTTGTTATCGCTCCAAGACTACGTGTTTTTGTATCTCTAGGTGAAAAAGAAGATGGCACATCAAGTGCATATGAAACTTTCTTTAATAACCCAATTTTTGGTATTAGTCAAGGTTATGCAACTGAAAATGCTTATTATCAAAAACCTTGTTCATTACTAGTTTTTGGTAGCAAAGAATTCTATTTTGTAAAATATGATTTATCAGCTACATCAAATGGTTCTTATACAGAATCAGCATATAAAGGTGACTATTTAACTCAAGATGTTGGAAGTAATGGTTTATTCTTAAAAGACTTATTAAAATCAACTGATTCAGAAGAAGTTGTTTCTTTATCTTCATCTAGATGGAATACTTTCTTTGAAGAAGGTTATAGAACATTACGTAAAACTAATACCCTTTATTCTTTTGCTTTAGTTGGTGGTATGAACGCTACAATTATTATCATCTTCGGTGCTACATTATGGTTAATGACTAGAGGTAAAAACAATCCTAATAGACACTTTAAATTTAAAGAGACAATGAACATGTCATTCTATACAGCATTATCTCCAGCTGTCTTAACATTAATCTTTGGATTTATTTTCTCTCGCTATGCTTCATTTATATTTGTTGCATTAATGGCAATTAGATTAATGTGGATGTCTATGAAGACATTACGCCCAGTTCAATAATTATCAATTAATAAGGATTCTTATCACAAAGAATCCTTATTTTTTATTATTGTTTTAAACTCATTTATCTGTTCTTCACTATAGTTTTTTTCTTTAAGATTACCTATGTAACTTAATGTTAATCTCTCAATTTTATTTTGATATTCAATTACTTCATTTACAATCTTATAATTATAAAATTGATAAGAATATGTTGAATAAATATCTAATAATTCAAATAATAATTTTGAGTCATTAATGTTAAAAATCCCAATTATATTATTTTTATCTAAAAGAAATATTGGCCAATAAATAATACAAGTTTCTTTTTTAAAAGTGTCATAAAGCATAGATAAATATTTATTACTTTTATAAACATTTATTATTAAGACTTTAACTTTATGGTTTGTTAAAAATTTAAATATATTAAAATCTTTTTCCGTTACAAAAACCACCTCATAATCATCATCTAATTTATTAATAAAGAGTGGATGTACATCTTCTTGTAAATATATTCTTTTTAATTCTTTATCAACGATTGGAACTAAACCCTCCATAAAAAGTTTTAACTTCATTGTTTCTAATGATGAAACAAAATAGGAGCATCCTAACCTATTTAATAAAATAGATATTGATACTCCTATGTTATTTACACCAAGAACTAAAATTTTATACTCTTTCATTTAATCACCATAGTCGGAACCACGTGATTTATCTTCTACATAAATTTCAAGTTTGTCCGTAATATCGAATATTTCTAAAACTATGGCATCATCGCATTTTGTTAGAGGGTGTTCAAAGCAACCAGTAAAAATAACTTTACGATTTTTCTTGACTATTGCTTCCATTTCTTTTAATATTAACGAAACGCAACCCGGACGTTGTTCCTCAAATCCTTTTAACATTGTATAAAAAATGGGTTCGATATAAAACATTGATCCGTCGTCATAAGCGTATAAAGTTGAAAAAGGGTTTTGTGAATCTTCTAGAACTTTTAAGTTTGACCACTCGTTATATAGTTTCACATTCATCACCTACCTTTATTTATTATACTTAAATAAAAAATAAATGAAAGGAGCATTATATGCAAAAAGATATTAAAGCTGTTATCACTGATATCGATGGGACTTTATTTTCGCATAATTTAAAGAAAATACCAGAAAGTGCTGTAGATGCTATTCATAAACTTCAGGCGAAAGGAATTAAAGTATTTTTATGTTCTGGACGAAATGCTTATTTAATTCGTAAGTTAGGTGTCTTAGACAATGTTCAACCTGATGGTTTAATTACTATGAATGGTGCTAATGCAATTATTAATGGTGAAATCATCTATCATTACCCAATGCCAGAAAATGAAGTTGATGCATTAATAAAATTTTCAAAAAGACTTAAATTTGGTTTAACTCTTATTGAAGAAAAAGAAGGTCATATTAATTACATCGATGATCGTGTAATTATGGCACACGAAGATTATAATACTCGTTTCCCACAAGCTCGTTCATATCCAGATCATTATGATAGAACTGTATATCAAGCTATTGCTTTTGTAGATGAACTTGATGAGTCACTATTTACTCCACACTTAAAGGAATGTAAATGTGCTCGTTGGCATCAATATGCAGTAGACATTATGCCTAAAGATTCAGATAAATCAAAAGGTGTTTTAGCAGTTCTTGAATATTATGGTTGGCAACCTGAAAATGTTATGTGTTTAGGTGACAATAATAATGATGTTGAAATGTTAAGTTTTGCTGGAATATCAGTAGCAATGGGAAATGCTCGTCCTGAAGCTAAAGCAGTAGCTGACTACATTACCGATGATATAGATAATGATGGTTGGGCTAAAGCAATTAAACATTTTGGACTTATTGATTAAGTAGATTTCTTATACAGTGTATATGTATAGTATCTACTTTTTTATTTATAAAATATGGTAAAATAATAAAAGTCCATTGGAGGGACTACTTATGATAAAAATTGAAAATGTAACAAAAGAATATCAATCTAATGTGAAAGCAGTTGATAATATTTCTTTAGAAATAAAAAATGGTGAAATATTTGGTTTTTTAGGACCTAATGGTGCTGGTAAAACCACAACTTTAAAAATGATTACAGGTATATCTTCTATTACCGAAGGTCACATTACAATTGATGGTTTTGATATATATAAAGATAGTTATGAAGCAAAGTCAAAGA
This sequence comes from Bacilli bacterium, assembly GCA_051872335.1. Taxonomy (GTDB): domain Bacteria; phylum Bacillota_I; class Bacilli_A; order RFN20; family CAG-826; genus SUG2458. Next base: position 36,253 of record JBJEDT010000015.1, on the reverse strand, counting down.
TCGGTTTTGTTCCTGATAATCCTGATATGTTAATTAGATTAAAAGGAATCGAATATTTACACTTTATTGCTAAAATGTACAATGTCGATCCTAAAATTGAGCAAGAAAAAATAAAAGAACTCGCTGTAAAATTTAATATACAAGATGCTTTAAATGAAAAAATTCAAACATATTCACACGGTATGAGACAAAAAATCGTACTCATCAGTACTTTACTTCATGACCCTACGAATTTAATACTTGATGAACCATTAACTGGATTAGATCCAAAAGCTTCTTTTGAATTAAAAGAAACAATGAAAGAGTATGCAAGTAAGGGAAATACAGTTTTATTTTCAACGCATGTTTTAGAAGTAGCTGAAAAGCTTTGCGATCGAGTTGGAATAATATCAAAAGGTAAACTATTATTTGTTGGAACATTAAATGAATTGAAAAAATATAAAAAAGAAGATAAGAGTTTAGAAGATATCTTCTTGGAGATGACTAACAATGAGTAGAATATTATCATTAACAAGCGTTATCTTTAAAAATAGTGGATTTGCTAATATCTTTAATTTTAGTAATTCAACAAAAAAACAATCCCCTATAAAGAAAACTATTTTTACAATTTTTCTATTACTATGCTTTGTCTTTGTAAGTATATCAATAGGAATGTTTGCATTTGCTTTATTAGAAATAGGTAAACTTGAAACAGGTTACGATTATGAATATTTAAAAAATATTTTATTAATTTATGTACCAATGTATCTTGTTTTAGTTTTTTCATTAATATCAATGGTTGTTCTATCTTCTTTCTTTTTATCACAAGATAATCATGTTTATATGCCTTTACCTGTTAAGTCCTATGAATTATTCATTGCAAGATTACTTAATACTTTAATCACAGCATATGCTATTCAAATATTTGTTGTCTTACCATGTTTAATATCTTTTAATATCGTATTACAACCTACATGGATTATTTACATAAATGAAATTTTATTCTTTATCTTTTTACCTATTGTACCATTAGCATTATCACTTTTAATTAATTGTGCATTAGCAAAAATTATAAATTTAGCTAAATATAAAACTCTATTCTCATTTTTATCATTTATAGTTACAATGGGTTTGATATTAGCAATTGAACTTCTTTCATCAACGTCTCTTGATATTTCAGAAGCAGAAAATGCTGCCGAACTAATTGCTTCTTTTAAGTTATCAATTGCCTCATTAGCCAATAATCTTCGCTTTTTTAGTTTCTATATCTTTTTACCAAATGCTGGTTTAACGGATCCAACTTTAATAGGTGTATTATATTCATTACTATTTGGTATAATTTCTTTCGCTATTATGTTTATTGTTATAGTAGGATTTGGACCTTCGTATGGAAATGTACTTGTAAAAACAAACGATAACTACCAAAACAAAAAGAAAAAAATTTCTCAAGATAGTCTTGATGTAGTAATTAAAAATGGTACAAAAAGTAAGACTGTATTAGGTACTTATATAATGAAAGAATATAAAGATATAGTTCGTTCTAATACAAATGTGATTCAACTTGTTGTTCCACCATTTTTAATCTTAGTAATAGGTGCTATTTCAATATTTGTTACCATTTTTGGCCAAGAATCTTCGGCAACAGGTTTACAAACAATTATCGCTAATATGCGTTCTTTAATTACTTTCGATAGTGGTTTCTTAATTTTCTTTGTCACTGCATTTGCTTTGTTTTTATCTTCCATGACACTCATTAGTGCGTGTTCGATATCACGTGAAGGAAAAAATGCTTCATTACTTAAATATGTTCCAGTAAGTCCTTTTGTAGTTATGATTTCTAAAATATTTTGGGGAATTGTATTAACCTCAGGTATCGAAATAATTGTAATTTTAGGTTTAGGTTTTGGACTTAATATTCATTGGTCAATTATCGTGCTATGTATAATTACTTCAATTAGTGCAACAATTTTAGCAAATATAATTATGTATATGGTAGATTTATCAAGACCTTATTTAGATTGGGTTAATGAGATCGATCCTATAAAACAAAATATGAATGTCTTGTTTTCATTACTAGCATGTTGGGCAGTAGCTATTGTCTTTATTGTTATCGGATACTTATCAATGTTATATAATGTAATGAATATTTTTGTTGCAGCATCCATCATTATTGGAATATGTTTTATAATTATTCTTTCATTAATGCTTTATATGAGAAAAAATAAAACAAAAATATTTGATAAAATTCAATAATTTTCTTTATTTAAAAATGGGATTTCAAATCCCATTTTTTTATATTTTAAATTAAAAATAACATTTTCTTACTTATGATATGTCTTATTGTTAATGATAGTAAAAGCTCTATAAATTTGTTCTAATAGAATTCCACGTGTCATTAAGTGAGTAAATGTCATCGTTGATAAACATAATCTAAAATTAGCTCTTTGTATTAAATTAGGTGATACGCCAGTAGAACCTCCAATAATAAAAGTGATTGTTGAATTACCTTTATTCATTAAATTTTCTATATCATGAGCAAAACTAATTGAATCAACTTGTTTACCATGCAAATCTAATAAATAAACATAATCACTATCTTTAATTTTTGATAAAACTCTTTCACCTTCTTTGATTCTACAATTTTCTTCATCTTTTAATGACGAATTGGCTTGAGGTAACTCATCTGCCACCTCAATAACTTCAACACTTGTATATGGGCTTAGTCTTTTAATATATTCATTACACATATCTTTTAAAAAAGGCTCTTTAAGTTTACCTACAACTACTAATTTAATTTTCATATACTTCTTCTCCAAACGTTAAAGTTATAAATTGATCAGCAGCTATTAAATTAATGTGCTCTAAAGACACATTATATTTATTGAAAATACTACGACAGGTTTCTAAGGCTAAATCTTTAGTATTAGCTTCCCTTGATATATGTGCTAAACAAATATTTTTTGTTTTTTCACCAACTAGTTGACATAATGTAGCAGCACTATCTTCATTTGAAAGATGGCCTGAATCTCCAATAATTCGAAGTTTTAAACTCTCTGGTCGATTTGTTTGCATTAACATTTTATAGTTATAATTACTTTCCATAATATAATGATCAGCATTTTTCATATATTCGAAATTTCTTGTTGAAACATAACCTGTATCAGTCATATAAACTAATTTTTCTCCATCCGCTTCAATTACAAATCCTACTGGATTTATAGCATCATGAGAAGTTGGTAAAATAGTTATTTTAAATCCATCAATATTATATACTCCATAATGACTTAGTTCATTACTTGCATCTATTTCTAATGTACCTTTAGCACAATAACATTTTTTCATATCAATTTTGTTGCAAACACCACCAATATGATCAGCGTGGTCGTGAGTAAATAGTATAGCATGAATGTCATTAATACTATACGAAATCTCACTTAATTTTGAGCATAAACATTTATATGTAATTCCTAAATCAATTAAAATACACTTATCTTGAGACACTACTAAAGTAGCATTCCCTTTAGAACCCGATGCTAAAACATAAAAACGCATTTTTAACCACCGTAATCATCACTATTAGCTTGTTCATCAAAACGACCAATCGTTTTAGTGAATATCAACTTAACATCACCAATAGGACCATTTCTATTTTTGCCAACTGTTACAGTAACTTGGCTAACTGTTTCACCATTTTCATTTATAGTAGGCTCATTAATATCATTTGTTAATGATTTCATATTTGAATTATCTTTATTTTGATAATCAGGACGTGATAATAACATAATTACGTCAGCGTCTTGTTCGATAGATCCAGACTCACGCAAATCTGAAATAACAGGTTTACGACCACCAGTTTTTGCTTGTTCTACATTTCTTGATAATTGACATAAAACTAAAATTGGTATTTCTAATTCTCTTGCTAAAGCTTTTAATTGGCGCGATATTTCACTAACCTCAACTTGTCTAGATTCGACTTTTTTATTTCCTGTTGTAATTAAACCAATATAATCTATCATAATAAGAGCTAAATCAGGGTGTTCCATTTTTAATTTACGAGCTTTTGCTAAAATATCCATTAACTTAATATTAGGAGAATCATCGATAAATAATTTAGTAGAAGCAATTTCACTTAAAGCTTTATCAATAGCAACATAATCTCTTTGACTAATTTTCCCTGTTTGAATTTTACCTAACTCTACAGTAGATCTATTTGCTACTAGTCGCATCATTAACATTTCAGCAGGCATTTCTAGAGAAAAAATACCTACTGGCTTTTTTGTTTTTAAAGTAGCATTTAAACATAAATTTAAAGCAAAAGCCGTTTTACCAACTGAAGGACGCGCAGCTAAAATAATCATATCGCTTTTTTGCCATCCATGGGTAAGTTCGTTTAAACGTTTATAACCAGTTGTTAAACCAGTAACTCCATCCTCATCTGTAATCTTAATTGTATTTAAATCAGCTTTAACTCTATGTGCAACTGATTCAGCTGTTTCAAAAGAAGAAATTTTTCTAGATTCAGCTTTTCTTAATATTTTTTCTGCTGTTAAACCTATAAATGTTGATACATCATTAATTTCTTCTTTATCATATTGATTAATTGTTTCTTTTAATTGCAATAAATAATTTCTTAATATTGCTTGATCTTTTACAATGTCAACATAATGCTTGTAATTAGATGGGGCAATATTAGATTCCGTAATTTCTAAAAGATATTCAATTCCACCGATTTTTTCAAACTCTTTAGAATTAATCAATTCATTAGTGACTGTTTGTACATCAACTGGCTCTCTTTTATCTTGAACACGTAAAATTGCACTAAAAATAATTTGATTTTTTAAATCATAAAAATCGTCAATTTCTAATCCACTTGAAGCTTCGATTAGTGCATCTCTACTAGATAACATTGCTCCAAGGACAGATTTTTCAGCAGGAATATTATGTGGTAATACATCTAACATACTATCAACCTACTTTCCTTTTTCACTTACATGTACTTTAATTGTGCCAACTACACCTTTATATAATTCGACTTTAAAATTTGTTGTTCCAAAAACATTAGCTGTATCATTTGAAATAAATTTTCTTTTATCTATCGTAATATTATGTTTTGATTTTAGAGCTTCAACAATTTGTTTTGAAGAAATAGACCCAAACATACGTCCATCTTTCCCAGCAGGAGCAACAAACTCTAAAGTAATAGTTTCTAATTGTTTTGCAATTTCTTGAGCATTTAATCTATTTTCTTCATCTTTTTTACGTGCATCTTCGATTTGTAAATTTAAAATTTCTTGACTACGTTTGGTAGCCATAACACCTAATCTTCTTGGAAGGATAAAGTTATTAGCATATCCGTCACTAACTTCAACAGTTTGGCCTTTTTTACCAACACCTTTTACATCTTGTAATAAAATAACTTTCATCATTAAACCTCCATTAATTGTAATCTACATCATCTGTGAGTTCGAGAATTTTTTCTTTGATTTTTTCTTTTATATCAAAAATTGTCACATTCTCTATATGGAATAATACAGCAGCTCTATCGAATTCGCCACCACCATTACCATCTTTAAAACTTTCACAAATACGTTGAACATTAATCTTACCATTTCCACGTGAAGATGCATAATATGTATCCTCATCTATTTTTCCTATAACAAAACAAGCGTCAACATCTTTTGTTGCAACATGTTCTTCAGCAACTTTTGCAAGAATATCTTTATCAAGCAAGAAAGTAGGATTCTTTGGATCTAATGCACAAATGATAAAAATATGTAATCCATTACGAACATAAAAATTATCTATATAATCTGGATTGTTCATATTTGTACTTAAAGTACACTTTAATTGATATGTTTCATATGTTTCTTTTAAATATGAAACAGCAGTATTTTGATTAGCCCCATGTTGAACTAAATTGTTGCAAGCATAGAATGTTGAGCTATCAACTCTGTTTTTAAAAAATGATGTATCAAGCATAATACCAGATAACATTGTATCTGCAATTTCTTGTGGCAATTTAACTGTTTCCTCCGTATATTCAAGTAAATGAGTAATCATTTCACTTGCTGAAGAAATAGATGGATCAATAAATTCAAGTAATGGATCAAGATCAACATCAGAAGTATTTTTCATATGGTGATCAAAAATTACAATACGAGTAAAAGTATTTTTATTATTAGATAAGTCAAAATAATCACTTACTAAAGCATTACCAGGATTGTGAACATCAGCAAGTATTAATAATGTTTTATCATCGATTAAATCGTTAACATTAGATGAATTGACAAAAACATTCTTTATAGATGATTTTTTAACAAATTGAGAATAAATTTGTTGTGCATTAATTTGCGAAGATGGGCCATCAAAAACAACATGTGCTGGAATATGGCTGCCATCATTTTTCTTAACTGTTTGTACAAAAGCGAATAAACCTAGCGATGCACCTAATGAATCAAGATCAGAATTTTTGTGTCCACTAATGATTACACGAGATGATTCACGAATATAGTATGATAATTGTTGTGCATAAGTACGATATTTAACAAGATTTTGTTGACGTTCAATTTTATGTTGTCCACCAATAACTTCTTGTTTATTACCAGATGAAATAACAATTTGATCACCACCACGTTTTAATGCAGTTGATGCAGCACGTGTTGCTCTTTCATAAAGTGAGTTAATGCTTTCATTAAATCCGTAACCAAATCCAATAGAAATAGTCAAAGCAATACGAGAATCGGACTTTGAATTTTTTCTAATATCATCCATTAAAGAAAACTTATCTTCTTGTATTTTTTCAAAATTGCTATAACTACAAAGAATTGTGTAAGAATCTTCGTTTGCTGTTGGTAAAACCAAACAATCAAACAAACCAAAATACTTATCAATATCATTAACAGTATTCAATATCATCTGATTAAATTTTTTAGATTCAGTCGTTCTTTGTAATTCATCATAAGTATCAATAATTAACGAACCAATAACTAAAGATTCATTAACAGCATTTTCGTGTTCTTCTGTGTAAGCACTAATATCTTTGAAAATAAACAAATTAGAATCTTGAATATAACGAACTTCATAAGCAATATTATTAATTTTAACAACAACATCTTTTTGTTCAGTTAATTGAGTTAATTCTTCGAAGCAATCATATATATTAAGGTCAAGAATTTTAACTTGTCTAGAAAATAAAAATTCATTAACCCAAATAACAACATTATTATCATCTACAACAGCCATGCCTATTTTGGCAAAGTCATATGCCTCTTTGACATCATTACCTAAAACACGAGCTACATCTAAATCGGTTCTATAAGAAATGCTTCCGATTTTCATTAAACGTATGTAAACAATAACTGTATCAACTAATAAAAATCCTAAAAACATAATTAAAATAGAAGTAGGGCTTAATAGAGGTGAAGTAGTATCAACAACAGCAGAAATTATGAGTAAAATAGTACATACAACAACTTCAATAACTAAAGCAATCAATGAATAAAATTTACTAAAGTGTAATGCTCTAGAAATAGTTAGTTTTTGATTTGCATATGGTTCATATACATAATTTAAAAATTTATTAAATTTCTTATTCTTTTTATTTTGACTCATATTTACCCACCTCTTTATAATTATAAACTAATTATTAATTATTTTACATAACAAAATACCTAATTAAGTATTAATAATATATAGAATAATTAGATTATATACATATGTAATATTTCTTTATAATTTATAACAAATAAAAAACAATGAATTAGCGTTATTACAAATCTATTACTTTATTTATTAATAGATGAATAACTAATATTCATTGTTTTATAAAATTAATTAAAGTTTAAGATTATCTTGCTCTAACTACATGAGTATGTGAAATTACCCATTTTTTCATCTTAATACCTAGCCAAAAACTATAGATACCGATTGTAATAATAGTTAGCAAAATCCAAATAATATATTTACCAAATAATTGGCCACCAGTTCCATCAAATTCTAATTGTTTACCATCAATAATTGTATGTTTGGTTTCCCAACGATGATACATACAAACTGCCCATGGAGTGCCAATTCCAAGAGTAATTGCAATTAATAAAACTCTTAAAATGTTGATTCCAATAAGTCCTAAAAGTCCACCTGTAAATTTTGATTCCATTATTATAGTCCTCCCAAAAATCAATAATTTATATTCCTAAATTACTACACATATTAATGTATGTCAAAATTTGGGAGTCCTATTTTAGTACACTTTTTTATCAATTCAAAATTTTTACGAATCAAATTGAGTGTAATGAAGAGTACTTAATACAATTTCACTAAGAATAAAACCATAACTATCATTATCTATACTACCTGATGCAATAGATATGTGTGAAATAGGTATTATTGAAGTATATTCAAAAGTATCTCCATCTGCATCAATATTAGTTCCATATACTGAACCTAAGGTAGTGTTATTAATAACTACATCACTTCTTTTAATAGATTGTGCTTCCATCGAAACAACTTTAATAGATATACTATGAACTTTAAAGTTGACAGGAATTGAAAAACTTATATATGATCTTGTCATAGAATTTGATAATCCAATATTTAAACCTTTATTACTGAGACCTGAAATTTGTTTATAATTTAAAATTTTCAATTCATTAGCATCAAAAAGTAAATTTGTACAATTATCAAATAAAATGTCATGAATCGTTTCTTTATTTATTTCTGGATTTTCTTGACCATAAACTTCAGTTTTAGTAGTGAATGTTGTAAGTTTTGTATCAAATAAAGTATATCGCGTATCAAAAATTGTTATTTCTGAAGACTCACATAAATAAGTTAATAAAGAATATTCTTCATCGAGCTTATCACAATTTACATATAGCAATCCATCATGTGTACCAATTACCCTTATATAATCTATATCTGCACTTAAACATTTAACTGTAAATAATTCATTATATTTTGCCTTATTACAAGATACCTCATAATGAGTTGTCATATTATTAATAACACAATCTGTATCGTCATCTTGGCTAATGATATCTAATAATAAAGCTGATCCAGTATAGTCTTTTTTTCCAAAAACAGACGCTTCTTCTCCCATTATTAAAACTTTAACCACATCTCCATTTTTAAGATTTATTAACGCATTAGAACTTTCAATATAATCAGTAAGCCTAATATGACCATTTACATTAAAAGCATCTTTTGAAGCAGTAATACACTCTTTTGGATCATCTGAAAGAAGAATTTCATAAGATATATAATTTTCATCAATCAATGTTGCTGTTTTTTTATTTGAATAATTATTAACATTTTCAAGCTTACCTGTAACTTCAAACATTGAATATAAAGGAGCATCCAACACATCGGATAAATTACCTTGATTTATAGATTCAAAGACATAAACAGGTATCAAAAATTCATAATCTGTATATTCTGAATTATAAATTTTAACATAAGTTATACCTGTGCTTTTAGTTAATAAATTACCATTACTTTGAAACTCTAAAATACTTTTATTTCCAACTTCATAAACTAATTTTTCTTTAAGAAAAGAAGAAACTTCGAATTGAAATTCATATTCTTTATTTATTTCATAAATCTCATATTTATTTCCTAAATATTTTAATACACCATTTTGGAGTTGCTCGTCATTGTTTTCATTTTCATCATCAACAACAATATCGGTATTATCATTCTTATTATTGGTCAAACTACAAGAACTAAAAAATAATAATGAAAAAATACAACATATCTTTAGCAAATTCTTTTTCATAATAATTACAGAATAAAAATTCTTTTCTCCTTTCGTTTATTTGTTAAATAGGAAATTACTTATTTACATATTTATTATACCAAATACAAAGTAAAAAAAAGAATGCCATTTTTGGCATTCTAATTTTAAATAACTTATCCAGCAATTGCTTCTTTCATTGCTTCTTTTCTAGAAGCTATCTCTTCTTCATAGTGAGCTATTTCATCACTATATTTTTCTTCAAAATCAGCAAAGATTTGATCTTTTGTTTCATTTAATTTAGTTTCAGCTTCAGTTAATTTTTCTTTAACTGTATTTGATATAGAACTATAAGCAGTTAGGAAAGATTCTAATGCACTATCTAAAGAACTCATTGCTGAATCTAATGTAGCAACTACTGTATCTAATGTTGCATTAGCATTTACATAAGCTTGTTCTAATAAAACTTCAGCATTTTCTAAATTATTTAAAGCAATAGTTAATGCTGCTTCTTTATTTGTTTTTTCAGTTCCATCTTCTAGTTTAGCTACTTCATTTTTAAGAGCTAAAACTTCTTGTTTTTTGTCTTTCAATGCAGCAACTTGTTGTTGATAAATAGAATCTTCTTTAACAAGCAAATTGTATCTAGTTGTTTCAACAGCATCTTGAGCTGTTTTTAATAAATTCATACTAGTTTCATATGCTGAAACTGCTAGATCAGCAATAGCACCATCAACAGTTTTCATTGCCTCGATAGTGCTTTCTTGAGACATATAATCAAACTTGAATTCTTTAACATTAGTATATAATGCTTCTAATTCAGCGTTATATAATTCGACAGTTTCTAATTGGTATAGTTTAATAACTGCTAATAATTGGCTTGTTTCCATCTCTTTAACTTGTTCTTCAGTTAAAGTAGGATCTAATTCTAAAGCTAATTTTTCAAGTTCAGTTCTTGCAAGTGCTTTGCTCTCTTCTAAAGAAATTGCAATATTATTATTTTCACAAACTTCTTTTACTTTATTTTGAATTGTATTAACTAATTCACTTGATTCAACAGTTGTATCTGAAGATACTGTTAAACTAAATTGGTTAGCCCCAATTTGAGCATTAGCTACAATATAACCTGTATCGATTTCTGCTTGAATAATAATTTCAACTGCTTTTTCAACATCTTTACCAACGACTTTTTCACCATATAAAACTAGTTTTCCATCATCGTTAGCTCCTCTAACAGAAACTACTTTATCTTTTTCATCGACAACTAATTCAATACTTGGATTAGTATCAATAGTAACCATTGATTTAGCTTCTTTTTCTTTAAATAAGCCAAATCCTTTTGTTGTAATTCCTACAACACCAACAACTGCTAATGCTCCAACACAACATAAAACTGGTCCAATAACTTTTTTGTTTTTCATAAATGTTTTCTCCTCTTCTTCATTAAATGAAATCTTTTTTGCAATATCATTATAAGTGTCCTTAACATGAATATTTTCTTCCATATATTCTTTAAACTTTTTTTCAGTTTTGTTCATATTATCGACCCTCCTTTGCAAAATAAATTTTTAATTTATCAATAGCTTTATAATATTTACCTTGAATCGTACCTAATGACTGATTCAATTCTTCTCCGATTTCTTTAAAACTATAATCGAATAAAACCTTTAAAGTTACAATTTGAGATTCTTCTGGAGTCAAGGTTTTTTTTAAAGTTAACATTAAATCAGTTTTATTTGTTAACTTTTTAGTTGTTCCAATCTTAGTATCATCATATCTTTCTTCTTTCTTAGCCTTCTTAACATAATTAAGAGCCAAATTTTTAGAAATAGTAGTTAGATACTGCTTAATTTTTCCTTGATCTTCATAATGGTCAATTTGCTTCATGAATTTAATAAAAGTATCTTGCATTATATCTTGAGCAATATCATCATCTTTTACAATTTGTAAAGCGACATAAAAAACAAGCTTATAATACTTTCTATAAATTTCTTCAAAAGCTTTTTCGTTTTTATTTTGTAATTGTGTCAGAGTATTAGATCTAAATATCATAAAACACCTCGAGAATTTCTTCTCATTAACTATAACAATTTAATGAGCATTATTATTTCAAAAAAACCAAAAAAAAGTAAAAATTTAAACACAAAGCATAAAGTGTATAAATTTTTACTTTATAAATTTACTCTTGAGTCTCTGAATTATCACTTTCTACAGCAGTAGACTCTTCATTAACTACCTCAGTAGCAACACCTTTTTTCTTAAATCTAAAAATTTTACTTCTAAAGAGAATAATGACTAGTACTGCAAAGAAAATAGCAATTAAGCCTAAGACTAAATACGGTTGGTCTGGAGCCATCGTAGCTAAAGTCATCAATGGAAATCCAAAGACAATGGCTGGGAAATTTTGGAAAACTAAGTTTTCAGAAGCTGGTGTCTTATAATTTGGATCTAATTCACGTAATAATACCATACCTGAAGATGCAGTTCCTGTTAACATACCATACATAACTAAGAATTGTTCATCTTTATATTCAGGGAATAAGACTTTTGCTACAAATAAATTGTAGAAGAATGTTATTAATGTACCACCAACAGCTAAAATTAATAATACATACCAATATCTACCTAAGAAATCTAGTCTAATTGCAGCAATACCAGAAACGATCATTAAATCAAAAAAGAAGTTTGAGACACGATCTAAGAAGAAATTGTTAAGATATACTCTTTTAACAATTTTTTTCTTTTTGCAGAAATTTAAAATCTTTTTAAATAAAGTAGCAATTAAAACACCAAAGAAGAAGTTAAATCCATAAATTGTATCTTTCATTCCTGGAAGAACTTTACTTAAACCAAACATTGCTAAGAAAGTTAAAAAGTAACAAACAACAATAAAGATTAATTGGAAAGTAATCTTATCTAAACCACCATTAACTGGTATTTCATCTTCTCCTTGAATTTCTTCATTGCCAATTGGTTTTTCAACTGCTTCTTCAACAACTATACCTCTACGTTTTTTTACAATATTTAGGTAAATAACACCACCAATACTAGCTGCTAAAAATCCTAAACATGCAATTGATAAACCAAAGTTAGCACCATTTACAAAGCCATGTTCATTTTCATAAATTCGACCAAAGTTTAAAGCTTGACCAGTGCCTTGACCAAAACCTAAACATAACAAAACACCAGATCCTTCAATTAATTCAGGTATAACAAATTTACCAAAAACAATAGTAATTGCTAAACCAAAAATTGCTTGAATTAAATAAGTAGAAACAGTAGTAACACCTGTATTAAAAACTTCTTTAACTCTTTTTCCTGTAACTTTGTTTTTGGAAGTCTTTAAAGCTGAAGCAATAAAGCCTAACGCTAAGCAATGATAGGTAATAATTTCTAACATTTGAGAACCATTTCCACCAAAGAAATCAGAATCAAAGACCGTTTTTTCTGCTCCTAAAGTTTTTGAAATTGCTTGCCATGTTATCGAAAAAATTAATACTAATAATCCACCTAAAACTGAAGTTGGGATTAATGATTTTCTAATAAACGGTACACGTCTTTTAATAATGTTAGCAATCAAAAGTCCTAGCATTAAAGCTGCAAGTAAAGTTATAAATCCCCATACACTAGATGCCCAAAAATTCATTTTCAATCACTCCTTTTTCTAAATTTTTCTTATGATAATAAATGTGCATATACTTGAAAGCATTCATTCTTACATCACCTTTAATTTGATATAGCTTATCTTTATAATAAATGTTTACCTTGTTTCTACCAAGAATAGTAACGACACTAATGTTATCAAAGTCTAAAACAATTGTTTCTTGGGAAGTAACTATTTCATATCGATTATTATATAAAAGTATATCAGCATTTTTAGATATCATTTTCTTATTTTTATAAGGTATTACTTCCATAAATTGTGCTTTATCTTGATACATTACTTTGTTATCAAATAATGATAAATCTAAATGTCTAATATAGTCATTTTGATATTCATACCAATCGTTTACAAATTTAAATGGCCAAGAACAATTAATAGGTTCAAGTTCTTTTGTTGGTAAGTATTTCATTCCTTTACCACATTTTTTACATTTTATAATATCTTTTTTACTTTCAAATGTTGATAAGCCGCATTCTGGGCAAACATACATTACTCTTTCTAAATAATTAGCTAAATTTTTACCAGTAAATGTACCATCAACTTTAGCTTCGTTTACATCAAGTTCATTTTTAATTAATTCATACAACTCGTCATTAGATAATTGACTATATTCTTCATATTCAACAACTCGTTTGACATAAGCAGTCATTTTTCCTTTACGAGTAGATTTACCCCATCGAGGTTCAATACCATAACCACCTTCTATATGCATAATAGCTAGAGGTAACTTTAACATTTTTGTTAAACTTACAATTGATGATTTGAAGTATTCTGTTTTACCACTAAATGTACGATTACCTTCAGGGAAAAGAGCAATAGTACCTCCTTCTTTAGCAACTTTAATACAATTTAATACTGCTCCTACATCATTTGTTTGCTTTTTAATAGGTATAGGTGCAACAGCAAATTTTAATAATTTTGAAATAAAACCTTTTGAAAACAAGTCTTCACTTGCAATGTAATAAACTGGGCCTTTAAAAAGAACAGCAACAAAAAATTGATCAAAAGACGTTTGATGATTTGAAATAACAAAGAATTGTCTTCCTTTTCTTTCTTTGAACTTTTTAAATTTAATATGAAATTTTAATTTAATAATTGGATAAAGAACAATATGTGCTAATGCTGTAATAAAAGCATGTCTTTTCTTTGTCCATTTTGATTTCTTGTTTTTCTTTTCCATAGTTTCACCCAAAACCTATCTAATTAATTAAATAATACTTATAATATTTATTTTTTTCAATTATAAATATGGTGTTAATGTGTATTATTTATTATAAGAATTTCATCATCAACACTATAAGCAACATATATAAAATACTTTATATTCTTTTAAACTATGAAATTTATATCTACTGCATTTTTATCTATTTTGTATTTATTATTGATTAATATAATAGAAATCATATTAGGTTTTTAATAGACATCTTATTTCTTCAATATAAACAAATTAAATCGAGACGTCGTTTATTTTCTTTAATAATATGCTATTATCTATAACCTGCAAATTAAACTTGTGCTGTTTCCGCAAATGTTGAGAATAAATCTAGTTTGCCATCATTATATATATTTGAAATGTGTCTTACAATTCTCATTCTATCAACATCAAATAGGAGTGCCATTTCATCTTGCGTTAACCATACTATTTTATGTTCTTTATCTTTTCTAACATAAATTTCAAACGCATTATCTACGAATTTAACAACTTCGAATTTACCCATATAATGCATACTCCTTCTTATTAATTACATTAGAATATTTTGTATTTTAAAATTCAAAATTCGCATTTATAAAAATAAATTTTATTAAAGATTTCAAAAACTAATTTGTACAAAGAAGATACATAAGCAATGAAGCCTAAGTATCTTTTTTTTAGAAATATTTCTTATTTCAGTGTTTTTAAAACTTACTATAGTTAACCAGCTAATTTTGATAAAACAATATGTGTCTTTTTATAAAGTAAGAATGTTAGTAAACCTACTATTAAGTATCTAAATAAATTAAATGGTAAAACACCAATAAAGATATAAACTAACATAAAGTTTTCAGCTGTAACTGTAATATTAGGAATATAATTCATCATTCCTACTAATGCTTCAAGTGGGAACTTAGCAAGTTCAATATAAGCAGGAATTAAAACTAACCAGTTTAAAATACATGCTAAAACAGTACATACACCTACACCAATAGTTGTGCCTACTAAAGCTCCTTTAATTGTTTTGTGTTTTCTATAAATTAAACTTGTAATTATAACTAAAACAATACCTAAAACTAAATCAGCAAATTCACCAACACCAGCTGTAATTGTTTGAGGTAACTTAACTAAGAATCTAATTAAAATTACTAAGCATCCAGCATATGGGCCATAAGCAAATCCTGTAATTAATGCTGGTAATTCAGAAACTTGAATATCTAACCAAGGTGGAAAGAATGGTAAATTAAACTTTACAAAGAAATAAAGAATAACAGTTATCGCAGACATTATAGCAATAAGAGTCATTTGTTTTGTTGTTAATTTATGTTCAACTTTTGCTACTAATGAATAAAGGAAACATAAACCAACGAAAATTGCAATAGAACCAAAAATGTTAACAACATAAGTAACTGCAACTAAATTAGCTTCCTTTAAATCCTTTTGAAAAACAGCAGCTAAAACAACAGCAGTAATACCTAAAACTAAAGCAACAACACATAAAACAATTCGAAGTGCTTTTGTTAATTTAGGCTTCTTTTCTGTTTCTACAACTTGAGTCTCTACTTGAGTCTCATTTTCTAACTTAGAATCTTTCATTTTCTAAAACCTCCTTTAAAATAAAAAACTCTGAAGTTCAGAGGTTGAAGAATTATAAAAATTTATAATTGTTCTTCTTTCATCCAGCCTTTACTGTCGCCACTTGAATTTCACAAGTTCATGCATAAATAATATGCTCGTGGGGTATACCACCGGGAAGGAATTTCACCTGACCCTGAAGAACAAGATAACTTGTTCGCTTATATAATAATCTTATATTTATTATTAAGTCAAGAAGAATTAAATGTTATCTTTTAACATTTCATGAAAATTAAAGATTCCATTAAAAAAGCAAGAATATGCGTTTATATTCTTGCTTATTAGTATTATTCGTTTGTAATTAAAGAACCAATCATGCTTGATAAAGAATCACTTGTTAAGACTTCTGGAAGTTTGCCATCCCATGAATCATAGAAAACAATAGATAATACCATATCTGAACATTGTTCATATGTTAATGTACCTTGCATATTTTCATATAAAGCATCGATCATACCAACAACACTGTCTACGTAAGCACTAGCAGCTTCACCTTGAGCGTTTCCTTCTTGTTTAATTGCATAAGCTTCAGCATCAGCTAAAATCTTTTTAACTTCAGATTCATTATTAGCTGTAATTAAGTTTGCTTCAGCTTCTAGTTTTGCTATATCAATTTCTTGTTGAGCTTTAGCACTTTTTTGTAAGATAGCTTCTACTTCACTACCTCCATCAATATCATCAAAAGCAACATCAACTAAAGTAATAAAATAGTTTTCATATAATGTATTAGCTAAGTCTTCTTTAAAATCAATTCTTGCTGTTTCTAGTTCGGTTGATAATAATTCAAAAATATTGAATTTAATAGTTGAACTTTGAAGCGAAGATTTAATGATTGTATCTAAAGCCTTTTGTGGAATATCATCACTATTTGCTATTTTATAGAATTTACCAGCATCTTCTTTTTTAATTTTATAAATAATTGATAATTCAAATGTTGCATATTGTCCATCATTTGTTTGGCCTGTTGTATTTACTAATGCTGAACGGTTAGCAGTTGAAATTGTTGTAATATGTTCAAAAATACTTTTTGTATGAAATCCTTCATTATATGTATCTTCTTGAACACCACCGTGAACTTCATCGTAAATTATACCAACGCTATTTGCTGGAATAGAAGTAAATGAAGCTCCTACAATGATAAGTAAAGATAGAAGTGATAATGGAATTAATTTGTATCCATTTTTACTTTGACATATTTTTTTCTCTTTTGCCGAATAGATTCCTTTTTTATCTTTATAAACTGCAAAGAAAGTTAAAATAAATAAACTTAGAACAAATAATACAATTGTCGTAATTAATACACTCATAAAAACACCCTCCTTATTAATTACTGTAATGATCATAAAAAGAAAAAAGACCATTAACACAATGTTAATGATCTTGCAAAATCTTTTTAGATTGTTAATACCGATTTTTTTAAAATGTCCTGACGATATTAACCGAGTATGCTACTCCTCATCACACTTATAATATAGCAAATTTTATAGGAATTTTCAATATATACCAAAGTGAAATATTATTACATTGTATAAAATATAGAAGACTTTTATTTTAATATTCATTTGGTAGAATCTCTAAAACACAATTAAAAAAGTGAATTTATATGAAACATTAGTAACATAATAAATTCACTTTTTATCAATTTCTATAATTTACTTATGAAAGTGTTACAGTTGCATCTAATGTTTGAACATTAATAACAACATGCAAAGTATCGCCTTGTGTAACTCCACTTAATTCAAAGTTACCACCTTTTTCCATTAGTAACTTACCATCTTCTATTGTCCAGTCAATTTGATCCCATCCAGTACCATTATTAAATTTAAATTTAATAACTCCACTAGAATCAATTCCACTATTGATTACAAGAGTAATCTCATAAGTATAAGCAGCAGTACGTGTCATTTTATATGCACTGATTTTAGTTGAATCAGTTGTCCAATCAGTGAAAGTACCAGAAATATAAAGATTGTCATAGATTGTTTCTTCAACTTCTTCTGATTCTCCAGGATTTTCGGTTTCTTCAGAACCACCACTTGATTCGCCTAATAAACCACTTTTAGCAGCAGCTGTTAGTTTTGCCGACATATAATTACTAAATGTAATATTATCACCAGCTTCACTAGTTGAAAATTCATAACCACTATAAGAAGCTTTAGCTAAATCAACATAAGTATCAAAAGTTGAAGTTTTAACCCAATCAGATTCAGCAATTAACTTAATGTATTCAGAATATGTAGTTTTACAATCATTTGTTGATGAAGCTAAAATTGTTTTTAATAAAAGATTATTTTCTTGAGTTCCATTAGATGTATCTTTTGAAAATACTTCTTCGTTTTTCATACCATCTTTTACATTCCAGTCTTTAATGATACCAAAACATCTATCACTATCAATTGGGATAATCACAGCTTTACCATCAGTTCTTCTAATATAAACCATATAGTTATTATAGTTATAACGAAGTGCATCAGGATTACCAACGTAATATCCAACTGCTTCACTTATGGCAAAATACTCTAAATCTACAACCTCATCTATATAAGAGTATGATTTATTATTAATTGTATTAATCATCGTCTTAAATAAGTTATCATCGTAGTCAACATCTTTGTTAGTTTTTCTATCATATGCAGGAATATAAGAACCTGATATATTTGCTACACCAACTCTTTTTCCACTTATAGAATCATTAGACATATTAGGAGTTGCACTGCCTTCTCCTACACCATAACTTGCTTTATATAAATCTCCGTAATTAACACCACTTATACCATAAGTACCAGCTTTCTCTTCTTTCCATGATGCCATATTGATATATCCAACATCATCTTTTAAAGATCTTTTAATTAAAGATTTATTTGCTGCTTCATAAAGCATACATAATCCAAAACTTGTTTCTTTATTACTTTGATCTTTTTGTACAATTGAGAAAGTAGATAATCCTACATGTTGTACGATAATACCGCAAGCACGATACAAATAATTTGCATAAGCTTCGCGAATATGAGTATTATCATTATTCTTATCCCATTTTAAATCGATAGTAGTTAGGCCAAGGAACTCTCTATCTGCGTTTAATGGTGCTGCATGAGCTGCAATGAATTCTGCATCATAATATTCAGGATCATCAAAAGTTTCATCAAAAGATAATTTAAAATGATTTAAATTTAATTTTTTTTCTGAATCAAAAATATTTTGGCGAGAGGTATTTCCTTTTTGCCTAATGCCAACATTTTCAAATTCCCATGTATATGTGTTTCCGTAATTTGTAACATTAATAGTCACTAAATCAGCAAGACGATAGATATCTGATTTATATCCTGTTTCATAATCACTTTGAAGTTTTTCTAATTCCTCATCAGATACCGAAACTTTTATATCAACAGTATTTCCTAAATTAAATAAATCATCATACGTAAATTCATTAATAGATGAGCGATGAGGAACATCAAATGAAGGAGATAAAATTTTTGCTCTTTCTTGAGGTGTTTCTATTTCTGGTTCTGTAGGGTCTTCTTTTCCTGAGTCAATATTACCATCATCACCATTATCAATCGTTGTATCATCTTCTTTATTACCAAAAATATCACTGATATTACAACTAGTTAATAAAGCAAATAGTGGTAACATTAATAACAATTTCTTATTCTTCATAGGCTCACTCCTTTTATAAATATAATACATAAAATTCAATACTTTTATTGAATAAAGTTATCTTGAAAACTTAATCATATACAAATACAATTGTGTTTCTTCTTTAGTACCACCTGCATGGTGTGCACACATCAATGGATCGTCTTCATTATAATGATATAAAAGAGTATATTCATCTAATGAAATAGCTATATAATCACCTAATGTTTCTTCAACAAAAGGATGCATTGTGCCTTTACCAAAAATTTTTTGTTTTAATGCTTCTTGTTTTGATAAAAGCATAAAATGCTCTCCAAATAATCGATTAAAAGTTTCTATAAATTCTAAATCTTTTCCTTCTTTAATAAAGAATGAAGAACATCTTGGTTCAAGACTAAATGGTCTTTTTAATAAATTAATAAATTCAGGATATTGATCTAAAACAATATACTTTACATCTACTAAAGAATGATCAGCTATCACAATGAATAATGTATCTTTATTTTGACTGCAAAGTTTTTCAAGACTTTTATCTATTTTATTAATACAGTCTTTAACTAAAATTGAGTCAACTCCATTATCATGAGTTAAGTGATCTGGGTCATCCCAATATCCATAAATAAAACACTCTTTATTTTGTGCAAGTGCATTATTAATAGAAGACATATATGACTCTAGAGATGAGCAACCATTATGTGGTGCAAAAGATGGCCAAAAAGAATCACAATAAATATCAGGGTTTGCTTCTTTAATTCTATCAACGATGTTTTGATATCCAACTTTAAAATTTGGAAGACAAGAGAATTGTTCTTGACCATATGTTTCTTTTCCTGAAAACATATCTAAAATTTTGTCTTCTTCTTTGAAATAAGAACACCAACCTAACCATCCTGTTTCAATAGGAAACTTAGCAGCTAATAAAGCATTTGTTGCTGCAACTGTAGTAGGAGGGAATACTGAATCAATTTCAATTTTTGGCATATGAGACAAAAAACTATTATCATTATTTAAATGTTTATCTATTTGTGATTTACCCATTCCATCAAATAACAAAAGTACTACTTTGTTACTGAATCTTAAAACATCATCAACTTGCTTAATTGTTTCATGATCTGGTTTAACATTAAATCTTTTTAATATTGAATTAGAAAGATTTACAAGTGAATTTAAATTATTAAACTTATAAAACTTCATTTCTGACATATTTTCGATTATATTTTACAAGAGATTTATTTAACTTTTTAAGACTTGGGTACATTTGTAAATAAACATTTTTAAATAAGTAATCATATTTTTCATGATTTTCTAGAATTGGTTCGAAGTAGTCTTTAGTATGAGACATTTCATAGATGCCTTCTTCAATTGTTTTAAAGACACCAATTCCTTGATAAGCAACAATCGCTGTTCCTAAACAACCAGTTTCAATTGTTTGAACTCTTCTAACTGGAATTCCGAAAATATCAGCAGTTATTTGACAGATTGCCTCACTTCTAGAACCACCACCA
Source organism: Bacilli bacterium (assembly GCA_051872335.1). GTDB lineage: Bacteria > Bacillota_I > Bacilli_A > RFN20 > CAG-826 > SUG2458. The sequence continues at coordinate 14,912 of JBJEDT010000015.1, read as the reverse complement.
GAAACAGAAATTTCAGTAACTTTTTTATGTAATCTTTTTTCAATACTTTCTAATGCATCTCTTAAAGCATATGCGATACCTTCAATAATAGCTTTATAAACGTGTGCTCTAGTATGGTGATCAGAAAATCCGACTATCGTACCTTTTGCTAATGGCCTTTTTAGTAATGGTCCCCAATAAGGTTGTAAAACAAGTCCATCACTACCTGGAGCAATATTTAATAATTCTTTATTTAATACTTCTTCAACAGCTAACTTTTGAATAGATGCTTCTAAAGTTTCGGAAGCTGCAAAATTATCTTTAAACCATGTAATCATCCAATAGCCTCTATATATTTGGACTTCAAGATTAAATAATTTATCAACACTTGCTGGATAAGCAGGTAAAAAAGGTTCTGGTTCTACATATTTTTTACTACTAACTTCAACAGTTGAAGCAGTACCATAAGAAATAGATGCTTTAGTAGGTTCTGTGCATCCTGTACCTATAGTTTCAGACCCTTTATCTGTACCATTAGCTATAACAACTATGCCTTCAGGTAATCCAGTTTCTTTAGCACATTTTTTAGTAATTTTACCAAGTACTGTTCCGCATTTAACTAATTTTGGTAACTTATCTGGTTCTATATTAAAAACATGGTATTTTAAATTAGACTTTTTCATCCATTTACCTGTTTTATAATTAATTGGATAATGGCCAGTATAATTAGCAGCAGTATCAATTTCGTTACCAGTTAGTCTGTATGTAAAATAGGTAGTTATATTCCAATAATATTTACATTTATCCCAAATAGATTTTTCGTTTTCTTGAATCCAGTTAGCCATTGTTCTTCTTTTATTTAATAAAACAGTTTCCCACATACCAACTAAATGAAATAGAACTTTATACAACCATGGGAAATTTGTTTTACTAGATGCGTTGCGTTGGTCACACCATAAGATAACAGGACGTAATGGTTTATGTCTGTCATCTAATAAAACAGCACTATCTCTAAAACATGTATAAGATACGCCTTTAACTCTTTTCATTAAGTCAGGATTTTTTTCTGATAATGATTTCGTTACCTCACACATATGTTTCCAATAAAAATCAACATCTTGTTCAGCATATCCAGGCTTTGTTGAAAAATAAGCTGGATTATAATGATATTGTTCACATGCTAATGTTTGACCATTTTGATCAAAAATAATTGCTCTTACACTTTGTGTACCAAAGTCTAGAGTGACAACTAAATCTTCTTTTGCCATTTAAAACACCTCTACTTTTACTACAAATAATTATTATCTCTTTACAAACACAATTATCAAAAAAAAGAAGTCTTTTAGCAAGATAAATTTAATAATATTTAAAATTTATACTATTAATAATATTATTAGTATATTAAAATTTATATTTTAAAAATTTTATCTTTTTATCTTTTCCTTTAATTTTTTCTTTAAATAGACACAATCTTGCAAAACTGTAATTCAGTTTTACTTTATAAAAAGGTTAAATAATGGTGTGTTAACAAGGAGGAAAAAATTATGAACACAAATAAATTAGTCGCAGAAAGAATAGCAAGTGAATACGCACCAAAGGAGGAAAGTAAGCTTGTAGCTTTACTTAAACTTGATGCTAAAGCAAAGAGACCAGGACAAATATTTGCTTTTACATTTGGTATCATTATGAGTTTAGTATTAGGCACAGGAATGTGCTTAGCAATGGGAGTTATTGGAGGAAACACAATACCTATGTTAATATTAGGTATAGTCATTGGACTAATTGGTATTGCTGGGGTTTCAGTAAATTATCCAATCTATAAAAAGATTTTAAAAAATTCTAAAGAAAAATATGCAAGCGATATTATTAGATTAGCAAAAGAAGCTGCAGCAGAAGAGTAAAAGGAGAAATTTGCTATGAATAAGAGTGAAAGTAAATATTTTAATACAGCATTATTAATGGATGAAGCACTCTTGTTTTTACTTGATAAAAAAGAGTATGAATTTATAACAGTGAAAGAAGTTTGCCATAAGGCTGGTGTGTCAAGATCAACTTTCTATCTTCATTATGAAACTATGGATGATTTATTAAGAGAAACAATTCAATTAGTAAATAAAAAATTCAGTAATTCATTTAATGAAATTACTGAAAGAAATGATTTAACTACATCTGTCTTGACAAATGCTAAATATCTTAAACCATATCTTTTATTTATCAAAAATAATCTAAAAGTATATCAATTAATGCACAAAAAAAGTGAACTATTTAGCATTGAAGAATCAACCCAAAAATTATATGCATCTATCTTTGCCCCTGCATTAACAAATTTTGAAGTGAACGAAGAAGAACAAAAATATATCTTTGCATTTTATTGTTGTGGAACATTAGGAATTATCAAACAATGGATTAAGGATAAATGTAAAGACGATATAGATTTAATTATTGATCTTATATCTCGTAACACTTTTACTAATAGAAAAACTAAATAAATTTACACAAGCAATATCTTTCAAAAATTGATTTTTGAAATATTGCTTTTCATTTTTAATTCTTAATAATTTAATTTATGAAATTTATTATATTTGTTTATTATGTTTCTATTTTTTTTTATTAATATCTATGATATTATTTTTTTGTAGTTAATTTCTACTCTAGTTTTATTATGCTAGAAAATAGGAGGAAAAAAGAATGTCAAAAAAGTATGTTTATCACTTTAAAGAAGCTTACGGCTTAGGCAAAGAACTTCTAGGTGGTAAAGGTGCAGGTCTTGCAGAAATGACACATATTGGTGTCCCAATTCCACAAGGCTTCACAGTCACAACAGAAGCTTGTACTCTTTACTACGATAGCGGCAAACAATTACCAGATTACTTAGTTCAAGAAATCTATAATGCAATTGCAGCTGTTGAAAAAGAAACAGGCAAAAATTTCGGTGGTAACACAAACCCATTATTAGTTTCAGTTCGTTCAGGTGCTAGAGTCTCTATGCCTGGTATGATGGATACTATCTTAAATTTAGGTTTAAATGATACTACTGTTGAAGTATTAGCTAAAGAAACAAATAACGAAAGATTTGCTTACGATAGCTACCGTCGTTTTATTTTAATGTTTACTAACATTGCTAAAGGTCATCCAAGAACAGACATGGATAAAATGTTAGAAGACTTAAAAGAAGCTAATGGTTACAAATTAGATACAGAAGTTACAGCAGAACAATTAAAAGAATTAGTAGCTAAATATAAAGCTTACTATAAAGAAGTCTTTGGCGAAGAATTCCCTTCTGATCCAAAAGTTCAATTAATCGAAGCTGTTACAGCTGTTTTCCGTTCATGGGATAACCCACGTGCTAACGTTTACCGTATGATGAATGGTATTCCATATTCATGGGGAACTGCAGTTAACGTTCAATCAATGGCTTTCGGTAACAAAGGCGAAACATCAGGTACAGGTGTTGCTTTCTCAAGAGACCCAGCAACTGGTGAAAACAAAATTTCAGCTGAATACTTACCAAATGCACAAGGTGAAGACGTCGTTGCAGGTATTCGTACTCCATTACACATTGATGAACTCAATGCTCGTATGCCAGATGTTTACAGACAATTCGTTGAAACAATTAAATTAATGGAAAACCATTACAGAGATATGCAAGATATGGAATTCACTGTCGAAGATGGTAAATTATATTTCTTACAAACACGTAATGGTAAGAGAACTCCAGCTGCTGCTTTAAAAATCGCTTGTGATTTAGTTGATGAAGGCTTAATCTCAGAAGATGAAGCAGTATGCCGTATTGATGCATTATCATTCGATAAATTATTATTACCTAACTTTGTTAAATCAGAATTAGACAAAGCTACACCAGTTGCAACTGGTTTACCAGCAGGTCCTGGTGCAGGTACAGGTAAATTAGCTTTCACTGCAGAAGATGCAGAAGCTAGACACCAAGCAGGTGAAAAAGTTGTTCTTGTCCGTGCTGAAACATCTCCAGAAGACTTAATCGGTATGGTCGCTTCAGAAGCAATTTTAACAATGCGTGGTGGTATGACATCACATGCTGCTGTTGTTGCTCGTGGTATGGGTAAATGCTGTGTTACAGGTTGTTCTGCAGCATTGATCGACGAAGAAGCAAAAACATTAACAATTAATGGTGTTGTTTATACAGAAAACGATACAATTTCAATTGATGGTTCAACAGGTAAAGTTTATGTTGGAGAAATCAAAAAAGAATTACCAGACTTATCAGCAGGTTACTTTGGTAGATTAATGAGCTGGGTTGATAGAGCAAGAACTTTAAAAGTTCGTACAAACGCTGATACTCCTCGTGATGCAAAACAAGCTAAAGAATTTGGTGCTGAAGGTATTGGTCTATGCCGTACAGAACACATGTTCTTCGACAAAGATAGAATTTTCTCAATGAGAAAAATGATTTTAGCTGACAATGTCGAAGACAGAAAAGCTGCACTTGCTGAATTAGAACCAATGCAACAAAAAGACTTTGAAGGTTTATATGAAATCATGGGTGAAATGAATGTTAACGTTCGTTTATTAGATCCACCTCTACATGAATTCTTACCACAAGAAGAAGATAAGATTGAAGAATTAGCTGTAGCTACAGGAAAGACTGTTGCTCAAGTTAAAGCTCGTATTGAAGAATTACATGAATTCAACCCAATGATGGGTCATCGTGGTTGTAGATTAGCAGTTTCATATCCTGAAATTTGTGAAATGCAAACAACAGCTATCATTAAAGCTGCTATTAATGTAAGTAAAGCAAAAGGATTAAAGATTGAACCAGAAATCATGGTACCACTTGTCTTAGATGTTAAAGAATTAAAATTCGTTAAGAACATTATCACAGCAACAGCTGATAAATTAATCGCTGAAGCTGGAGTCAATATGACATACCATGTTGGTACAATGATTGAAATCCCACGTGCTGCATTATTATCAGATGAAATTGCTGGTGAAGCAGAATTCTTCTCATTTGGTACAAATGACTTAACACAAATGACATTCGGTTTCTCACGTGATGATGCAACTAAATTCTTACCTGACTACTACGATAACAAGATTTTCGAAGAAGATCCATTTAAGACTTTAGATCAAAACGGTGTTGGTAAATTAGTCAATATGTCAGTTAAATTAGGTCGTTCTACAAACCCTCATTTACATGTTGGTGTTTGTGGTGAAACAGGTGGCGAACCTCACTCAATCGAATTCTACCACAATGCAGGATTAGATTATGTTTCATGTTCACCATTCCGTGTTCCTGTTGCTAGATTAGCTGCTGCTCAAGCTGCTATTAAAGCAAAAAGTGCTAAATAATTAACCAATAAAAAAATTAATGAGATAGCTCAAAAGCTATCTCATTTTTTATACTTTTTTATTACATTAGATGCACTACCATCTTCAATAACTTTTATATTATATTTTTTAATAAAATCTAATGCTTCTTGATATCCTTTGTCGTGAAAATGTAAAGGATCATGAGCATCACAACCTATCAATACTTTTGCATCAGTTTTAGCTACAACTTCCCAAAATTTATAATAAGGATATGAATAACGTTCATGATTTTTAAAACCATAACCACGACGTATACCACATAAGTTAACTTCCAAAAAGACATCATTTTTTATAGCTACTTCACAAATTTTATTTGCTATTTCTTCACAATATTCATCCCATTCATTTTCATAACCTACAAAGCAAATGTCTGGATGACAAAAAACGGAAAACAAACCTGATTCCATAGCTTTAGTTACTGTTTCAAGATATTTATCTAAATCACTTCTAGTATGACAATCAAAAAATGAAGAACCAATTCTATTATCAGGTGTCCAATCAAAATGTTGACCTAAGATTAAAAAATCAATTTTTTTTGAATCTATTAAATCTTTGTAATAATCGATATAAGGTGGAAAATATTCTGCTTCAAAGCCAACATAAATATTAATATCTTTCTTATATTTTTCTTTTAAATTATTTATGGAAGATATATATTCATCTAAACAAGAATAGTCTCCTCTGATTCCTTTTTGAGTAATGCCTTTTAAAAAGACATGATCAGAAAATCCTAAATCTTTAATACCTGCTTTAATTGCTTCTTTAACATATTCTTCGTCGCTACCTACGGCATGGCCACAACGACTTGTATGAGTGTGATAACAATACTTCATAATTTTCACCTAACCTAAAAAGTATTATACTACTTAAATTTATTTTCTTTAAGTATAGGTTTTGACCTTTCAATAACAAAAGTGTTCTTTTCAATATTTTGATCAATAGTAGATCCTGCAGCAATATATACATTATCATCTATTTTTAAAGGTGCTATTAAATTTGAGTTTGCTCCAATAAAACATTTATTACCTATTGTTGTTTTATTTTTATCTTTACCATTATAATTACAAGTTATTACCCCTGCACCAATGTTAGTATGTTTTCCAATATCGGCATCACCTATATAAGATAAATGAGGAATCTTTGAATATTGTCCTAACGTTACATTTTTGAGTTCTACAAAACTCCCTATTTTATTAATACCTTCTAATATTACATTTTCTCTTAAGTATGTAAATGGACCAACCTTGGAATAAGGACCGATTATTGAATTATTGATGAAACAGTTTTCATTTATAATCGTATTATCTTTTATAATTGATTTACCTTTAATTATATTATTAGATTTAATAATAACGTTCTTACCTATTACTACATCACTACCTAAAACGATAGAATCTTTATTAGTAAAAATAATATCTTGTTTATGTTCAATCTTCTTTATATTAAATTTCGAAATAATAGATTCTATTAAACTAACATCACTTGGATAATTCAAGCCATATAACTTATTGCAATATAAATAATAAGATGTTTTAAGATGGCAATCATTAATTAAAGAAGTAATTCCATACTCATGGTTATAAGATTTAATTTTTACAATGTTTGTAATTAAAGTATCTTTACTAATTAAATATACACCAGCATTTAATAATCTTATTTTATCCTTATTAATATTTTTTTGATTTACTATTTTATTTTTAAAGAATATCCTTTTAATTTCTCCATACTCATTTTGAAGATTATCTTTAAATGCTACAAAAGATAGTTGAGTTCGTGTAGTTCTTTTTTTATTTATTAGATTTTTAATTGATTCTTTATCATATATTGGAGTATCTCCATTAATAATTAAGTAATCTTTACATTCAATACCTTTTAACTTATTAATTAATTCTTTTAAACAACCACCTGTACCTGAATATTCTTTTTGAATAAAATATTTAGCTTTCACACCAACCTTTTCTTTTATAAAAGGATAATTTTCGTTGTTACATATAATATAAATATCAAAGATATTGTTTTCCATTAAGGTATCTATTGTATATAAAATAATCGGTTTATCAATAATTTCATAAAGTACTTTACTTTCATAATAGTGGTTATTAAAACGTGTACCTCTACCACCAGATAGAATAATAGCAAATATCTTATTTTTCATATTAAAATAAATGAACTAACCATTAATTAATATGCTATAAATATGAGTAAAATAAAAACAAACAATCTAAATAATTGTTTGTTTGAATTTTTTTATAAGTTTATTGATGTTACTTCAACAAAATCATAGTCTTTACGATATTGATTAATTTTTCTTTTTAAAAGTCTTGTATTAGTAATTAAAGCAAATACAGTAGAGCCACTTCCTGTCATACCGACAATATCAAATCCATCATTTAATAATCTTTCTTTAACATCTTTAATTTCAGGAACTAGAGAAGCTGCAGCTTCTTCTAAATCATTTCCTATATATTGTTTTAAATTTTTAATATCATCATTTTTAATACATTCAATTACTTGATCAATATTTGCTGTGCCCCAATGACTAGGTTGAGAAGCTTTAAATACTGAAGTTGTTGAACAACCTTGTTTAGGTTTAACAAGTAATACATCGTATTTTTTCTTGATATTAATAGGAGATATAAACTCACCTATGCCATTTACACGAGCAGGTTTATTAATTAAAAAATAAGGAACATCTGCACCTATTTCTAAAGCTATTTTAAAAAGTTCTTCAGTAGTTGTTTTAATATTTAATAATTTTACAACTGCATTCATAACAGCAGCAGCATTACTACTTCCACCACCTAAACCAGCTGAAGCAGGTATAACTTTATGAATATGAATACGGAATTGTTGAGTGAACTTAAAACGTTCTCTCATCTTTTTTAAAGCAATGCAAGCTAGATTGTAATCGTTTGTTGATAAACTAGAGTCATCACATGTGATAAATGAATCTTCACCTTTAAAAGGCAGTATAGAAATATCTATTGTGTCATGTAACTTTAGTGGTATATTGACCATATCAAGATTGTGATATAAATCAACTCTTCTTTCTACAACATTTAATGCTAAATTGATTTTTGCATTTGCTTCAATAAGCATACAACCTAACCTCCTATATAAATTCTACGTGCAAACCCTTTGGTTTGTATTCCTCCTAGACTTTTAGTAATTGTTTTTTTAACTAAATCTTCTGGTTGAATATATTCATCAACTAAAGCTAATGCTAAGTTAATGGCAATTATAACTGGATCTAAAAGATGAATATTTTCTCTTTTAGGTGAAGAAGCAAAGTTTGCTCCTGCACTAATTAATGCTTCAAAATTACTTTGACAAGCACCAGCAATAATAGCTAATCCATCTTTATTACTTTGATATGATCGAGCTATATTAATAGCATTAATAAAATATTTACTTGTTCGGTATGATCCTAGATTTTTAATTTCTTTTCCATCATAAGCATCATGACCGGTAATAACAAGAATATCTGGATGGTGTTCATTTAATAAATTCTTTAATGATATTTCAACGTTTTGTTCTCGTATAAAATATCCAACACAAGAAACATTTGCTTTCTTATAATATTCCATCGCTTTATTAAGATAATATTCATCTCCATCAATATGAAGAATCTTACCATTGATTTGGCCACTTTCTTTTTTAAAAGCAAATGTCGGAATGTTTTTTAAAGAATCATCTACCTCAACACGTGTTAAATCAGATAACTCTGCATCCGCGAATAATCTTATCACTTCTCCTTTAAGATAAGCAATATTATTTTCAATTTTTGTTATTTTAAATACGATATCATTCCCATATTTATGTCTAGTAACTAAATCATTAACTCTCATACATATAGTAATATGTTAATGTTAATTTTTTGCCAGTGCGTTTGCTATATCTATATAATTTTTTAATGATAAATTCTCTGGTCTTTTTAATTCATCAATATGACAAATATTTAAAATCTCTTGGGCTTTTGTTTTATCTTTAACAATTGAAGTTAAGTTATTTAAAATTGTTTTTCTTCTCATTAAAAATAATTGAGAAATTAATTTATATAACTTAATGGTTTCTTCTTTATTAATATCCTCCTTAAATTCAATTTGAAAGACTGTTGAATCAACATGTGGAACTGGATAGAAGTTATTTCTTGAGACATCCATTACTTTACTAATGTTTCCAACACCTTCAATTAAGATAGATAAAGGGCCATATTCTTTTTGATTAACTTTCGCTACTAAACAAGGTAAAACCTCTTTTTGAATCATAAATACAGCTTTCTTAATCTTAGCTTTCGATAAAAGAACTTTTTCAATTAAAGGTGTAGTAATGTAATAAGGTAGATTGCCAATTACTTTAATATTTCCCTCGATACTATCTAAATCTACTTTTAAAAAATCTTGATTAATTACTTGAACATTTTCATTCTTTTTAAAAATCTTATTTAAATGATTAACCATATCTTCATCGACATCATATAATTGAACATTATTTGGAAATAAAGATAAATAATAAGATAAAGCACCAAGTCCTGGTCCTATTTCAATAATTGTTTCATTTTCTTTAATATCAAGTGCCCCAACTATTCTTTGACAGATATCATCATTAATTAAAAAATTTTGGCCAAAATTTTTCTTAGCATATACCGTTAACTCATTTAATTTATTGATAACATAATCTTTATTCGCAATCATCATTTGTTATCCTTTCAAGAATTTCTTCTAATTTTGTTTTATCAATTTGAAGTGCATTTAATCTTTTTAAAAAAGTTTTATTAGTAGAACAAAAACCTAAATTTAATTCTTCACAAATTTTATTTCGTAAATAACTAGAATTATCATATCCAGATAAATGCAATGAATATAATTCATCAAGAGTTATAGTTTGAATTGTAGATTTAGAACTAATAATAGAATGTTTTAATGCTTTTAAAACTTCTTCTTTAGTAGATTCAGCAACACCTACTTTATGCTTTTTAATCGAATTTTTCTTATCCACAAAAGCATGCTCTAAACCTTCAATGTTTTCATCTAAAATACTTCTTAATCTTTGTCCTGGAGAATCAGGATCTGTTAAAACAATAACTCGATTATGTTTTTTTAATTCTTTTATATAGTTAATTGTTTCTTTTGAAATTTCAGACCCGTTTGTAGTTACAAAAACTGTATCTATAAATTCTTGAAGAAAAGTAACATCACTTTTTCCTTCAACAACAATCACACCATCAATATAATACTTTTCCATAATTACAACATATTAAAAAGTATACGAGCGTTTTCGGTCGTTACTTCTTCTACTTCTTTTGTAGATATTCCTTTGATTCGAGCTATTTCTTCAATAATATTTGGAATATATGATGGCTCATTTCTTTTTCCTCTATGTGGCTCAGGAGTTAGATATGGAGAGTCAGTTTCAACAACTAAATATTGAAGAGGTATTTCAGCTACCACATCCTTAATAGCTTTGGAATTCTTGAAAGTTACTACTCCACCAATTCCAATTAAAAATCCCAAATGAACAAATAAACCAGCCATTTCAGGGCTTCCACTAAAGCAGTGAATTACTCCCCTTCTTCTTACTGGATTTTCACGTAAGACTTCATATGTATCCATTAAAGCATCACGAGAATGAACTACTATTGGTAAATCAAAAATATTTGCTAACTGAATTTGTTTTTCAAAAAATTGTCTTTGTATTCGATGGTGATCTTCATCTTTATCCCAATAATAATCTAAACCGATTTCACCAATAGCCTTAATTTTTTTATCAGTATCTGCTCCAATTAATTCAACAATATTTGCAAGTTCATCCTTAGGAGCTTCTAAACAATTTTGAGGATGTAAACCGACTGTAGCAATAATTTCTTTATGAGCACTAGCAATTTCAATAGCTGCTTTTGAGGATTCTAAATCCCAACCAACAATATTAAAACCAACACACCCATTACTAAGTGCATTTTCAATACAGTTTCCTAAATCTTCACTAAATTGTTTATCATTTAAATGACAATGAGTTTCAAAATACATAATTACTTACCTACACAAAATCTTGAAAATATTTCCTTAGTTAAATCGTGATCATGCGATTCACCTAAACAATCTAAAATTAAACCATATGCGTTTTGCAATGAAACACTTACTAAATCAATTGGTAAACCACTTAAAGCATCTTCTTTTGCTTTTAATAAGCATTCATTACATGAATATAATAGTCCAATTTGACGAGCATTATTTAAACTAGGAGTATTGTATGTTTCTTCAGTAATGCCAAACATATTAATAATTTTTTCTTTTAAATCCTTAGTGTTGTTATTTAATGCTGAAATATAAACATATTGATCATCAAATTTTTTATTTTCTATTAAATCAATTTTATTATAAATGATTATTCTATTCATATCTTTAGTGAAATCTAAAATTTCTTTATCATAATCATCTATTTTGCTAGAAGCATCTAAAACAATCAAAGCTAAATCTGCTTTATTAATCGCTTCTTTTGATTTATCAATACCAATCGATTCAATGAAATCATCTGTATCATGTAAACCTGCAGTATCAACAAGATGTAAAGCAATACCACCTAAATTGATATCCCCTTCAACAATATCTCGAGTTGTTCCTGGAATTGAAGTAACTATAGCTTTATCTTCTTGTAATAAAGAATTAAGTAGAGAAGATTTGCCAACATTTGGTTTACCACATATAACAACATTTAAACCATCTTTAATGATTTTGCCTTTCTTACCATCATCAATAAGTTTTAAAATATCTTTATGTAATTCATCGACAACTTCACTTACTTTTGAATAAGTGACTTCTTCGATATCTAAATATTCAGGATAATCAATGTTAACTTCAATTTGACTTAATAAATCAGCTATCTTTGTTTTAATAGGTAATAAAGTTGCTGATGTTTTACCATCTAAACTCATTAATGATAATTTCTTAGCTTCTTTAGTAGTTGCATTAATAACATCATTAATTGCCTCTGCTTGAATTAAGTCGATGCGATTATGAAGAAAGGCTCTTGAAGAAAATTCTCCACCTGCTGCATATCTTGCTCCATATTTAATTAATAATGAAACAATCTCATCACAAATTAATACAGAACCATGACACATGATTTCGATTAGATTTTCACCAGTAAATGATTTTGGTCCAACATAAACATTCATGACCACTTCATCAATTACTTCTTCACCATCATAAATATGTCCATATACAATTTCTCTTTTTGTTATAGTTGATAAATCTTTTTTACATATTTTTGAAACAATATCAAAACAATCATTACCACTTACACGAATGATTGCTAAAGCTGATTTCATTAATGGAGTTGCAACAGCGACGATTGTATCAAACATTAATATCCCTTCTTCCTATATAAATATAGCATAAATTAAAAATAAATTATTGAGTGTTTTACTTTTTAAGAAAAATAGCTATTGAAAGCAAACAATTTCAATAGCTATTAGTTTTTATTCAGAAACTTCTTCGTTGGAATCTTTTTCTTCTTCTACTTTTTTAGAAGCAACATATTTTATAACAATATGTCTTTTCTTTCCTTCTCCAGTAGATTCAGTCGAAATATTACGAATTCTAGAAAGAGCATTATGAACTACTCTTCTTTCATCTGCAGTCATTGGATCAAGTTCAGCATCAACATGTGTTTTTTGAACTTCGTATGCTGTTCTTTTTGCCATATGAATAACACGTTTATATTTATCACCTTTGTAATCAGCAATATCTAATAATACACGATATCTTTTCTTAAATCTTGAAGAAACTGCTAATTTAGTTAATTCATTAAGTGCTTGTAATGTACGACCATTTTTACCAATTAAAATTGAGTTGTGGTCAGAATTAATTGTAATTTTAATTATATCATCAGAAAGAGAAGCTTTTGTTGTTGCTGTAATTCCAAATATAGAAATAGCATTTACAAGATATTCTTGAGCAAATTCAATTGCATCACTTAAATCATAAACTTCAATTTCAACTTTTTTTGCAAACAAGCCTTTCTTTTCTTCGATAACTGCATAATTTAATTGATCAGGTAAAATACCATAATCTTGACAAGCTAGTACGATAGCATCATCTAAAGTTTTTGCTGTAAATCTTTTCATAAATCTATTTAACCTTCTTCTTTCTCATAATTGATTGAGTAATAATTGTTTGTAACATTGAAACGATACCACCGACTAACCAGTAGACACCCATACCTGAAGGGAGAGTGAATCCCATAACAATAATCATTACCATCATGAAGATTTGCATCCACTTCATAGTTTTTTGTTGTTGATCAGCAGCCGGATTAGCTCCCATCTTTGCAACTTTCTTTAGATCTTTCTTTTGCATCCATTGTGGTAATTTAGAAGCAACAATTTGAATGCCAGACATTAAAATAAATAATACAAGTGCTGCCCACCATGCTCCATTAAATGACCAAGTTAAGATAACGGAACTAATAGATTCTGATAGATAAACTCCAAATACAGAACCTGTTGATAATACTGAAGCACCACTTAAAGCACCCCAGATACCAATAAAGATAGGGAATTGAATGATAAGAACTAAAATAGAACTAAATGGATTAATTTTATGTTTCTTATATAAGTTCATTTGTTCTTGAGCCATTCTTTGTTTATCATATTGATTTGTATTTGAATTTGGATACTTAGCTTGAATCTTTGCTAATTCAGGTTGTAATGCTGAAATCTTTTGTTGACTCATTGTTGATTTGAATGTTGCAAGTGTCATTAATACCCTAACAATAATTGTAACAATTAAAATAGATAATAATGCAGCAGCCCCCGCTCCAACAGATGAAGACATTGAATTTGCTAAAAGGTCAGCAAACCAAGCAACAGGATAAATAATTAGTCCTTCAATAAGACCATGTTTCCAAGCATCTCCCCATGTTTTTCCTTCAATGAATAAATCTTCATCTTTTCCAAAATATCCGTCAGTTGGAGTAATACATGTCCTAATACCAGAAACATAAGAGTTTAATTTTGATTTATAAGCAGATATGAAATCTTGGTTTGCAACATCTGATGCAGGTAATGTAGCATTAATTTCTGAAACCCAAGCATCAAAATTTGCAAATAAAGTATCGACTTCTTTACCTTTCTTATTGGTTGAAACACCTGCATAACGAACATAACCATAGTGATATAAAACTTCTTCTTTTGTATAATCACCATGACCTTCATTAATAGCAAGAGCTACAGCAGCCGAATAAGTTTTATCATCTAATGCTTTAAAGAAAACATAAGATGGAACACCATATTCATCTCCTAATTCTGCAACCAAAGAAGTAATTGTACTACTAGCAAACATTAATTTGCCATCTTCAGTATATTGGACATTTCCATCTTCTGTATAGCTCAAACCAGAATCATATTTATATAAAATATGAGCTTGGTCATTAACTGAACAAAAGTTTGCACTACATGAAGTAGAAAACATTAATACACTGAAACAAATTGCACCAAACTTTAGTAAAGTTTTTGCTTTTTTATTCATTTGTTATCCTTGTATTATAAAATTACTCAAAGATATGAATAACTTTATAACTTTTCCTTT
>JBJEDT010000014.1:0-3408 GCA_051872335.1 Bacilli bacterium | reverse complement strand
AAAATCATTAATAATATCATATAAATCCAACCACTGATTTGACTTTATTAATAAAGCATAATCATCATTTCCAAATTGAATAGAATTTACAACATTATCTACAAATTTGTTATATTTTTCTTTATCATCAGTAATATATACTACTGAATTATTTATAGAAGCCACATAAGCACATTCATAATTATGCACTACAAAAACAAATTTATTTTTGTATTCATGACATTTCAGCATATACGGCAATTGCCAATTAACGCTTTCAGGTTCAATTCCAAATTCAGTTTCAGACTTTTTCATAAAAGTTATCCTTATCTAAGTATTTTGTTTTTACAAGTAAAATATAATAAAAAAGAAAGGTCTTGGAAACCCTTCTTTTTGTAAAATTTTGTTTACGTAAATTATAGTTTACTTAACATCTTCATAAGTTTTATCCCAAAAAACCTTATTTCCTACGCCATCAAACATTCCAATCATTTCAAATAGGTCTTGAGTATTTACTACATTAAGCCATTTTTCACTAGCTTCTTTTAAAAACCAATGCGCATCTGTTGTTGTAAATAAAACTACAGGTTTAATAGTTTTTTTCCAAAGAATAAAATCATCAGATGAAATTTTATTATGATTTAATAAGTCAATCATTTTTTGATCGACTTCAACATAAGCTTTTTGAATACCATCTTGCCAGCCTAAAGTTTCTTCAGTTCGAAACTTTGATTGAACAGAAATCAAAAAATTTTTATTATTCAATGCATGACAATATCCATCAACACCTCTATCCTGTTTAGAATATCCTTCCCAAGAAAGAAATTTCATAGCAAATGGAAGCGTTTGCACATTTCTAAGAATTGACTCAGTAATTACTTCAAAGATATTACCTTTAAATTTACTTACAATTTTATAAGAATCTTCTTCTGTATCTTGAATTTCTTTTGCCAACTTATAACACTTTTTAGAAAACTTATTAATAATTTTAGTCAAATAAGTATTATCAAGATATTCTTTCCAACCTTTTTCTGACATATATTTAAAGAATGAAACATAAAGCTCTTTCAATTCTTTATTATCAATTCCACATGTGACACTACCACTATGAGTTCCATTTGTACAAAGTAAACTTTTAGTTTCCAACATATATTTCTCCTTAATTATCAAGAATACTCTTAGTTAAACCATATTGCATAATCATAGTCATATTATTCTTCCAAAAATTGATACGATATTCAGTTCGCATAGGTTCCTTTTTAGGAAGATCATTATAAAAACTATCAATAAAATCTTCTTTAGTCTTTTCTTCTTTAAAAAATCTTTCGTATTCCTTAATAGAGGCTTCAATTGCTTCATTAATCTTCTTAAATTCTGCAATTAAAACATTGCCCTTTTTATCATTTTTATCATCGTCACCACCGTCCATCTGATCTTCAATGTGGTCACCAAAATCAAGACTACCACCAATAGCATAGATAAGTTTACGCAAGAATTTCTGATCTTCATCCAACAAATCTTTACCATTAAAACGCACAGGAGCAATAAGAGCAAAGTTCTTTTTGTTTTCTGCAGTTCTGCAACCACGCATAATAGCCTGATACAAACTTGCATCTTCCTTAGAACAAAGCATCAAAACACCATTAATAGTAGGAAGATCAATACCTTCAGTCAACATAAATGCATTCAAAATAATCTTATTTCCATTATCTTTTCTGCATTCTTCAAGAAGACTTTCCTTTGTCCATTCCTTACCATTTGCATCAATATCACTATTATTCAACTTACATTTTCCATAAGCGATAAACTGACCTTTTTTATTCTTCTGTTTCTTTTCAGAAGCAAAAGAATATACATTAACGTTAGACAAACGACTTGAAACATTTTTTGAAGCGGCATCAACACTTTCAATAGAAGAAAGAAAAACAATCATAGAAGCGCAATTGTTATTATTCTTTTCAATCTCAATCAACTTCTTAAAACCTGCTTCAATGGCTTTAAATTCAGCAGACTGTTTAGTCTTAGAAGAATGATCATCATCTGCAACACCAGTAAAATTCAAAGTATACAAAACTGGCGGAACAACAATTCCATCAGCAAGCGCTGCATTAAAATCATATTTTACAAGAGTATTAAGTGAATTTGTCACATATTCACCAGGTGTAGCAGTAAAATAATATGCTCTTTCAGCCGCTTCATTTGCTTTCTTAATAATATCGGCATCGATATTCTTATGGCATTCATCATGAATATACAAATTCAGGCCACAGCTTTTACAAATACTAAACAAACTATCTTTATACATATTTTCAGACGTTGCAGTCGTAATAATTACTACATGCTTTCCACGACGGCGAGACATCTTAATTCTATTTTTTAAATCTTTCAATTTAACATTATCAATCAGTTCAGAAATATATTCATCAGAACCGTTCTTTGTATTCATACCACAAAGACAGTATACATCTGCACGAGTTGCAAAATTCTTAATAAACTTAGAATATTCTTCTCCAAGCTGAGCATTCAACAAAAGACGATGAGAAGCAACCAAAATAACAGCAGATTCATTTTTACGTTCAGCGCGCATAAATTCTTTATTAATTAAAGCGGCTTGAACAAGAGTCTTTCCAGCACCACAAGTCAATTCAAAAAGACCAAAATTATTATTTTCTGCTGCTTCAAAACATTCAATTTGAACATTACGAAATTCTTCAATGTTTTGAATCTTACCAGTTTTAATCCATTTTTTATAATCAGTCATATTTAAAACCTCTTTTAATTTTACAAGTAAAATATACCAAAAAAGAAGGGTCTTGGAAACCCTTCTTTTTGTAAAATTATATTTACATTGGTCAACATCTTTTATTTTTTGTAAAATTATATTTACAAATCTTTTATTTCTTTAATTCCTTTGATATAGAGTCATCGTCAATGTAAATATATTCATCTAATTCTTTTTCAAACTTTTTCTTTCTAGCCTCAAGTTTTTCAATTCCTTCAATTAAACGTTTAGCATCCTCTATATTAGAAAATGCCACATAGTCAACCAATCCACTAACTTGAAGTATACGACATGTTGAAAAATAACCGTATTCTTCTTCGTAATATATTTTAAGATATTCATCCCATTTAGCATTATTCCAAAATATCCAACCTTTACGCTGAGGCATGTAATAAATTTGACCATCATTATCAATTTTCTTTATTCGCCATTTAAATAACATTTTAAATTCCTTTATCTATGAGGCTTATGTTCATACCAATGCGATGGACTATTGTGTCCGTCATAACGATGCTTACGTTCATCTTCAATCGCATTTCTAATTTGAACTGTTTGAATTAAACCAATTGTATAATGTTTTGCCAACATCATCCTAAGAACTTTAATAGTTTTGTCTAAATCCAACTGCTCTTTATAATCATTCGTTC
>JBJEDT010000013.1:0-14605 GCA_051872335.1 Bacilli bacterium | reverse complement strand
CATAAATAGGATTGGTCTTTTTACCTTTTAATTCCTTAACACATAAAATACGAGAATACTTATCAACAATACAATAATCTAAAACAGTATCATTAGAAATATAAGTTTCAGTTAAGATGATAGAGTTAGTAACCTTTGCTCCAGAAGAAACAACTACAGAACGAGAAATAATTGAATTTTCTACTGTTCCATCAATAATTGCACCATTAGCAACAATTGAATTACTAACTTTTGCATTACTACCATATCTAGTTGGTGGAGTATCGTGAGTTACAGTATAGATTGGCCAACCTTCTTTAAATAATTCTTTACGTTTATCATATGAAAACATTTCAAGTGATACATCAAGATATTTTTCAAGACTATCAACACATCTAACAAAACCAGTGTATTCATAACCTTTTAAATTAATAGAATTAATACAATGTGCTAAATAATCAGTTAAACTAAAAACAGATGAAATTTCTAATGACTCTTTTAAAATTTTTCTTAAGTAATCTTTTGTCATTACATAACTTTCAAGAGAAATATTTGCATTATTATTTGCACCACGGTTTTCATAAATATTTATTACTTTTTTATTGTCATCTACTTCTAAAGCCTTTACTCCAATACAAGCTTCTTTAGCATAGTCAATGCGTTTATAAACAACTGTAACATCTGCTCCAGATTTAATGTGATCATCAATTACTTTACTGAAATCAATAGTACATAAAAAATGTACAGGAGCAATAACAACAAATTCAGCATTAGACCTAATTAAGAACCAGTCATTTGCTCTAATATTATTTAAATCATTATTATAGCGAGGATTATTAAATTTTTCTTCATTATACATAACAACATTGGAACCAATCTTAGTATTAATATTCCAAGAATTTTGAAAACCCAAATGTTTAGTTAATGAACGTACGTGATCTTGGCATAGAATACCAATTTCATCAACACCAGAATTTGAAAAATTAGAAAGTGTAAAATCAATAAAAGCAAATCTTCCTAAAAAAGATGTGGAAGCAAGAGTACGATTTTTTGTTAATTCACCTAATGATGGTGAATTATGTAAATTACAAAATCCAATTACACGTCTCATATTTTTACCTCCTATTTACCTTTGTATAAAATTACAGTGTTTGATTTCACATTAACATCTGTATTATCTGGAATAACACAATCGTTAGGGATGATTGCTTTATTAATACAACAATTTTCACCTATTTTTGCACCTGGCATAATTACAGAATCAACAATCATAGATTTTTTACCAATAATTGTTTCATTAAAAACAACACTGTGGTAAACCTTACCAAGAACAATAGCTCCTTGATTAATTAAAGAGTCTTTAATATCTGCCATTTTACCTACATATTGTGGAACAGAGTTTGTATCTTCGGAGTAAATCTTCATATTATCACTGTAAATACCAACGTCTTGATTACTACCTAATAAATCCATATTAGCTTGCCATAATGATTGAATAGTTCCAACATCACGCCAATATCCTTCAAATTCATAAGCCATTAACTTTTTCTTTTTACTTAATAAATAAGGAATAATATCTTTACCAAAATCATGAGATGAACCTTCATTAGCAGCATCTTTTACAAGTGCTTTTCTTAAGGTTGCATAAGTAAAAATATAAATACCCATTGATGCTAAAGTTGATTTAGGATGTTTTGGTTTCTCTTCAAATTCATAAATTGACATATCGTCATTTACATTCATAATACCAAATCTACTAGCTTCTTCTATATCAACATTTAATACAGCAATAGTTGCATCAGCATTCATCTTCTTATGATATTGAAGCATCTTTTCATAATTCATTTTGTAAATATGATCACCAGATAAAATTAGTACATATTCAGGATCTTGGCTATCTAAAAAATCTAGATTTTGATAAATAGCATCAGCTGTACCAGCATACCAGTTCATACCAGTTTCAGTTTGACGAGCTGGCAATAGCGAAATTAAAGAACGAACTCCATCAAGTCCCCATTTCTTACCATCACCAAGATAATTATTTAAATCTACAGATTCATATTGAGTGAGAACACCTACAATATTAATACCAGAATTAGCGCAGTTTGAAAGTGGGAAATCAATAATTCTATATTTACCACCATAGCTAACAGCTGGTTTAGCAACCTTTTTAGTTAGTGATTCTAGTCGAGTTCCTTTTCCACCAGCTAAAAGCATAGCAACAATCTCATTTTTCATTTTTATCCTCCTATTATCGTGAGTTATTTTCTTATTCTTATTTTCTCAAATTTTACACATAAAGTAAATAACTCATCGAAAAATTCGAAAAAAATATTTGCAAAAAAAATGCTCGATTCAAATCGAGCATTAATTTATAAATATTAATTTAATAATTTCTTTTCTTCAGCATATAAACGTACACTTGAAGAAGATTTATCATGTAAAACAACAAGAGTCTCATCTACAAGTTCAGAAATATCTCCAACCTTATCAGATGGTGCTGATAAAATAACTTGTAATCCGAATTTAGATAGTAATCTAATAGATTCTTTAATACGTCCTCTATCCATTTTAGAAAAAGCTTCATCAAAGATAATTAATCTAAATGAATTACCTAATTCACCAGGTTCATTAACTCTATATAATTGAGCAAATGATGCTAAAACAGCAATGTAGAAAGGAGTTTGTGTTTCACCACCGGATTTTTTCTTAATTGTTTTTGATAAGTGTTGTTCAATACCATCTTTATTTGTAACAACAATATCGAAATCAAGATATGAGCGATAATCTGTGAATTTTTCAACATTAGCTATAATTGCACTTTGTCTTTCATCATGTCCACCTACATCAACGATTTGTCTAAATAAGTCGTCCATAACATCTCTATATTTCTCAACAAATGCTGAGTCATCTTCACCGACTTGTAATAACAAATCATCTTTAATCATATCGTAATATTTACGATATTCTACTGAAGGTCTAACTAAGAAACGATAAGAGTCGTTACCAAAGGTCGAAGATTCTAGAGCTACATTTAATTCATCAATTTGTGATTCAACAGTTTCAATAGCTGTTCTTAACTTATTAATAAAGTCATCTTTGAATTGTTTTGTTGCTTTGTTATACGCATCATCGATTGCCATTTGATATTGAGGTAACTTAATATCTCTCATCTCATTTAGTTCATTATCGTAAACGTCATTATCATCTGAGTCAACATCGTATGAAAGACGGTAATCTTTAATGTAATCTTTACGTAATCTAATAACAGCTGATTTTGATGAATTTGCTAAATATTGAGCTTTAGATAAGTTAACTTTTGTTTCAGTAACAATTTCAATAGTTGTCTTTCCTTGGTCAACTAATTTTTGGTATTCAACATTACCAATTTCATCAATGAAGAAACCATCGTACATATTTTCTAAACGTTCTAAACGTTCATTAGCTGCACATTGTTCTTTTGGTAATTTTTCTTCTTGATAATTTTTAATTTGAGAAATTAAATTACCTTTTTCAATTAATAAATCTGCCTTTTCTTTATCTAATTGCTCAAGATCTTCTGTAACATCGCTAATACGTTGTTCGAATGATTGAATTTGAGTTAAATCATGTTTATTTAACTCTTCTTCAATGAATTTCAAGTTCTCTTTAATAGCTTTAATATTCGAAGCATTTTCAATTAAAGCCATAGAACTATTAACTTCATATGTATTGATAACTTCAAGTTCGTTAGCTTCTGAAATAATATCGTGTAAACTACGATAAGAATCACATAATTTACGACAATCTTCAACAGCTTTATGTTTAGCTAAAATTTGTTCTTCACCAACTCTTCTACCAATATATGCTGTTTGGTAAAGTTGTGGTTGAATAACAGATAATGTGAAGTTTCTATATAAGTCACAATCCATTGTAATACCATTACCTGAATTACGAGCTTGTTTAACAGTATCACACTTAATTAAACGACCTAATAAGAAATTAGTATATGCTCTAGCACCTTGATGATCTGTAACAATCTCTTCAGCTAAAGAGCCAGATTCACAATTGAAATTTCTTTCAATAACTTTTTGTTGATCAACTAAACTTGTATGATAGTAATTACATGAACGCATTAAGTTCTTTAAAATATCATGAGCTTCAGAGTAATAAATTGGATCAACAAATAAGTTAAATTTTTGATTGTAAAGGAAACCTTCGATAGCTTTTCCCCATCTTTCATCATTAATATCAACTAAATCTGCATAAATATATACGTCGATTTTTTTGTTATATCTTCTTGATAATTCAGACATTAATTCATTACGTAAGTAGACTAATCCACGTTCGTAAGATTTACCACCATTACGCATATCAACTTCTTGTTGTCTTAATACTGCAGCCTTTTGCTCAGTAGCAGCGACAATTTTTGATAAGTTGAAATTGAATCCAGAAATCGTTTGTTTAAAACTTTCTAAAAGTTGTCTCCATTCGTTTAAAGCAAAAGAAGTCAAACTTTCAATATTTACTAAATAAACATTTTTAAATTCTAAACATTTTTCAATAACTTCACTTGATAAATCGATAAGTTTATTAATGTCATCAAGATGTTCTTTTTCAATGAGTGTTAAGTCAAAGTTAGATAATGTTGATGAAATTAATTGAGCTGTTTCAAGATAAGAAGTTGCATACTTAGTTAAATTTTCAATAGTAGCATTTTTATCTTTTTCAATACGTGCTAATGATTCTTCGTATTTCTTCTTTTCTTCCCACAAATCATCAGTTAATTTATAAGTATCATTATTTAACTTATCAGAAATTAATTGTTCTTTTTTCTTTGTTAATATTTTAATTTGTTCTTCATTATATACTAAATCACTTTCAATATCACGAAGTCTTTTTTGAGCATCTTCAATAGCAACCTTATATGTTTTAATACGTGCTAAATCATTTTCATAATCAGCTTTTTCAACAATATATGAGAACAATGTTTCAGATTCTTTTTGCTCTTGATGTTGAATATAAGCATTTGAAATTTCAGTTAATCTTTGAATACGATTAGCCATTACATTAGCTTCATTTTGTAATTTCTTATATTGAAGAATATTTTCTTGCATTGAACTAATATTAATATTTGATTGAGAATCACAAATATATTCAGTAATAAAAGTTTCAATATCAGTAATAGGAGTAAAAGAAACTGCCTTCTTAAATAATGAGAAATATTTTTCTTTTAAACCACCGAAGCGTCTTTTTAATAATTCTTGATATTGTTTGTTAGAATCTAAAAATTTAAATTTACCAGGATAATTTTCAGCAAAGTATGCACTTAATTGTTTAAAATCAAGTGGTGTATCATTAACGATAAATTCATTTTCAGGTATTTTATCATCTAAACAGAAGAAACGATGATCGACTCCTCCATCTGGGAAAACATCAAAAACAATACCAAATGTGAATGAAGATTTATTTACATCATCGTAAAACTCCATTGCAATATATGAAGTAAAACGACCATTTCTTAAATATCTAAACCCACCATCTTCTGCATCTCCTAATTCACATTTTAAATAACCTTTAAGAGTACGAGAAGATTTTTCTGTTGCAGCTTTATTAAAGAATCTTCCTGATGTATCACCAAGTAATAAAACTTGCATAGCATCAATAAGAGTAGATTTACCAGAACCATTTAAACCTGTTAAGAAAACAAGAGGTTGGAATTCAATAGTTTGATTCCAAAAATAGTGCCAGTTAATTAATTTCATTTTCTTTAATGATTTCATATTACTCGCCCTCCATTGCTCTTAACTTTTCTAAAGCATCACTCATTGCTGCAATCTTTTGACTATCAACAGCAAATGCAATTGAAGGTAAAATATAGAAAGTTACATTACCTTCATCAAATGTACCACTAACTTTAGAAATAATATTATGTTGACTAGCAAAACGTAAGCAACGACCTAAACCGCGGCCTGTTAATTTTTTGCCTTGCATTGTAATTCCATACTCGACCATAAATTTCATCAATTCTGGAGTTGTCAAATAAACATTTTTTCCAACACCAAGATTAGCAGCACTATTTTTTGAGTTTTCATTTTCATAAATGAATCGTAAAGTAAATAGGACTAAAGAAGTTTCTCTATCAACTTTTAAACGATTTTGATCATAATCATTACGTATAGCAATAACTCCTGTTGCTGTATCTTTATCTAATGTCCAACCTGAATATTTAAGATAATCTTCAAATATCTCATAGTATCTTTCAATGAAACGGTAATCATTACTCATTTTAATCATTTTTTCACGACTATCGTAATATTCTCGAACTATATATGATTGGGATAATAAATTGTTTACAACTTGAGCAAATTGTTTTTGTTCTTGATTTGAAAGTTTTACAATTTCTTCTTCAAACATATTAATTTAATACTTCCTTTCTTTTGAATTTTATATTTGGTAGGACATAACCTTGTGAATGAAGTTTTCCTTCTTCTTGAATAACTTCATAGAAACATTTGTCATCATCTTTTTTAAGTGTTCCAAGAATTAGTAAGACAAAAGCATCAAAACTTGGTAACGGAATCTCGCTAATTAAAACTTCATTTTCACCTTGGAAAGCACGTTGCATGAACTCATAAATCATTTCGTCTGTATATGAAGATTGCGCTTCTTTTAAGAAGATATCCATCATATAATCTCCTGCTTCTTCAGAAGTGTTAATAATCTTCATAGGTTCATAATCAATACGACTATTTCTAACAAGAGGTAAAGTCAATGAATCAGGATCAATAAATCCTTGACCTGTAACATTAATACTTTGTTGCATATTCGATAAAATATTTGCAAGACCTTTTCCATCATTATTTGCTTTAGCATAAGCTTTAAATATTGTTTCCAAATGACCTTTAATTGATTTATCAGAATTATTCAAATAAATAATTTTTGTAGCTGATGATTTTGTATATTCAGAATGTTTTGCATCAATATCAGAAACCATTAAGTTTATTTGTTCATACATATCACAAATATAATTAATTTTTTCAATAATATCTGCTTCGACTTCTTCTTTAGATTTACTACAACCATAAGCAACTGCTTGCATAACAATACGACTACGGATTTCTTCACTACGTAACCATTTTTGTAAAATGTTTATAATTGGTCTTTTAAACTTAGTTACCGAGTCAAAAGTTTTTAATGGGTGATATAACTTATCTGAAATACGTACTTTATATTCATCAAAGTGGTCATGTAAAATATCATTTGTTGTAAAAAATTTACTTAAACGATTTTGATACATTCTAATTTGATGTCCTAATGTAATCAATTCAACTTTTAAATTTTTAGTATTCTCATAAACTCTAACTAATGTTGCATACATAAATTCATCAGGTTCATCATCTTCAAACTTCAAATCGATATAAGTTGAGTGAACAAGAGAATTATATGCAGTTTCTTGATCAGAAACAAAATTATATAAAACATTTAGCATTTGAATTGAATAAGTTGGTAAGATAATATATTCATCAAAAGTATCAGTTCTTAATTCAGTTTCAATCCAACCTGTCTCTTCAAGTCTTCTAACAATAAAAGCAACTTTAGAAGATATATTTACTAGAGATTCCTTGGTTTCATCATCGACTTCTTCTTCACTATCAACATCCAAATTATTTATGATATCATTAGCCTTTTCTTTCAAGACTCGAATGTAATCCTCTTTTTTAATTGACATTTCCTCAGTTTGAAGAGATTTATGAAGAACTATTAGAGCAATAGCATAAATATCTTTATTTTTACTAGAGAGAATAGAGAAAAAGTTTTGTGGAATATAATCAAATAATTTCAAAATTTTTCCCTCCTTAAGTCATTTTTTAATTATATCATAATAATATTTGTTTATTAATAATTTTTTTATTATTTTCTAAATATGCTACAATAATAACGAGGTGATTCTATGATTTTAAAACCTAACCATTTAAGGAATACAATTATACTTACTAGTTGCCTTTTGATAGTCGACATTCTTTACTTTTTAGCATTCATCCAACCAAATATAAATGAAATGGATAAAACTGCCATCATATATCATATTGTTTTCTATGTTGTATTAAATATACCTGCAATTTTTTTCTATACTGTTTCTATAAAAAAATCAGCTATCGAGTTTACTTCTGAATGTCTAAAAGTCAAAAAGCCAAATGGTGTTGTAAATATTTTATATAAAGATATTCTTTATATTGATGAAGTATCTGCTCTAGACAAAAAGAAAAATTATATTTCAGTTTTTTTAAATAATGGACAATCTATTTTCCTTA
Organism: Bacilli bacterium; assembly: GCA_051872335.1. Classification (GTDB taxonomy): domain Bacteria; phylum Bacillota_I; class Bacilli_A; order RFN20; family CAG-826; genus SUG2458. The sequence continues at coordinate 6,332 of JBJEDT010000013.1, read as the reverse complement.
CAAAAGACAAAAATAATAAATTATATGAATGCTTAATATCTTATTGTAAAAATACAATATCAAAAGAAGAAATGATAAAAAAAGGATATCTTCAATAAAAAAACATTATTTTTTTAAAAAAATGTAAATATTTATTGCAAAAAAAAGTGTTAAATGTTATTATCATAAAGCGTGTGTAAGTAAATTTACACAATGAAGAATCGTTAAAATTAAGGGAGGTTAAGAATTATGTCAAGAGTTTGCCCAGTTACAGGTAAAGGCCCATTAAGCGGAAACAATCGTTCCCACTCATTAAGAGCTACACGTCGTAAATGGAACGTTAATCTTCAACCATATAAGGTAATGGTTGACGGACAAGTTAAAACAGTTCGTATGTCTGCACGTGCCTACAGAACCCTTAATAAAATGTCAAAAGAAGACTAAAAAATCATCTCGTAAAGAGATGATTTTTTTTATTTAAGTCCTGTTGCAATTAATATAACTTCAACAATATTTAAAATTAAAATAGCCCATTCACAAAAAGCTAAATAAAATACTTTTGGTCTATATAGATCTCCATCTTCATCTTTATATAATTTAAAACATGTTTTCATCTTTGGATTTAAAATCAAAACTAACTTAATAATAGCTAATCCAAAGATAATATAATTTACAGCTTTATAAACAAGAATGTAATTTGTTACATATAAAATGTATGACAAATAAAATGAATTCATAGTTGAAAATACTAAGAAAAATACCGAACCAATGATATGAACTTTATCACTACCAATTTGAAGATAAAAAATACATATAGTTAAAATAGTAATAAAAGCAATAAAAACAATCTCTATCTTAAAAAGACTTCCAAAATATGAAGTGAAAACATTGATATTAAAAATTCCATATGTAGCACAAAATATAATACAAAGAACTTGAAGTATGATATTCAAATTACCGTTTTTATAATGAAAAATTTCAAAAGGAAAATATGAAAGAAGAGAATAATTCTTTTTTGTAGCTAACTTAAATAAAAAGCAACCAAAAAAAACAAGGAGAATAAAACTTAATAAAACAGCACTTCCCCAAATAAGAAACGTTAAGTTCATTATTTAATACGACCTTTCAATCTATTAATACGTTCACCAATATTACCTTGATGAAACAAATAAGAACCTGCTACTAAAACATCAGCACCAGCATTTGTGCAATATTCTCCAGTTACATTATTTATGCCACCATCAACGGATATTAAAAGATTTTTATTATTAATGTGTTCTCTTTCTTTAGCAATTTTTAAAATCTTTTTAGTACTTGATTCAATAAATGATTGACCACCTTTTCCAGGTTCAACAGACATAATTAAAACAAGATCTAAATACTCTAAAAAATCAAATAAAACACTTGCAGGAGTATTTGGTTTAATTGACATTCCAGCTTTCATTCCTGCTTTTTTAATTTTTCTAATCATATCATATCTTTGATCATCATCATAGAAACTTTCATAATGAAATGTTAAATAACTTGCTCCTGCTTCTTTATATTCATCAATATAATCAAGAGGATTATCAACCATTAAATGAACATCTAATAATAAATGATGGAACTTTTTAATTTCATAAATATAATCGGATGCAAATGAAGTATTTGGAACAAAAATTCCATCCATAACATCAAAATGAAGCCATGATGCTCCATATTGTTGCATTAATGCAACTTGATGAGGTGCCTCTTCTCTTTTACAAGCTAAAAGCGATGGTGCAACTATAATTTCTTTCATAGTTAATATTTAGCCTTCCTTTCCTTTGCTTCCTTAATAAGAACTAAATAATTCTCATAAGATAATGAAGAAAAACCATTATCTATTCTTTCTTTCACTTTACAACCTTTTTCACTTATATGCAAGCAATCACCGAAAAAACATTTTCCATAATAATCTTTAATAACAGGAAAACTCATAGCAATTTGTTTTGGTGATAATTCTATATCCAAACTTGAAAATCCTGGAGTATCAGCAATAAATCCATTATAAAAAGGCAATAAAATTACTTCTTTAGTTTGATGCTTTCCTCTTCCTAAAGCAGCCGAATATTCACCAATTAATCGATTGTATTCAGGAATTAAAGTGTTTAGAAGTGATGATTTGCCTACTCCAGATTGCCCCATTAAAACAGTTGTTTTATTTAAAAATTGTTCATTAAGACTTTCTATACCTTCTTTAGTAACTTTAGAAAAATAAACAACTTTAACACCATAAGACTCAATAATTTCTTTATATTTATCTATTTCTTCTCTATTTTTCAATTTATCAACTTTTGTAATAACGACAATTCCATTAACATTATTAAAATTAATGTAAGTTAAAAATTTATCAACTAAAAAGAGTGAAAATTCCGGTTCTACAGCTGACATTACAACAGCTGCTTGATCAACATTAGCAATGCTAGGTCTAATGAATGAATTTTTTTGTTCATAATAATTTGTAATGATATTTTCATTCTCATTAATTTCAACATAATCACCGACAATTAGTTTTCTTTTTTTATGTTTAAAAAGGCCACGAGCCGTTGCATTATACTCCTGTCCCATTGCCAAAACTTTATAAACACCACAAATAGAAGATACAATTATACCTTTCATAGATTATAATTTACCCTCTTGTTTTGCTCTCAATTGACCACAAGCAGCATCAATATCTGAGCCAAATTCTTTTCTTATTGTTGCTGTAACATTATTTTTTATTAATCTATCTAAAAAAGCTTTAACATTATCTGAACGATGATAACCATGTTCATCAACTTCATTATATGGAATTAAATTAACATAAGCAAAAGTAGGTTTAATTAATCTTGCTAATTCATCAGCGTTTTCCATTGAATCATTAACACCTTTTAATAAAATGTACTCATATGTAACTCTTCGGTCAGCAATTTTATTATATTCTGCAACTGCAGGAATTAATACTTCTAATGGATATGCTTTATTTATTTTCATAATTTTTGAACGTATTTCATTATTAGGTGCATGAAGAGAAATAGCTAAGTTAATTTGTAATCCTTCATGAGCATATTGAATAATTTTATCTGGAATTCCACACGTTGAAACAGTAATGTGTCTGGCACCGATTGCTAAAGCTTTTTGATGGTTAATAATTCTAACAAAATCAATAACATTATCATAGTTATCAAAAGGTTCTCCAGTTCCCATAACAACAACATGAGTGACTCTTTGGTTGTTACCTTCTTCTTGTAAAATATTATTCATCACAAGAACTTGACCAACCATTTCTTCAGGTAATAAATCACGTTGCTTCTTTAATAATCCACTAGCACAAAAACTACAACCCATGTTGCAGCCAACTTGAGAAGTTACACAAATAACATTCCCATAACTATAGCGCATTAAAACAGTTTCAACTTTAGCACCATCTTTGAGTTCTAATAAACATTTTATTGTTCCATCTTTACTTTGTTGCTTTACAAAAATAGAAGGTATTTCAAAACAATATTTTTCCTTTAATACTTCACGAAAACGTAATGAAACATCAGTCATTTCATCAAATGACTTAGCTTTCTTTTCATATAACCAAGTATAAAGTTGAGTTGCTCTATATTTTGTTTGTCCTTCTTCAAGCATTAATTTTTCTAATTTTTTTATTTCTAAACCATATAAATTGATCATTTTATTTACCTATCTTTCGTAAGATTGCAAAGTAAAAGGAAGTATCTCTTCTATCAAATTGCAATGTTTGTCTCTGTTCAACTAATTTAAATTCATTATGCAAATCCAAGAACTCACTAATTAATAAAGAACCTTCTTTATTATTTGCTGTTTCAATTGCGTAAACTAATAAACCATTATCACTAACGTATTTTGCGCCTTCTTCTAACATATCTCTTTCACCTTGTATAATTGAATCAAGTTGTTCTTGTTTACAATGGATAAAGAAATCTGGATTATTGTTAATACTATTGAAATTAGTTGATTTAGGACACAAAAAGACAAGATCTTTAGTACTTGAAATATATGTAAATAATCTTGATAAAGGTCCATCACCAGCTTCAATATGAGTGAAGCCATACGATTTAACTCTATGATTAAATGTATATTTGTCGTCTTCGTTTTCACAATATAAAGTAATATGTGCTTTATCATTTGAGGATTCAACCATAGCTAAAGCAGCATTAGTTTTCATATAATCAATAACTAAAACTTCATCATTAGCACGTAAATGTAATTTATTAATTAAGTGATTCATACCTTCAGTAATCGGTATAATTTCTCCGTTTTCGTATAAAGATAAGTTTTTCCAGTCTTTAAAGGATTTATATACTACTGTTGTAAGAGTTATAGAACGTCCACCAACAAAATCAGGTGAACTATTCATAACCTTTTGATAACTAGTTTTTAATCTATTAATTCTAAAATTTTTATATGCATATTTACGAACGTGTTGCATTAATTTTTCAGCCACATTTGTGCCATAATGTTTTGACCATAAATTAACAACCCATAATGGTAAATTGTATTTTAAAGAAAGATACTTTTTAGTACCATTTTTGATGTTTTGTGGAATTAAATCTTTGTATTGATGAATACTATCAAATAATCTTTCAACCATATCTTCAGAAAGATTTGATTTATTAGATCGTAATAATTCAATTACTGTGCATATATTTTCTTCCTTACATAATGAATTAACAAATAAATAATCAGTTAAAGAAACACCTAGAATAAAAAAATCATTAGTTCTTAATTTAGGAAAAGCATCTTCTAGTAATTCATATAAAGCAAGATTATTACGAAAGAAATTTATACAAATTTTTACAATATTTTTTCTTTGTTCTGGAGCCATTGCATGTGCATCAAAATATTTTTGCAAACATTCTTGCAATGAAATATCTTTTTTAAAAGTTTTATATGCAATTTCAAAACTACTTTTTATAACATTTATCATGCAAATCACCCCTTCTTTAATATTTTATCAAGACAAAATATTATAAGCAATATAACAATTTATTTTTTAAAAATAAAACCTCAAGTAAATGTTTAATATAATTACTTGAGGTAAATTACACTAATGTTTATGGTTGCATTCACAATCATGCTCACAGTCACAATTATGTTTTTCATCGTGTTCACGTTGTTTTTCTTCAATCAATTCATCAAGATTTTCAAAAATATTACCATCGTAAACTTCAACATCTTCATCAGATTCTTCTTCATAACTTTCATCATATACAACGTTTGAATCACTCATATATAATGGGTAATCTTCGTTTTTATACGAATAGCAATGTTCTTCATCAAAATAGACAAATTGAACATTAATATGAATAACATATTTTGATAAAGTTTTTGAAATAATAGCAAAAACAATTTCTTCAAATACTTCAAATTTTCTTTCCGCTTCAACTTTGACAACTACATTGTAAGCTGATTGATCAAAGCCTTTATGGAAAATAAAAGCTTGTGGAGCATAAAATAAAATTTCATCTTCAGTTATTTCGTAAGCATCAGCAATTTTTTTAGTGATTTCACGTGAATAATCACCTACAACAAATTGATCTAATCCTAAAATTGATATTGTAATCATATATTTCCCCTTATTTTGTTATTTTAGCATTAAGTTTACTTCTAATAATATCTTTGATTTCCTCAGAAGCTCTTTCAACTCTATCATTATATACAATGTAATGATATTGATACTTTAATGCAGGAGAAGACATTTCTCTTCTTGCTTTTTCAAGACGTTCTTGAATAATTTCTTCTGATTCACTTTTTCTACCACGAATACGTGCTTCAAGTTGTTCAATTGAAGGTGGCATTAAAAAAATTGAGATAACATCATTACCTTGACATTTTGATAAGACTTGTTGAGCACCTTCAATTTCAATTTCAAGAATAACATTTCTTCCTTCTTCACGAAGTTTTTCAACATAATCTTTAGGTGTTCCATAACGGTTACCTACAAAATTAGCCCATTCAAGGAAATTATCATTTTTTAAATTACGGTCAAATTCTTCGTTAGATACAAAGAAATAATCAACACCTTCAACTTCTTTATTTCTTGGAGGTCTAGTAGTCATTGAAACAGAATAAGAAAGATTTAGACTATCATCTTCCATAATACGACGTCTAATAGTACCTTTACCAACTCCACTTGGTCCACTAATAATAATTAAAAGTCCCTTTTGCATAAAACTAAACTCTCCAATTACATTCTTTTCTAAATTATTATTATTTTACACTCTATAAATATATAAAGCAAATACAATTTGAAAATTGTAAAAAAAAATAATGTTAACTTTCAATTGATGTGAGACTTTTTTGTCCTTGCTTACTTCTTATTG
>JBJEDT010000012.1:0-14729 GCA_051872335.1 Bacilli bacterium | reverse complement strand
AATTCCTTGATTATCAAAGGTTCTATAATAGACTTTACCAACACAATTTTGCCAAATAATAAGTTTTTCATTTTCTTTAAGATCATAATCTTTAACAAACTTTACTGCTTCACTTATATATTCAGCGTGATGGATACAAACACCTTTACCATTTGTATCAATTTTCTCAACCCAACAATCTTTACTCATAATTATTTCCCCAGTTCTTAATGCTTTTTATATTGCTTATATAAAAGTGCATATTCATAAGTGTGATGTTCTTTCATAGCTTTACGAACATTTTTCATCTTCCCTGTTCTACAAGCTGCAGCAAGTTTTTTCTCACTTTGTGAATATTTTTCTTGTAAATAACCATAGCCATGTTTTTTAGCCATATTTATTTCTTTAGGTTTAAAAAACATAAATTCACTCCTTTCTTTAATAAGCAGCTTCAGTTTTAAGTTCATTGTAAAAGTCATTAAATAAATGAACTTTACAATACTTAATTCCATTAACATAACCATTCCTGTTATAGTAAGAAGCAAATCTAACAGCTTTTTCATAATCTTTGAAAAATTTAAATTCTTTAGATCGCTTTTTACAAGGAGTAACCAAAGTTACATCATCAGCACCAAATACGTATCTTCTACGCTTCTGACTATACTTGTCAAAATAAGAACAAGTAACAACAAACACTTTCATAAATAAAATCCTTTCTATTAAAAACAGTTCGCACTGTTATAACCGAATTGTCCTGAGAGAAAAATCCAAAAAATCTCAGGACGTAGAAAGAGGAAAAAAATATATGGAACATACAAGTAAACCTCAAAGTAGATGCTGGATGATAAGAAAATTTATTTATGAAAGAAGGTGACCAATGATAAGAATCATCCAGCAATTTTAGGAGGTGACATAAATCAAAAAATGCCACATAGAAATTCGCTAATACCGAACTTCAATTATAAAATATCAAATAATAACGAACTTGTAAATAAAAAAATTTACTTTTACCGAAAAATTTAATAAATTGAAGTTGAGGATGATAAAAAATGAAAGTAATTGAAAAAATAAAGATAATAAGAAAACAAAAAAAAATAACACAAGAGCAAATAGCTAATGTGTTAAATATGTCAAAAAGTAATTATTGCGAAATAGAAAATGCTGAAACAAGATTAACAGTAGAAGATTTTATAAAAATATGTGAATTTCTAAATATAGATATAAATCAATTAACTGATCAAGAAGATAAAATATTAATAGAAATAACTGAAGAAGAATATAAAGCAATAGAAAATTTAAACAATAAAATTAAAAATCAAATAAATATATCAAAAGTTAATATCAATACAACTGGAGATGTAATAATTGGAAATAATAACAAAAATAATAAATAAAATATTCATTATTAAAATTATTTTATACAAAATTGATACAATTTTTATTTATTTATAAATAAAACAAAATTGATACAATATAAAAATCAATTTTATAAATTATAAAGCCTTATAATTTATACTTTTAAATTTTAACAATACTCTTATCCTGCACCAGGAAAATTATAAAAGAACTGAATATAGAATCGGTTCTTTTTTTTATATGTTATAATAGAAATAATCAAATTAGGAAGTGATGAAAATGAAAGAAAAAAGCAAAAATATAAACTATTCTCTTTTAATAAGTGTTTTCATTATTTATATGTTACTTTTAATTTGGGTAATTGTATTAAAGTTTAATAGCATTCCTAATCTTGAATCAGCACATGGATGGAAAGATGATCCTATGTCAATAAGATTTAATTCTACTAATTTAATACCTTTCTATTTTATATATACATCATTTAAATCTCATACTTTTCCTTATCAAGAAATTTTAAATATCTTTATTTTTATTCCTTTTGGAATTTGTTTATCATTGCTTTTCAAAAGAAAAAAAGTATGGCTTGTCATTTTAATTTCATTTTTATTAAGCACAATTTTTGAGGTAGAACAATTAATAACAGCTTTAGGTTATTGTGACATTAATGATGTTATCACTAATGTATTAGGTGCATGTTTAGGAGCAATAATTCCAATAATTTTTAAAGGTGAAAAAAGCAATAAAGTAACAAACATTTTATGTATTGTATTTTTAGTTATCTTAACACCTATTTTAATTTATGCTTGTGTTATGACTTGTAAGACGTGGTCACTTTACGAAGGACTTCTTTGGTAATTATTAAAAACTTTATGGAGATTATTTAAAATGAAAGAAAAAGTTTATGAATATTTAACTAAAATACCTTGTGGAAAAGTTGTTACTTATGGGCAAATTGCAAAGGCTTTAGGTAATAAAAAATTAGCTCGTGTTGTTGGTAACATCTTACATAATAACGAAAATGAAAATAAATATCATTGTTATAAAGTAGTAAATTCAAAAGGACAATTAGCTAAAAATTTTGCTTTTGGTGGGATAGAAAAACAAAAAGAAAAATTAGAAAATGATGGTATCGAAGTGATTTCTTTTAGAGTTGATCTTAAAAAATACCAGATGAAATAAACAAAACTTTTAAGTTTTTTTGCTTCTTTTTGTTATGTAAACGCTTTTATTTAGTAATCAGTAAAAAAAGGTTGTAAAAAAATTTTAAATTGTTAATATGAGATTGTAATTCAAATATTTATTCCAATATAGGCCTTCATTATATGGCGAAGGTGTTTCTACCGTGTTGCCTAAACACGACTATTGGAAATCATATAATTATTCAACTTTTGTTGATGAGTTTTTTGATTTTCGATAGCTAAGGCACTATCGATTTTTTATTTATTGAAAAGGGAAACTATTATGAAAGAGTTGAAAGAAAGAATTATTCTCCAAGGAAAAATATTAGATGGTGATGTCATTAAGGTTGGCTCTTTTTTGAACCAACAAGTTGATACAACTCTTTTGAAGAAAATGGCATTAGAAGTAAAAGGTAGATTTAATAATCAAGAAATAACAAAGGTCTTAACTATCGAAGCATCTGGTATACCTTTTGCATGTGCGATTGCAATGGAATTTAAGATTCCTTTTGTTTTTGCTAAAAAAGGAAAAGCATCAAATGTTAGTGGTGCCATTATTAAAGCAGAAGTTTATTCATATACACATAAAGAAAAAAATGAAATTATATTAACAAAAGATTATTTAAGTCCTCAAGATAAAGTTTTAATTGCCGATGATTTTTTGGCAAATGGTGAAGCTTTACGAGGACTTATTTCTTTAGTAGAACAGTGCCAAGCACAACTAGTTGGTTGTGTTGTTCAAATTGAAAAGGCATATCAAAATGGTGGAAATGCTTTAAGAAGACTTGGTTATCGTATCGAGTCTTTAGCAAGCATCAAACAAATAAATGGTAGCACAATTATATTTAATTAAGGAGGATTCAAGAAAATGAAAAAATTAAATCTATTGGTTACATTAAGTTTACTAGCAGTACCATCTTTATTAATGACATCATGTGATGAAGGAGAATTCAAAGTTGGCCTTATCTGTCTTCATGATGAAAGTTCATCTTATGATGCAAACTTCATTGATGCAATGTATAGAGCTCTTGATAACTTAGGTTTAGAAAGAGATCAACTTGAATTAGTAACAGGTATCAATGAAGATAATTCATGTTATGAAGCGGCTACAGATTTAGCTTCTTCTTGTGAAGTTATATTTGCCGATTCATTCGGTCATGAGAAATATTTAATGAAAGCAGCTCAAGAGAATGAAGAAGTTTATTTCTGTCATGCTACTGGCACAAAAGCACATACTGCTGGCCTAGATAATTTTTTCAACGCTTTTGCTTCAATTTATGAAGGTAGATATTTAGCTGGTGTTGCTGCTGGTATGAAAATTAATGAAATGATTACAAATGGTGATATTACATCTGAACAAGCAAAAGTTGGCTATGTTGGTGCATTTCCTTATGCAGAAGTAGTTTCTGGTTATACTGCTTTCTTTTTAGGAGTTAGAAGTGAAGTTCCAACAGCTACAATGTCTGTTAGATATACAAGCACTTGGTATGATTATGATAAAGAAAAATCAGCTGCAGAAGCATTAATTGATACGGATAAATGTGTATTAATTAGTCAACATGCTGACTCATATGGTGCTCCACAAGCATGTGAAGAAAAAGGAGTTCCTAATGTTGCTTATAATGGAGCAACTTCTGCTCAATGTCCTAATACATATGTTATTTCAAGTAAAATCGATTGGACACCATATTATGAATTAATGATTAAGGCAAAAATGGATGATAAAGAAATTGAAGAAAAAGATTTTACAGGTACACTTGCTACAGGATCAGTTAAATTAGAACCTGTTGGAAGTTGTGCTGCACAAGGAACAGAGCAAAAGCTTGAATCAGTTAAAGCGCAACTTATTGCTGGAACACTTCATGTTTTTGATACAAATTCGTTTACAGTAGGAGGTCAAAAGTTATCAACTTATTTAGCAGATGTTGATGACGATGGAACTTATGTTGGAGAAACTGAAGCAATAAGTGAAGGTTATTTCCATGAATCCGAATATAGATCAGCTCCTTATTTTGATTTAAGAATTGATGGTATTACTGAACAAAACAATTAATTTTTCTAATAAATTATACTGACAAAGGGATTCCCTTTGTCAGTTACCTTTAAGAAAAGGAGGACTTTATGAGAAAACAAATAATGTTAGAGTTGAAAAACATTACTAAATGTTTTAAAGATTGTTTTGCAAATAAAAATATTAACCTTGATTTATATCAAGGAGAAATTTTAGCTATTTTGGGTGAAAATGGTTCTGGTAAAACAACTTTGATGAATATGTTATTAGGAATTTATACTCCAGATGAAGGTGAAATATACATTAAAAATAAAAAAGTAAATATTCATTCTCCTAGAGATGCTTTTTCTTATGGAATTGGAATGGTTCACCAGCATTTTAAATTAGTTGAAAATTTTACAGCACTTGAAAATATTGTGCTTGGATTAAAAGAAAAAATAAACATGAAAGAAGTTTCTTTAAAAGTTCAAGAGATTGCTAATCGATATGGATTTAAAATTAATTTAAATAAAAAAATATATGAAATGTCTGTATCAGAGAAGCAGACAGTTGAAATTATTAAAGTATTATATCGTCAAATCGATATATTAATTCTTGATGAACCTACGGCTGTTTTAACTCCACAAGAAAAGGATAAATTATTTGATGTCATTGAATTAATGCGTAAAGATAAAAAGTCAATCATTATTATAACTCATAAATTAAATGAGGTTATGGCTATATCTGATCGTGTTGTTATTTTAAGAAAAGGAGAAAACATTGCTGTTTTAAATACTAAAAAAACTAATGAAAAAGAACTTACGAATTTTATGGTTGGTGAAAAGATTGATTTAAAATTAGAAAGATTAAAAAAAGATGCTTCAATACCAGTTTTAGAAATTAGAAATTTAAATATTACAAAAGATGATGGTTCTAGAGCTATTAACGATTTAAATTTCTTTTTACGAGGTGGACAAATTCTTGGAGTTGCAGGAATTGCAGGATGTGGGCAAAAAGAGCTTTGTGAAGCTATAGTTGGACTAAGAAAATATGATGGTGATATAACTCATTATGGAAATTCAATAAAGCATTATTCACCCGAACAAATCAAAGATATTGGAATACGAATGAGCTTTATTCCTGAAGATCGTTTAGGTCTAGGATTAGCTCCAAATCTATCAATTGTAGATAATTTGTTATTAAAAAGTTATACAAAGAAAAAAGGTCTTTTTGTTGATCGTAAAAGTGCAGCAAAGGAGGCTCAAGAACTAGTTGATAGATACAATGTTGTAACACCTAGCATTTATGAACCTGTTAAAAATTTAAGTGGTGGAAATATTCAAAAGATTTTACTTGGTAGAGAAATTGGAACAAACCCCAATGTTATTATTACTGCTTATCCAGTAAGAGGCCTTGATATTAATTCATCTTATATGATTTATGATATTTTGAATGAAGAAAAGAAAAAGAACACTGCTATTTTATTTATCGGCGAGGACTTAGATGTTTTATTAGCTTTATGTGACAAGATAATGGTTTTATGTGAAGGTAAGAATATGGGAATTGTCCACACCAAAGAAACAAATAAAGAAGAAATTGGTTTGATGATGACTGGTGTTAAGAATTTACTAGATTTATATCCGGAAAAAAATTATGGATTTGCAAGTGATACATTAATTAAAGGAGGAGAAAGTCATGAATAAAATTAAGCAATTATTCTCTTCATTTAGTATTGTTTCTCGAACAGAGATGTCAAAGACAAAAGCGATTTTAATTCGAATTGGATCATTTATTTTAGCATTTTTATTAGCAATGCTAATTTGTAGTTTAATTATAAAAAGAAATTATTTTTCTATTATTGGTACTTTATTTAAAGGAGCTTTCTCTCGACCTACTAAATTATTAATGGATGCATGTATTTTGCTGGGTTTTGGTGTTGCTATTATTCCAGCTTTTAAAATGAAATATTGGAATATGGGTGCAAATGGCCAAGTTTTAATGGGTGCTCTTGTAGCAATTGTATTAATGTTTTATATGGATAAATTTGCTCAACAATCAGGTTTTAACAATTTTTTATTAATCATTTTGATGTTAATTTGTAGTACATTAGCAAGTATTATTTGGGCTGTAATTCCAGCGATATTTAAAGTTTTATTTAAAACAAATGAGACATTATTTACTCTTATGATGAATTATATAGCGGGATGTTTAGTTGCGTATGTTAATTTTGCTTTAGCTCAAGGAAAACAAGAATCACCAGGTATTATTAATTTAGAAAGTGAATCTGGTTGGCTACCTATTTTACTAGATAAATATTTGATACCATCCATAATATTAATTTTAATGGCTGTATTTGTTTATTTTTACATGACTAAAACTAAACATGGATTTGAAGTTGTTGTAGTAGGAGATAGTATTAATACAGCTAAATATGTTGGAATGAATACTAATAAAATTATTATTAGAACTTTAATTTTATCTGGAGCGATGTGTGGAATTATAGGATTTCTTTATGCATCTGCTATTAACCAATCCATAAATCGTGATATGTGTGGTTCTTTAGGTTTTACAGGAGTCTTAATTGCATGGTTAAGTAATTTAAATCCATTAATTATGGCTGGTGTATCTTTTATACTTGCGTTTTTAACTAATGGCACGTCCAAGATTTCTTCAGTTTATCATCTAGGAAGTAATAATTTAGCTAATGTTTTAATTGGTATGATATTCTTTTCTATTTTAGTTAGTGAATTCTTTGTTCGTTTTAAGATTAAATTTATTAAAGTTAATGAAGAAAGAGGTGAAAATAAATGCTAGTTCCATTTTTAACTGCTGCTATTAGTATGGGTGTTGTTTACTTATATGGCGCCGTTGGTGAGACACTTATAGAAAAAGGGGGAAGTCTTAATTTAGGAATTCCTGGTATCATGTGCCTTGGGGCTCTAGGTGGAGTTATTGGAGCAAATATTTATGGTGCTCTATTTGGAAGTCATATTATTGGTATTATTCTTACTTTGTTTTCAATATTCTTTGCGATTTTGTTTTCTTGTTTTGGTGGTTTTTTATATGCTTTATTTACTGTTACCTTACAATCAAATCAAAATGTAACTGGATTAATTTTAACAACATTTAGTGTTGGTTTTATGAAATTAGTAGGAAGCAATTTAGATAATAGTCGATTAACAGAATATAGTAAGGCGATAAGATCTTTATTTAATAATTATTCAAATCTTGGTTGGTTTGGAAATATATTTTTATCACATGGATTTTTAGTTTATTTAGGTTTTATTATTGCAATTATAGTAGCTATCGTTTTAAAGAAAACAAAAGTAGGTTTATTTTTAAAAAGTGTTGGTGAATCACCTCAAACGGCTGATGCTCAAGGAATTAATGTAACTTTATATAAATATGTTTCTATTCTTTGTGGATGTGCAATTGCTGGACTTGGTGGTTTATATTATGTTCTTGATAGAAGTGGAGGAACAACTTTTGTTGAAGCAAATATTGAAGCCTTTGGTTGGTTAGCCGTAGCTCTTGTAATTTTTTCAATGTGGAGACCTACTGTTTGTATTATTGGTTCAATCATTTTTGGTGGGTTATACATATTACCTAGTTTTATTAATGTTTCAAACATACAACTTAAATTGTTTGAGATTTTGCCCTATTTTGTAACTGTTATTGTTTTAATTATTACATCGATTTTAAATAATAAAAACAATCAACCACCTAAATCATTAGGAATTAATTATTATCGAGAAGAAAGATAGTAAAATTGTAAAAAAATGAGACTATTTTGAGACTATTTTGAGACTTTTAAGTTTCCTTATATGTTATAATAAAAAAGGTCAAAGTGGAGGTATTATAATGGCGTACATAATTGGAATCGGTGGTGGTTCTGGAAGTGGTAAAACCACATTGGCTAGAGCATTACAAGAAATATATAAAAATGATATTAGTATTATAAATTTTGATTGTTATTGTCTAAGTGCAGATGGATTGTCTATGGAAGAGCGAGCAAAAAGAAATTATGATATTCCATCTAGTTACGATATGGATTTATTTGAAAAGCATTTGCAACTTCTTAAAAATGGAAAAGAAATTGATTGTCCGATTTTTGACTACTCAACACATTCTCGTACGAAAGAAGTTACAAAAGTTAAACCTAATAAAATTATTATTGTTGAAGGAATCCTAGTTTTTCAAGCAAAAAATGCACTAAAAGACATGAATTTAAAAGTATATGTAGATGCTTCTACAGAAGTAAGATTTCAAAGAAGAATGAGAAGAGATATTGTTGAACGAGGGAGGACAAAGGAGTCTGTAACTAATCAATTTTATTCTACAGTTCTTCCGATGCATAACATTTATATAGAACCAACAAAGGAAATTTGTGATTTTATATTAAATAATGAAAAAGATGATGGATTAGATTTGAAACAGGTGCAGGAAATTGTTAAAATAATTGATGGAAATATTATTTAATGGAGATTGAATATGGAAAAAAGAGTTAATTATCTTATTGATCATTTTAAAAAGGAATTTGAGTGTTCCCCAAGTGATATTTTTTCTTCACCAGGAAGAATAGAATTATGTGGAAATCATACTGATCATAATAATGGAAAGGTTTTGGTTTCTAGCATTGATCTAAACATTTTAGCAGCGGTAAGAAAAAGAGATGATAATATTATTTCTTTTATTTCAGAAGGCTTTGATAAAATTGATGTTGATTTAAATGATTTAACTATCAAAGAAAGTGAATTTGGAAAATCAATTTCTCTAATTAAGGGAGTTGTTTTCAAATTAAAAGAACTTGGTTATAAAGTTGGTGGATTTGAGGCTTTTGCTAATTCAACAATTTTTAAAGGTGCAGGTGTATCATCTTCTGCAGCTTTTGAAGTCTTAATTGCAAAAATCGAATCGTATTATTTTAATAATGATAGTATTGAAGCATTTAAATTAGCTCAAGTGGCTCAATTTGCTGAATCTGTTTATTTCAATAAACCATGTGGATTATTAGATCAATCAGGAATTGCTCTTGGTGGTATTAATTATATAGATTTTAAAAGTGAAACGAACCCAGTTATTAAAAATATAGTAATTAATATTCCAGATTATCAATTTATCTTAATTAATACTGGTGATGAGCATACTCATTTAACACACTGCTATGCAGCTATTAAAGATGATATGAAAAAAGTTAGTGAGTATTTTGGTGTAGAAAAACTTAGATTTGCTGATTATAAAGAATTTAGTAAGCAAAAAGAAGATATTATAAATAAATTAGGCACTGAAGCTTATTTAAGAGCAAAACATTATTTTGAAGAAAATGAACGTGTTGCTAAAGCTTTTGAAGGCCTAGAAAAAAAGGATTATATTACATTATTTGAAATGATGGACGAGTCCGGTATTTCTTCTTATAATCAACTTAAAAATTGCTATGTAGAAAATGAAGAAGAAAAATTACCAATGGCTTTAAAATTTGTAAAGACATTACCTGTGAAATGCTATTCAAGAGTTCATGGTGGTGGCTTTGCTGGTACGATGTTGATGATTATAAGTAAAGATGAACTAAGTAGAGTTTTATCTACTTTGAATGAAAAATTTGGGGAGGCAAATGTAATGCTTGTTTCTTTATCTGATAAAGGCACATGTCATTTATATAGTTTGTAATATGAGAGATAAAATTTTAAGTGGTGTTTCCATTGTAGCTTACGAGAAGAATAATATTAAATACGGAATGACATGCGCCTGGTTTATGCCATGCGATTATGACCAAATTTTATTGTTATTAGGTTCTCAATCTGATACAGGAAATAATTTATGTGTAGGAGATAAAATAGGAATTTCTTGCTTAGCATCATCACAAAAAGATATTGGGTTACATTTTGGAGAAGAACATTCTAAAACTTTTAATAAATTTGAAAATGTTTCTTTTAATAATAATGATGGAGCTTTACTTATTAATGGTGCCAAGTCACAATTTGTATGTGAGGTACTTGATATTAGATATCTTAAAGGAAATGATGAAGATCATTTAGTTCAAGTGAAAATTTTAAAAGAAACAATTTCCAAAGATTTGAATTTTCTAGAAATGTGTTCTATGTAGGTGTGTTATGAAGAAATTATTAATTGTTGTTGATTATCAAAATGATTTTGTTGATGGTAGCTTAGGTTTTGAAAGTGCATCTAGTATTGAAACAAATATAATTAATCGGATTAAGGAATTTGAAGAAGAAAAAAATGATATAATTTTTACACTTGATACTCACGAAGAAAATTATTTAGATACTATAGAAGGAAAGAAATTACCAATAGTTCACTGTATTAAAGGAACTAAAGGACATGAGATATATGGTTTAGTAAATGAATTTTCTAAAGACCATTTAGTAATTGAAAAAGAAACTTTTGGAAGTTCTAAATTAGTTGATTATTTAAGAAAAAATTCTTATGATCAAATAGAACTTGTTGGGCTTGTAAGTAATATATGTGTATTTTCAAATGCTGTTATTTGTAAAACTATTCAACCAAATTCTAAAATTATCGTATGGCGTGATTCAACCTCATCAAATGATTTATCACTCCAAGAAAAAAGTTTTGATGTTTTAAAAAATTTACATATAGATGTTTTATAATAATAAATGGAGGAGTTAGAAAATGTCATTAGTTCATGGAAAAGAAGTTAGTCTATTTGCTTTAAACTCTAATAGAAAGTTAGCTGAAGAAATTGCTGAGTATCTTGGAATACCATTAGCAGATTGTTCTATTAATCACTTTGCTGATGGTGAAGTTAATTTAGATATCAAAGAAACTGTTAGAGGTCATGAATGCTTTATTGTTCAATCTACAAGTGAACCTGTAAATGAACATTATATGGAATTATTAATTATGATTGATGCTTTAAAAAGAGCATCTGCAAAAACAATAAATGTTGTTATGCCTTATTATGGTTATTGTAGGCAAGATCGTAAAGCACAATCAAGGCAACCAATTTCAGCAAAATTAGTTGCAGATTTATTAACTGTTGCTGGAGCAACAAGAGTTCTTGCATTAGATTTACACGCTGCTCAAATACAAGGATTCTTTAATATTCCTATTGATAATTTTGTAGCTATGCCTGTAATGATTAGTTATTTAAAAAAGAAAAAATTGGATGATGTTGTCATTGTTTCTCCAGATCATGGTGGCGCTGCTAGGGCAAGAAAGTTTGCTTCAGCATTATCTGATGATACTCCACTTGCAATTATTGATAAGAGAAGACCAAGACCAAATGTAGCAGAAGCTTTATCAATTATCGGTGATGTTGAAGGTAAAAATTGTGTTATCGTTGATGATATTATTGACACTGCTGGTACAGCTTGTGCTGGTATTGAAGCTTTAAAAAAAGCAGGAGCAAAAGAAATTTATATGTGTGCATCGCATGCAATCCTATCTGATCCTGCTATTGAAAGAATTGAAAAGTCATCTTTAAAAGAACTTATTGTAACAAATTCTATTTGTTTACCTGAAAGAAAAAAGATTGCAAAAATTACTCAATTATCTATTGCAAAAATATTTGGACAAGGAATCTTGAATATTTTGGATAATTTACCATTAAGTGATTTATTTAACTATAATCCAGATAAAGAATTTTAATTTTCCTAAAGAAGTGCTAATATACACTTCTTTTCATTTGTGATAGAATAGATTCGAAAGTATGGTGTTTTTATGATTACTTTATTTAAATTTTTATGGGTCGAAATTAATTTTTCATCTTTTATGGCATTCTTGTGGGGTGTTCTTTTCGGTGCTATTTTGATAGTTGCAATTTATGTTATTAATGTTTTAGCATCTTTAAGAAAATCTAGATATATCATGGAAAATCGAATTAAGACCATTGATAAAAACGAGATAGATATCTTAATCAAAGATGCTCAAAATGATTTTCTTGTAAAAAGAAAAGAAAAAGATCCTGAGAAAAATTATTTAGTCAAGATAATTATGGGTTTAGTAACTGATATTGCAAAGCTTTATCATCCAAAATCAAAAAAGCCATTGGCTGAATTAACATTCGATGAATTGATTTTATTAAGTCATTATATTACTGACACAATTGATGGTGTACTTTCTAGACCTGCAATTAAAATTTTCAAAAGAATGAAATTATCTACAGTTTTAAACTTAATGGATATGAGAAAAGCTAAAGTTGTTAAAGCCGCAGAAAAGATGAAAGTTGGTAAAGTAGCAAAATATGCTTCTATGGCTTTTAATTGTATAAATCCTTTTTATTGGTTTAAAAAAGCAGTTTTTGACACTTCTTTCGCATTAATTACTAAAAAAATTACATTAGTTGCTATTGCAGTTGTTGGTGAGCAAACAAATAGAGTATTCTCTAAAGAAGCTTTATATGAAGAATCCGGTGAAATAGATGAATTACTCAAAGAAATTGACAATGACATTGAAGAAATTAAGAAGGAGGATGGTGAAAAACCTGAAGAAGATTTAACACCAAAATCTAAAGAAATTAAAAAAGTAGTTGCTGAAGAACAAAAAGAATTATCTAAGCAAAAAGAACAACCTAGTGAAAAGAAGTCTTTTTTTGAAAGATTCAAAAAGAATAAGAAAGAAAAAGAAAAGGTTAAGTAGTAATGGAATTAATTGGTGAATTTAAAGACGACCAATATAATTGTGATTATATTGATCATATTAGAAACATAGCTAGGGCAATAGTTTTAAATGAAAGGAATGAGATTGCTTTAATTCATGTATCGGGAAATGATATTTTTGGATATCGTGACTATTTTGAAACTCCTGGTGGAGGAGTTAATAAGAACGAATCGTTAGAGCAAGCAGTAATAAGAGAAATTTTAGAAGAAATAGGATATAAGTGTACAATTAAAAATGAAATTGGATGGGTTAAAGATTTTTATAATCTTATACATCGTGAAAATCATTCCTATTATTTTTTATTAAAGGTAATAGAAAAAGAGACGCAACATTTAGAAGAATACGAAAAAACAATGTTCAAAGAAATTGTATGGGTTTCAATTGAAGATGCTATTTCTTTATATAAAAAAATGCCCAATTATGGTGTTTCTAAATTAGTAAAACAAAGAGAATTACCAATTCTAAATCTTGTTAAATTAATGCTATAAAAGACTTTACAAATCTAATTGTTTTATGTAAAATAAATAAGCGTTCTTAGGAACACCGATGGCGATCGTGGTGAAGTGGTGAACACATCTGGCTGTGAACCAGACACTCGAGGGTTCGATTCCCTCCGATCGCCCCATTTGATTGTCATACCATTTATTGCTGTTTAGTAATAAATGGTTTTTATTTTAAAAAAGATTAGGGAAAAGTTAAGTTCTTACTAAATTATATAGTAGAGGTGAAAAAATGAAAAATTTTGGTAAGACTTATGAAGAATTAATTGTTTACAAATTAAATGAAAAGAGACTAAATGAATTATCTGACTTTTGGAAAACAAATATAAAGGAAATATTTGACATTAAAGATGATAATCCTATTATAACAGCACGTGTTGTTGGAAAAAAATGTAAAACAGATATCGAAATATTTTGTGTAGGCAAGAAAATTAATGTAAGTGTCAAAACAGGAGAGCACAATTCTTTTCATCAAGAAAACGTTTTTGAATTATTGGATTTTTTATCAAAATTAGGAGTTAGTAAAAGAACAATAAATATTATAAAATTTTATCATTTTGGGGATGGTACTATTGATGGAACAGGAAGTAAAAGAATGGATGTATCTGAAATTAAAGTTAAATATGGAAAGTTGATTAAGGAAGCAAATGAAGAAATTAATAAACGAGAAATAATTGAAAAAGTATTTGAACGTTTTGTTATTAAAGGTGCAAATGAATATTACCAAAGGATTGATTATATTTATTATGGTGATACTGAATTTGGGTATTTTGTTACACGTGATGAATTATTACAATATGCTCTTAGACATAGATGTATGTTTTTAACAGGATTACATTTTGGTCCATTAAATTATCAACCCTATAAAAGATTATTAAATTCGCAAAAGAAATCAGAAAAAGAAAGATACATAGTCCAAATTAAATGGATTGGTTTATTGTCTGATATACAAAAAATTAAATTAGCTTATTATTAGTTAATACCAAAATTATAGATACCTTTTTTAAAGATAAAATATAAATAAAATTTAATTTGTGAATTGCCAAAGTAAATTCTAGTTTGACAAATTAAATTCTATAAATATGT
>JBJEDT010000011.1:0-14852 GCA_051872335.1 Bacilli bacterium | reverse complement strand
AGGACTCTTTTATTTTCCTAAATTTAGTCTCACATCATTTGAATTAGTACAAATTGAAAATTTCTTCATTTTTTTCTTATAAATTTTATTAAAATCAAACGATGATTATATTAAAGCATTAATAGTAAAATTAATTACAAATAATAACGCTAAAATATATAAAATCGTATTAAGTTCTTTTGCTCTGCCAGAAGCTAACATAATAACAACATATATAATAAGTCCAAATCCAATACCACTAGATAAAGAGTAAGTAAGTGTTATCATAATAACCGTTATAAATGCACATACTCCTATTGCTGGATCTTTCCAATTTATATCATTTAAATTATGAATAACAATTGATGAGCCAACATAAACAAGAGCCATCGCTGTAACACAAGAATAACTAAAAATTGAAAGTAAAGGATAAATAAATAAACTAACAATAAATAGTAAACCAGCTACAAGACTGGTTAAACCAGTTCTACCACCAACTTCAATACCAATTGAAGATTCTGAAAATGGAGTAACAGTTGAAGTACCAATAGGAGCACAAATTACACTGCCTATTGCATCAGCAAGCATAGCTTTATTACCACCTTCAAGTTCACCTTTTTCATTGATAAAGCCAGCGTCTCTACCAACAGCTAATAAAGTTGCAGTTGTGTCAAATAAATGTACAAAAATTAAAACAAATATTAAAGCGTATGATTTTGGATTACTTAATACACTTACAAAATTAGAGCCACTAAACATTTGTCCAAATACTTTATCGATTGAAGTAACAGCAATCCAATCTTGATCAAAATTAAATTTTGGTAAACCTTCTATGCCACACCATCCTAAAACTAATCCTAATAAAGCAACTGTTAGCATTGAAAGTAAAATAGAAAATCTTTTAAAGAATTTAATCTTTAAAGAAGAAAATACAAAAACCAAAATTATTCCTAGTAACGCAAGTAATATGGATGGATTACTTAAGTCCCCTAGACCAATACTTGCAATACCTGAACTACTAACTGTTAAAGAAATAATTCCAGAATTTCTTAAACCAACAAAGCAAATGAAAAATCCAAGACCAGCTGAAATGATTTGTTTAATATCCTTTGGTATGGCATTCATAATCATTTTGCGAAGTGGGGTTAAAGTCATAATCAAATATAAAATACCGGCTATAAATAATAAAGCTAACGCTTCTTGCCATGAATAACCTAGTCCACAACAAATTGTATATGCAAAAAATGCATTCATTCCCATTGCTGAAGATAATACAATTGGATATCCAGCAACAAGACCCATAATCATTGTACATAAAGCACTAGCAATAGCAGTAGCAGCAAAGACACCTGTAGAGTCCATTCCTGCATCACTTAAAATAGATGAATTAACTGGTAGAATATAGATAACCGATAAGAAAACTATAATACCTGCTAAAATTTCACGTCCGTATGTTGATCCTCTTTGTTTGATATGGAAGAAATCTTTTTTCTTTTTTTGTTCCATAGGCAAAGGTGAATCGCTGTTTAAACTCTCAACTTCTGTAGAGTTTTGACAGTTCAATTCCTTTTTTGTCATAAAAATCTCCTTTACGAATCAATTTATTATATCAAATTATTATGAATAATAAAATATTTTTTAATGTTAAGTAAAAATACTTGACACTTATTTGATTATAGTATATATTTTGTAATGTAGTTAAAGGAGATTATTATTATGGCAGTTAAAATTAGATTAACTAGAATTGGTCGTCATAAAGAACCAATCTATCGTATTGTAGCAGCTGATAGCCGCTATGCTCGTGATGGCCGTATTATTGAACAAGTAGGTACATACAATCCTAAAGATGTTAATAATGCTGCAAAAATCAACGAAGAAGTTGCATTAAAATGGTTAAACAATGGTGCTCAATTATCAGACACAGTAAAAGCATTATTTACTAAAGCTGGTATTACAAAAAAATTCGCTGAAAGCAAAGCAAAAAAAGGAGAATAATTCATGGATTACGATAAGATCATCCATTCTTTAGTTGATCCATTTGTTATCAACAAAGAAGCAGTTATGATCCGTCAAATGCCTACCGAAGATGAAAAGGAAGTTGTTCTTCTAATTGTTGCAGAACAAGATGACACAGCTCGCTTAATCGGAAGAAAAGGTATTATAGCTGATGCACTCCGTGAAGTTCTTTCAATTGCTGGAAAAACAGAAAGTAAAAGAATTCACTTGAAATTCGAATCATTTGATGTGCAAAATGAAGATGAGGAGTAATTCCTTATCTTTTTTATTGAAAGGAGAAAATATGGAATATTTAACACTAGGAAAAATTGTTAAAACCGTCGGTTTAAAAGGTGAATTAAAAGTCTATTCATCTACTGATTTTGGTGCAAAAAGATATGTTAAAGGAAAAAAAGTTTTCCTTTTCAATGAACAAACAAAAATGATAGTTGAAGAAGAAATCTTAAAATATCGTCGTGATGGCCAATTTGATATTATTACTTTATCTAATAAGCAAGATATTAATTTAGTTGAAAAATATGTTGGTTGGTTAGTTCAAGTTGAAAAAAATCTGCAAGACCTTGATAAAGGTTTCTATTATTTTTCTGATTTAGAAAGTTGTAATGTTTATGATCAATATAATAATTTAATTGGAAAAGTAAAAAAAGTTGAATCGTATGCTTCTTACAATACTTTAAGAATTACAAGAGAAAATGACAAAGATGTTTTAGTTCCATTTGTTAAAGCTTTTATTAAAAATGTAAACATTGAAGAAAGGAAAATAACTATTAATGTTATTGATGGTCTTCTATGAAAATAACTATTCTAACTTTATTTAAAGAACAATTTAATGATTTTATTAATACTTCAATCATAAAGAGAGCAATTTCAAAAGGAGCTATTGAGATAGAAGTAGTCGATATTCGTCAATTTACCAAAGATAAAAATGGTCGTGTCGATTCTGCTCCTATCGGAGGAGGAGCTGGCTTGATATTAAAATGTCAACCTGTTTTAGATGCCTTAGCAAGCGTCAAGAATGATTTGTCTTATGTAATTATGTCTTCTCCTCGTGGTAATACATTTACCCAAAAGAAAGCTCATGAGTTAGCTTCTAAAGAACATCTTGTAATTATTTGTGGTCATTATGAAGGTGTCGATGAGCGAGTTAATAATTATGTTGATGAACAGGTATCAATTGGTGATTACATTCTCACGGGTGGCGAACTTCCAGCAATGGTTATTTCTGATTCCATTATTCGTCTTTTAGAAGGAGCAATAACTCATGAATCAATTGAAGAAGAATCTTTTGAAAATGGGCTTTTAGAATATCCTCAATATACTGAACCATATTCATATAATAATTTTACAATTCCTGATATCTTATACACAGGAAATCACAAAGCTATTGCAAAATGGCGTCAAAAACAATCTCTTGCTTTAACTAGAATAAATAGACCAGATTTATTTAATAAATATAATCTTACAAAGCAAGACAAAAAATTGTTAGAAGAATTAGAATCAGGCAATACTCCTAAATGGGAGCAAGATGCTCTTGAAAAGGGTAAAAAGTTTGTAAAATAAAAATATTTCCTCAGCTATCTTCATAGTCGAGGAAATATTTTTTTATTTATCAACTTGTTTTAAACGATGAAGGATTTTAAGCGAATTAATCCATTTCATTGTTTCTCTACCGTTTTCTAAGACTAAACGATATATTTTTTTACCTTCTTGTAATTCAAAACATTTTCCTGGTTTAAAAGGAACAATTGGGAAATTTTTAACGGGGAACTTTTTATTTATTTGTTCTCCATTTACATTCCCTTCTAATACAAACTCATTTTTATTTAAAATAATAGAACCTTGTCCAGCTTTTACAAACTTATGCTTTTTCTCATCTATTAATTGAATCTCAGTATTTCCTTGTAATTTAAAATCATCATTAATATTCTTTTCAACATTCTTTTCAATCATTGTTGCCCAAGCACTAGGAGTATCAAAGATTATTTTCTTATCACTTGAACTTGGCTCTAATAATCCATAATTATTAGCTTTAACTTCATATCCACAATGAGAACATTTCAAAATATTTTTATTTTTTACTTCGATGGAGTATTCTTTTAAACAATGAGGACATTGATATAAAACATTTTCTAATCCTTCTACATCATCGCCATGACTATATTTAACTAAATCTTCTTTTTGATTTTGATATGCATCATAATATAAAGCATTTTCTATCTTTTTTTGAAGTTCTGTTTCACTACTATTTTTTAAATCATCAACACTAAACAATTTATATACATCTAATGTTATTCGACCCTTACGCATCCTTTTACTCCATTTAGGATTAGTTAAATAACTGCCTTTGGTATAAGCAACATAAACATCTTTAGCAAACCATTTTAATACTTTTCCTGTAGCTGAAGGGATTGGTGTCGTAATTCCATTTTCACTCATCATACCAGCAGGATAAATAACTAAAGGCATATTATGATCTAAAACAGATTTCATTTTTTTCATATCACTGAAATCAGTTTGAAACTGATTTTTATTAATTACACGACAACTTTCTAATAATCCTTTAATAGGTAGTGTTTGGAAAAAAGAATTACTGACAACAAAATGAGCTCTTCTTTTAATGGCTACACAAGCATTGATAAAATCTATTGAAGATTCATGATTAGCAATAACGACATAACCACCTTTAACTCCTTTAAGTTCATTACGTGTTATTTTTAATCTAAATGTTAATTTACTAATTATTTTTGATACAAACTTAAATATTCCGTAAACAAATAAATTTGGTTTTTTATATTTTTCGACTTTTTTTGACATTTTATAAAACCTCTTTTTGAGTTTAACACATTATTTACATTTTGTCTTTTGAAATTGCTTATAATATATTAAAATAATCTTAAATGGAGGATATATTATGTCTGAGATAGCTAATTCATGGTGGATGTATTTACTTGGAGCCATCGTTTCAATTTTTGTTCTTATTGGTTCCATTTTATTTATCATCCAATCATACAAAGATGCCAAAAAAATTGGGATGGATAAAAAAGTGCTAAAACAAACAATAATTAATAGTGCTATTTTTACAATTCTTCCTTCAATTAGTATTTTAATTGGTGTTGTTTCTTTATCCAATGTTATTGGTATTCCATTACCTTGGATTCGATTAACAGTTATTGGTGCTTTACATTATGAAGGTACGGCTGTTAATGTTACTTATGGATCTATTAATTTAGCAAGTTTAACATCGCAACAATTTGTCACAATTGCTCTTGTAATGACCCTTGGTATTATTTCTGGTCCTATTTATTGTTTCTTTGGTTTTAAAACTTATGATAAAAAAGTTCTATCAAAAGCTCAACAAATTGGAGTTGACAGTGAAGTTAAAAATGACACTGAGTCAACTGATAAAAATAAAGTTGAAGTCAAAATTTCTGAAACTAATGCTCCTATTAAGAAAAAAACATTTGGTTCAATTTTATTTGATATTGTCTTTATTGGAATGATTTGTGCCTTCCTTGGAATCGAAGTTGCTAAATATTTTAGACCAAAGAAAGACTACACTGGAGTTATGCAAGAACCTTCTTTTTATCCAATGATTGCTATTGTTGTTGCTTTCTTAACAATGGCTTTATGTGATTTATTAGAAAAGAAATTAAAACAAAAATGGTTAAGTAATTTTTCCCTTGGATTTTCAATGATTATGGGAATGGCTGCAGCAGTTATTGCTGGGCTTATAAAGTAGGTGATTAATATGAAAAAAGAGAAAAAAGTAATGTCTGAATTTGATAAAGATCATCTATATGGAAGAGTCTTCCTTGGTGCTGCTATTATTTTAATTTTATTAGTACCAATTATTATGTGCTTAGTCTTACATGTTTTCCCTGAATGGACAATTTTAGGAAAAGGTTTAGTCGGTTGTATAATGTTTATCGTTGGGGGATTTATTGAAGTAATGACATATTCTCCAATGCTAGGTAAAAAAGGCACTTATCTCGCCTTCTTTACTGGAAACCTCGTAAATTTAAAATTACCTTGCGCAGTTAATGCTAGAGAACAAGCTAATGTTAAACATGGTAGTAAAGAAGGCGAAATTGTATCAACGATTTCCATTGCAACAAGTACAATTGTAACAACTCTCGTTTTAGCTCTTGGTGTCATTTGTATGATTCCTCTTACACCAGTCCTTCAATCAGATGTTTTAAGACCAGGATTTGATTCAGCTTTTGCTGCATTGTTTGGCGCACTTGCTTATAAATACTTTATTAAAGAGCCAAAAATTGCATTACCACCTTTAGTGATTTCATTGATACTTCCTTCGGTTATAGGATTCTTCAATGACACAACAATATTAATGTTATTTTCTATTATCATTACAACTGTCTATGCGTTTGCATTATTTAAATTAAGAGATAAAAAAGAAAAGAAAATGCAACTTGCTCAACAAGAAAAAGAATCTGAAAACAACTCAACAACAAACGAGGAGTAAATGAAAACCACTAAGAACAAATCTTAGTGGTTTTTTTTATAATTTTAAAAGTAATCTTTCATAGAATTCTTCACATTTAATTAAAGTTTCTACTTTTATTTGTTCATCAAGGCCATGAATTCCTTTTCTATCTTCATTTGTTACTTTAATTGGTGAGAAGCGAATCACGCAAGAAGAGATTTCATTATAATGTCGAGCATCTGTTCCACCTAACATAATAAATGGAGACACGATTGTATTTGGATATGTTTCCAAAGTTGTTTCTTTAATTATTTGATAACCAACTTCTTTAAAAGAACATTCATTATAAGTTTTGCTAATATTAAATGCTTCTACCTTTATATCATCATCTTTAATTACTTTTTTAATATGATTTATCACTTCATCTACTGTATTAAATGGAGCAATTCGAACATTAACATTTGCCTCAACATGATTTGGAATAATATTTGTTTGATTCCCTCCATTAATTGTTGTAAAAGCAAAAGTAGTTTGAAGTAAAGCTCTAGTGTCTGCACTAAGAGTTGTAAAGAGCTTTTTTACTAAGCCTTTAAACAACCACATATTTGCAAAGACAATTTTTAATCCAAATGAAGTATGTCTCCCCATGATGTTCAATAATTCTTTTGTAGTATTAATTAATCGAGGCTTCATTGGGTGTTTTTCTATTTCAAGAAGAGCTTTATTCATTCTAATAATTGGTCCATTTTTCTTAGGTGTTGAAGAGTGTCCACCGTTACTATCGATAGATAAGCGAATATTTACCATTCCTTTTTCAACAACTCCTAAAAAGGCAGTATCTTCTTTAACTCCAGGAAAAGCATTGTTGATTATGCCACCACCCTCATCAAATACAAGAGCAGGTTTAATTCCTTCTTTTCTAAATTGTTCAACAATCTTTACTTGAGAATCACCGAACACTTCTTCATTACTTCCAAAGCACAAATACAAATCGTTTTTAGGAACATAACCATTTTTCAAAGCTTTTTCTAAAGCTGTTAAAGCACATGCCATTGTACATTTTGTATCAATAGCACCACGTCCATATAAATAGCCATCTACAACCTCGCCTAAAAATGGATCATTTTTCCAACCATCTGTAACCGGAACTACATCATAATGAGCCATTAAAACTGTTGGCTTAAGGGAAGATTCACCTTTTAATTTAAGCTTAATAGCATATTCTGTAGTTTTAGCAAATTCACATTTTTCAAATACTAAAGGATACATCTTTTTAACAGTATTAATATATTTATCAAATACACTAAAATCGATTTTCTCCTTATCTTCGTATGAAACAGTAGGAATTTTGAGCATTTTTCCTAAATTATCTACAATTTGATTATCTACAGCCACTTCACTTTTTTCAATATTACATTTAGTTTTATCGACAAAAAAGAGAGCTCTGAATAGAATCACTACAAGTAATAAACCTATTATTCCTAAACAAACATATAACGCTATCATTATAGTTACCTCCAAATATTCAAAAACTTCTAAAGTAACTTTAGAAGTTTATTTTAATTAAAAGCCAAAGCCACCCATGCCACCAGCACCTGGGAAGTTTGGTGGTAATTTACCACCTTTCATCATATTTTTAGATTGTTTCATCATTTCACGCATTTGTTCAAATTTTTTGAGCATACGATTGATGTCACTAACTTGAGTGCCTGAACCTTTAGCAATTCTAATTTTGCGTTGAGCTTTTAAAATATCAGGTTTGTGTCTTTCTTCAAAAGTCATTGAATTAATAATAGTTTCCATTAATTTCATTTCTTTTGATGCCATTTCTGTTTGCTCTTTTGAAATTTTTGGCATGCCTGGAATCATTCTTAAAAGACCACCAAGTGAACCAAGCTTTTGGATTTGTTTCATTTGAGCTAGCATATCATCCAGATCAAAAGTTCCATCCATCATTTTATTCATTGCTTTTTTAGTAGCTTTTTCATCAATGTTTTCTTGAGCTTTCTCAGCGAGAGTGATAATATCACCCATACCTAAAATTCTATCTGCCATTCTTTCAGGATAGAAAATCTCAAGATCTTCTATTTTTTCACCAACACCAGCAAATTTAATAGGTAATCCTGTTAAATGTTTAATTGAAAGAGCAGAACCACCACGAGCATCACCATCAAGTTTGGACATGACTAAACCAGTTAATTTTAGTCTTTCATTAAAAGCATTTGCAACATTAACTGCGTTTTGGCCAGACATTGCATCAACTAATAGTAAAACTTCGTTAGGTGAAACAGCTTCTTCGATTTGATTTAATTCAACCATTAAAGGTTCGTCAATTTCAAGACGTCCAGCTGTATCAATAATTAAAACATCATAAAATTTTGCTTTTGCTTCACTATAAGCTTTTTTAGCTATCTCTACAGGTGAAAAATTAACACCCATATTGATTAAATCAACACCAACTGTTGTAGCTAAAGTTTGTAATTGGTCTATAGCAGCAGGACGATAAGTATCACATGCAGCAAGTAAAACTTTTTTATGTTGTTTATGTTTTAACAAGCGAGCAATTTTAGCAACAGTCGTTGTTTTACCTGTACCTTGTAAACCACAAACCATAATTACTGTAGGACCAATTTTAGCAAAGTTCAATTCGCTATCTCCTGATCCTAATAAATCAACCATTTCATCGTAAACGATTTTTACAATCATTTGAGAAGGAGATAATTGCTTGAAAACTTCTTGACCAATTGCTTTTTCTTTAACTTTAGAAGTAAATTCTTTTACAACTTTATAATTAACATCAGCCTCTAATAAAGCAACACGAATTTCACCAAGCATTTCTTCCATATTTTGCTCAGTTAATCTTGATTGACCTTTTAATTTCTTTAATATGCCTTGAAATTTATCGCTTAAAGACTCAAATGCCATTATTAATCACCTTCCTTATAGATTCTAATTTTTCATTTGAAGATATATTATCTTCATTAAGTATATTATTGATTTGGTTTTTCTTTTCCAACAAATGTAATTCTTCTTCAAATTTTTTGCATTTTTGAATACCTTTTTTCAAGGCATCTTGGACAGCAGCTCGAGATATATTCAAATCTTCAGCAATTTCACTCAAAGATAAATTAAATACATAATATTGTTCTAACATTTGTTGTTGACTTTCTGATAATAAACTTCCATACGTATCAAAAAGTTCATTTATATAATTAAATTCGTCTAAGTTATCCATATTATCTCTTAAAAAATGAAATATGATAAAAGTGTAAAAGTTCCAAAAACTAAAAGGTAAATAGCAAACATTTTATAAAAGTATGGATTTTTATAAAATCCCTTTAAGTTTCCTCGAAAATTAAATAATGTAAAAACAAAAGCTATAATAAAATCAACAGCAAGAGAAGATGGCAAAGCAGGTATGCCCATGTATAAAAAGAAATAAAACAAAAGTGATTGAAGAATAATAAATCCTATCAACATTAAAATATTTCTTGTCATTCTACTCCTCCTAAACATAGTCCATATAAATATTCATCCAAATCAAATTCTTGCAAATCATCCATTTTTTCACCTAGTCCAATAAAGCGAACAGGAATGCCAAGTTCATCTCTAATTGCTAAGATTATACCACCTTTACTTGTGCCATCCATTTTTGTAACAACAATACCAGTAAGTTTAGTTACTTCAGCGAATCCTTTAGCTTGCAAAACACCATTTTGACCTGTTGTTGCATCAACAACTAAAAAGACATCATGAGGTGCATCAGAAATTTCTTTACCTATAACACGACGAATTTTAGATAATTCATCCATTAAATTTGATTTATTTTGTAGACGACCCGCTGTATCAATAATTATTAAGTCAACTCCCGATTTAATACCTTGATGAACTGCATCGTATGCAACAGAAGCTGGATCTCCGTTTTCTTTACCAACTACAATTTCACATTTTAGTCGTTCTGCCCAAATCTTTAATTGTTCGGTAGCTCCAGCTCTAAATGTATCAGCAGCACCTAATAATACTTTTTTTCCTTGATTAATATATCGATAAGCTAATTTTGCAATAGTTGTTGTTTTTCCAACACCATTAACTCCAACAACAAGTAAAACAGTTGGGCCATTTTCTTTAAACTGAATGTCATTAATGATAGTCTCACCTTGTGTTGCGTATGACGTAAACATCTTGTCGACAAGTATTTCATTAATTTCACTAGGATCAGTAATTCCTTTTTCTTTAACTTCTTTTTTAGTTTCTTCAACAACCTCTAATACTAGTTTTACCCCAACGTCAGCTTCAATTAATATTTCTTCTAATTCTTCAAAATATTCATCATCTATCTTTGTACGACGTTGTGATAATTGTTTTAGTTTATCAATAAAATTCTTTTTCGATTTAGATAAACCTACAACATATTTATTTTTTTCTTCTTTTGATTTTTTTGATACTTTTTTCCTTAAAAAGTCAAATAGTCCCATTATTACACCGCCTTTTTCGTAAGTGCATCTTTAGCTGCAAGTTGTTCCGCTTCTTTTTTGCTAGTTGCAACACCACGTCCTAGTTTAACATCGTTAAAATATACTTCTGCTACAAACACAGGAGAATGTGATGGACCTTGTTGATCTACAATTTTATAAATAACATTGCCTCTATTATCAGATTGCATTTCTTCTTGTAGTTTAGTTTTGTAATCATGAATATCATCCATTTTAAAATTAATGATGTCATTCATAAAAACAGATTTAACAAACTCATAAGCTTTTTCTATTGATTGATCTAAATAAATTGCTCCTACAAATGCTTCAAAAACATCCTCAAGTATTTTGTTAGAAATTCCACCACTTTGTTGTAAGCCATAACCGATTTTAATAAATTGCTTTAAACCTAATTTAGTAGCGTAATTAGCCAAAGAATTACTTTGCACTAATGTCGCTCTAATTTTAGTCATAATACCTTCTTGAGAAGAGGAATAAGTTTTATAAATTAAATCCGCAACTGCAAAACCAACAACACTATCACCAATGAATTCAAGCCTTTGATAATCATGGTGCTGTGTTTTCATTTGTCCATTATAAGAAGAATGAGTAAAGGCCATCTCATATAACGAAATATCTTTAGGATAAATATTAAGCGAATTAAGAAATCCTTTAAGATCATTACTCATTTTCTCTTAATCCTTCTTTCATTAATGAAACTATATTTACATTTGCCATCTTATAAGCAACGTTCATCGCACAACTAAAACCATATGCTTCACTGTTACCATGAGCTTTAACTACAACACCATTTACACCTAATAGCATTGACCCACCAATTGATTTATAATCAAAAGTTTCTTTAATTTCTTTTACTCCACTTTTACATAATAAATAACCAATTTTAGAGAAAATATTTTTCTTAAACATTTTTTTCATCATATTATTAATAATACTAAAGACACCCTCACATGATTTTAAGAAAACATTTCCAGGGAATCCACCAGTAATTAATACATCTGCATTTCCATCTAGAGCCTCACGAGCCTCTACATTACCCATAAAACCTGGAAAATTTGTTTTTTTCAAAATTTGATGAGCTTCTTTAATTTCTGGAGAACCTTTTTCTTCTTCAGTTCCATTACTCAATAAATATAATTTTGGTTGTTCAATTCCAAAAACTTTATTTGTATATATAGAACCCATTTTTGCAAATTGGACTATTTGAGAAGCTGTATTATCGTTATTTGCTCCAATATCTAGGACAGTTACTTTTTTACCTTTAACAGCTGTAGGAAATGGAGATACAAGAGCAGCTCTTTCTACACCTTCAATTAATTTCAATTTAATAGTAGCTGCAGTAAGAAAGCCACCTGTAGATCCAGCTGATACAATTGCATCAGCTCCTTTTTCTAAATAAGTATTCAATGCAACAACCATTGATGATTTTCTCATTCTTAATACATCAAAAGCATTAACATCCATAGGAACAACATCTGGAGCATCAACGATCTCACATTTTCCTTCTAATTCTTTTAATTCATCTTTTTTGCCTACAGCTATAATTTCTACGTCTTTATGAGTTTCTAAAAATTTTAATACACCTCCAACAGTAGCTTTGCTACCATTGTCAGAACCCATCATATCAATAACCATTTTCATAAAATCCACCTCACTAGTAGTACAAATATTATACTATGAAAAAAAAGGGTTTTAAACCCTTTTATTTTCTATTCAACACCTATAATAAAATCGTAGACAGGTTGATCTCCTTGATGACATTCAATTTCAATGTCTTCAACAGGAAGTTCTTTATTAATTCTATTTAAAAGTTGATCTCTTTCTTCGTCTGTTGCATCAGCACCAACAATAACAGTTATGATACTAGAAAAATCATCTACCATTGTTTTTACGGTTTGAAAAGCAGATTCTACTTTATTTGGATTACAGCAAATGATGTTTTTGTCAACAATACCCATATAATCATCTTTTTTAATATCAACGCCATCAATATTAGTATCTTTAATTGAGAATGTAACTTGACCAGTTTTAACAGATTTAATACCTTCATTCATAGATTCTAAATTTTCTTCTAAACCTAAATCAGGATTAAACATCATACATGCTACTAAACCTTGAGGAATTGTTTTAGTAGGAATAACTTTTGCAGTAATATTTTCATTGCAAACTTCACATGCTTGAGAAGCAGCCATAATAATGTTTGAATTGTTAGGTAAAATGATAATATTTTTTGCATGTACACTATTAATAGCAGAAATAAAATCTTCAGTAGAAGGATTCATAGTTTGACCACCACTTACAATATAATCTGCTCTTAACTCAGTAAATAATTTTGCGATTCCATCTCCAGCACCAACAGCTATAATAGCATATTCTTTTAATGGTACTTCTTCAGGTGGAACATTATCATCTAATTTTGTATGAGAAATTGCAATATTTTCAACTTTAACTTTTACAAACTCTCCATATTGTTGAGCATAATTTAAAATACTTCCAGGTAATAAGGAATGAATATGTACTTTAGCTTGATTAGAATTTTCATTGAAATCAAAATCAATACATTTACCATGAGTATTCAATACTTTCGCAAATCTATTTTTTACGAAAGGTTTTTTATTTTCACCTTCAAGTTTTAAAATAAATTCAATGCAATATCCCGTATCATCAAGTTGATCATCCGCTTCTTCATAATTTGCCTCATATACCGTTGCCATTGCTTTTTCAACAACTTCTCCTAAAATAGCTTTTTGAAATCCTTCTAATATTTTTATAAGTCCAGCACCACCAGAATCAACAACACCAACTTCTTTTAAGACTGGTAGTAAATCAGGAGTTCTTTTTAAAGAAGCACGAGCTTCCTTTAATAATAATTCCATAACTTTTTCAATAGTCATAGTAGGTTTTACGTGTTCATAAATATATGTAGATGATTCACGAATAACTGTTAAAATTGTTCCCTCTACAGGTCTCATAACAGCTTTATATGCTACTTGTTGTCCTTTATAGAAAGCTTCAGCTAAATCAACTGCAGATATACTAACTTTGTTTTCTAAAGCAACAGCAAATCCTTTAAAAATTTGAGAAAGAATAACACCTGAGTTTCCACGAGCTCCCATTAATAAACCTTTGGAAAATGACTTTGCAATTGTATATACATCATCATCATTTCTATTTGCAACTTCTTTCGCTCCAGAAGATATTGTTAAATTCATATTTGTTCCAGTATCGCCATCAGGTACTGGGAAAACATTTAAAGCATCTATTTCAGGGTATGAATTGTACAAGTTATTCGCCCCAGAGATAATCATCTGCTTTAAAATCAGACCATTAATAGATTTCATAATAATACCTTTTAATTATCCTTTCTATCTATATTTGTTTAATACCTTGTACATAAACATTTATAGATTTAAATTTTATATCAAATGTTGATTCCAATACGTATTTAACTTTCTTTTGTACTTCAACAATTACTTCTGTAATTTTTACACCAAAAGCAACAACAATATATAAATCAACCTCATAACCATCTTTTCCTTTACGAGGAATAACACCTTTATAAAAATTTTCTTTTTTTAAAACTTCATAAGAATTTTCAGTTGTCGAATTTTTACTAGACATGCCAACAACGCCATAGCATTCTACTGCAGAAGATCCAGCCACTGCTCCTATTGCTTCCATTGAAATATTAATTCCACCATATGGTGTTTGTTTGTCAAGAGTCATAAATCATCCTCCAATTAACGCTATTCAAATAAAAACAGCTACCTTATTCTATCACAAGTATATTTTTTTGTAAAAGGAAAGTGTTTTCAATAAGTTATATTTATAACTTTTTTCTTAGTTTAAAGTGCATTTTAAAATAAAAAAAGCCCGGCAACGTGCTATCTTAACTTACAAAGCTATTTTCGCCGCTACGG
>JBJEDT010000010.1:0-15204 GCA_051872335.1 Bacilli bacterium | reverse complement strand
CAATAAGAAGTAAGCAAGGACAAAAAAGTCTCACATCAATTGAAAGTTAACATTAAAAAAAATATATTTTTTAGTTCTAAATTGATTATGAAGTTACATTAAAGTATAATAAATGATAATATTTATATAATCATTTTAAATAAAAGAAATCAGGTGTTTCTATGATTACTCTACTAAGAAAATTATTTATTAAAAATTATAAAGATGTTACTAACAAGGAAGTTAGGAAAAAACATGGTATTTTAGCTGCTGTTGGTGGCATTTTTATGAATTTATTACTTTTTGGTATTAAATTATTAATTGGCATTTTGACATTATCTATGTCTATTATTTCTGATGCAATTAATAACTTATCTGATATGTTCTCATGTTTTGTTACTTTAATTGGTTTTATTTTTGCTTCTAAAAAAGCTGATGCTAAACATCCTTATGGCCACGAAAGAATTGAATATATAGCAGGTATGATTGTTTCTTTTCTAATTATATGTGTAGCAGTTTTACTTGGATATAATTCTGTTATGACTTTAATTAGTGGTACAAGTGAAACTAATTATAGTATTTATGCATTTATCGTATTAGGTATTTCTATAATAGGTAAAGTTTTATTAGGACTATATTATAGAGGTATTGGTAAAGTAATTAATTCTGTATCACTTAAAGCAAGTATGCAAGATAGTTTTAATGATTGTATTTCTACAGGAGCTGTTTTAATTGCTGCCTTAATACAATATTTCTTCTCATCTTTATGGTGGATTGATGCTGCTATGTCTATTGCTGTTGCTATTTTCATTTTATATTCAGGTATCAAAATGATTAGTGAAACAGCTTCGCCATTAGTTGGTATGTCTCCTGATAGTGAATTTGTACAAAATATTTTAGATGATGTTAAATCTTATGATGTAGTTTTAGGTGTTCATGATATTGTTTGTCATTCATATGGACCAACAAAAGTTTTTATTACTTTGCATTGTGAAGTTGATGGTTATAAAGATATGTTTATTGCCCATGACTGTATTGATGAAATCGAAGCTAAATTAAATAAAAAATACGGAATTGAACTAACTATCCATATGGATCCTATTGATACTAGAAATAAAGAAATTCCTATTATCAAAGAAGAATTAACAAAAGTTTTGCATGAGTTTGATTCCAGCATTACTTTCCATGACTTACGTATGACTTCTGGACCCACACATTGTAATATTTTATTTGATGTTGTAGTTCCTGTAGGAGACAAAGTCAATGAAAAACAATTAATTCATCTTTTAAGAGAAAGTCTTATTAAGTTAAATAGTAAATATAATGCTGTTATTAAAATAGATTACGATTACACTGGCAAATAACGCACACAATAGTTTAGAAAGGACTTTATGAAATTTCTAAACTTTTTATTTTCTCGGATAACATTTCTTATTCTTTTATTAGTAGTGTATCTAATTGGCATTTACTTGTTTTTTGATGTTTTAGAAAGTCGATTTTATTTGACTCATTTCTTTTTAGTGATTGGTGAAATTCTTGTTTTATGTAAATTAATAAATGATGATTCTTCTAGTACAATTAAGTTACCTTGGTTAATTATAATTTTATTGTTTCCATTATTTGGAATAATTTTATATTTTATTTTCGGTGATTTATCTTTATATAAAAAAGAACAAAAGAAAATTAAAAAGATTTTTAGAGAAAATAGTATTTCTCTTGAAGAAACTAAGATTGATTTAATCGATGATAAGAAATACTATAATCAAGCATACTTTATTCAAAGTTATACTAAACTTCCTGTAAGTGATAATACGGCTATTACTTACTTTAGAACTGGAGAAAAATTTTTTCATCAATATTTACTCGATTTAAAAAAAGCTAAGAAATATATTTTTTTAGAATACTTCATTGTTGAAACAGGAATAATGTATTCTAAAATAATTGATATATTAAGAAAAAAAATTGAAAATGGTGTTGAAGTCTATTTTTTATATGATGATGTAGGCTCTTATTTAAGATTACAAAAAGAGGTTAAGGCTTTAAAAAATCTTGGTGTAAAATTAGTTTGTTTTAATCGTTTATCTTTATTAAAATCTTGGGTACAAAATAATAGAGATCATCGTAAGATTACTGTTATTGACGGAGTAGTAGCTTATACTGGTGGATTAAATATTGGTGATGAATATATCAATATAAAGAGTCGATTTGGTTATTGGAAAGACAATGCAATAAAACTTGTCGGAGATGGAGTAAAAAACTTTGTTTGCTTATTTGTTCAAATGTATAATAGTGTTTCTAAAAAACCAATTGATGTAAGATATTTTCTAAACAATGAGAAAATTAGAATTTATCGAAAAGATGGAATTAGCATTTCATTTGGAACAG
This sequence comes from Bacilli bacterium, assembly GCA_051872335.1. Classification (GTDB taxonomy): domain Bacteria; phylum Bacillota_I; class Bacilli_A; order RFN20; family CAG-826; genus SUG2458. The sequence continues at coordinate 12,840 of JBJEDT010000010.1, read as the reverse complement.
GACCTAAAGCGATATATGGAAATCATATTGGTCTATCTTTATATATGAATGTGATAGAAACAGCAACAAATTATTTATATATTACAACTCCTTATCTTATTGTAGATTATTTCTTTATTGAAGCTATTTGTAATGCATCAAAAAGAGGAGTGGATGTTAAAATAATTGTTCCACATATTCCTGATAAAAAAATGATTTTTATGATGACTAAATCTAACTATGAAAAATTAATTAATAATGGGATTGAGATTTATGAATACGCTCCGGGATTTATTCATGCTAAGACATTTTTATGTGATGATAAAATAGGAATTGTAGGTACGATAAACCTTGATAATCGTAGCCTAATACACCATTATGAATGTGCAACGTGGATGTATAAATGCCGTTGCTTAGTAGATATAAAAACTGATTTTTTAAATATGATTGAAAACGAAACATTTAAAATTAGATTAGAAAAAAAGAAACTTGATTTGATCAAAAAATTTGTTTTATCAATTCTAAATATTTTCTCTTCTTTACTTTAATTTTCTCTTAAAAAAGAATGTAATTTATTATATAATAAACAAAGAGGTAAAAAAATTATGAATTTATTTGAGAAAAAAATCTCTTCCAAATCAGTCTTTGAAGGAAAAATATTTTCTGTTTCTGTAGACGATGTTGAATTACCTAGTGGTAAAAAATCTTCTAGAGAAATAGTTCATGTAGGTAAAGCAAGTTGTGTTCTTGCTCAACTACCAAATGGTAAGTTTATTCTTGAACGTCAATATCGTTCACCATATGAAAAAATTTTATTAGAGTTACCTGCTGGAAAATGTGAAAAAGATGAAGATCATAAAGTAACGGCTATTAGAGAACTTGAAGAAGAAACAGGGTTCTTTGCTGGAACGATTAAATATTTAGGAAAAATTTATCCTTCTGTAGCTTATTGTAATGAAGTAATTTATTTGTATTACGCTACAGACTTAACAAAAACTAGAGAAACTTTTGATGAAGATGAAGCAATAGAACTTCAAGAAGTTACTTTAGAAGAATTGGAAAATATGATTGTCGATGGAACAATCGTAGATGCAAAAACATTAGCATGTATTTTACAATATAAGCTATCTATTTCTAAATAAATTCTAGCCAGTTATACTGGCTTTTCTATTTATAAAAGGAGTGTGAATTTATGTCAGGATTTAAAAAGTTTGTGTCATATTATAAACCTCATATGGGATTATTTCTTTTTGATACATTTTGTAGTTTATTGATTGGTATTATTAATTTAGCTTATCCATATGCTACTAGAGCAATTATTAATGAATTTATTCCTGAGAAAAATTTAAAAATGATTTTAATTTTTGCTGGTGCATTAGTTATAGTTTATTTAATTAAAGCATTTTTTAATTATTTAGTTGCTACATATGGTCATAAAGTTGGTGTTTTAATCCAAGCAGATATGCGTAAAGAATTATTCCAAAAGCTACAAAATTTACCTGTTACTTATTTTGATGAAAATAAAACAGGTACCATTATGTCACGTGTTGTTAATGATTTAATGGATATTTCTGAACTTGCTCACCATTTGCCAGAAGAAGTTTTACTAGCTGCAACAACTATTATTGGAGCATTTGTAATGTTATCTTTAATAAATGTTAATCTTACTTTAATTGTTTTTGCTTGCATTCCTTTCTTTGTATTATTTGCTATTTTATCAAGAAAAGGTCAAAAGCAAGCTTTTGCTGAAATGCGTAAAAGAACTGGTGAGATTAATGCTGATCTAGAAAATTCTATTTCTGGAATTAGAGTTTCCAAAGCATATAATACTCATGAATATGAATTATCAAAATTTGATAAGGCAAATAATAATTTTGTTTCAGCTCGTATGAAAGCTTATCATTATATGGGTTTATTCAATAGTGTTATGAGTCTTGGAACTGATCTATTATATTTAGTAGTTTTAGTAGCAGGTGGATTGTTTTATTATTATGAAAAAATTGACCTTACAGATTTCTTAACATATATTCTTTATATTTCTATGTTAATTAATCCTATAAGAACTCTTGTTACAATTTTCGAACAATTAGTAAGTGGTATGAGTGGTTATCATCGCTTTTTAGAAGTTATAAATACTGATTCTGAAAAAGAAGATGCTAATCCACTTGATTTAAAAGAATTTAAAAAATCAATTAAATTTCAAAATGTTTCTTTTAAATATAAAGAAGAGAAAGACGCTCCATATGTTTTAAAGAAATTTAATCTTGATATAACAAAAGGCGAAACACTTGCTTTAGTTGGACCAAGTGGTGGTGGAAAAACTACTATTTGTCATTTGTTACCAAGATTCTATGATGTTACAAGTGGTAAGATTTTATTAGATGGAAAAGATATTAGAAAATATAGTTTAAAATCATTAAGAGACAATATTGGTATTGTAGCTCAAGATGTCTTCTTATTTGCTGGATCTATTAAAGAAAATATAGCTTTTGGTAGATTAGATGCTACTGAAGAAGAAGTAATAGAAGCTTGTAAAAACGCAAATATCTATGACTTTATTATGTCTTTACCAGATAAATTTGATACTTATGTTGGTGAACGTGGAGTTAAATTATCAGGTGGACAAAAACAACGTATTGCTATTGCCAGAGCATTTTTAAAGAACCCATATATATTAATTTTAGATGAAGCGACTTCTGCTCTTGACAATGTAACAGAAATGCAAATTCAAAGTTCTTTAGAAAAATTATCAAAAGGTAGAACAACAATTGTTGTTGCTCATAGATTATCTACTGTTAAAAATGCTGATGAAATTATTGTTTTAGATGAGCATGGAATTATTGAAAGAGGTAATCATGATAATCTAATTGCTCAAAATGGTATTTATGCTAATCTTTATTCCCTACAATTCAAACAATAATGTATACTAAATAAGGGTGATTTATTTATGGAAAAATTAGATTTTAATTCATATCAGGAATTTGCTTATTCACTTGCTAGTGATAAGTGCAAAGAACAGCCAATACTAAATGGAGTCTTAGGATTAGCTGGTGAATCAGGTGAATGTGCTGATATTGTTAAAAAACATCTTTTCCAAGGTCACGATTTAAATCAAGAAAAATTAATGGATGAATTAGGTGATGTCTTATGGTACATTGCAATTACTGCCAAAGGACTCGGTTATAGTTTAGAAGATATTGCTAAGCATAATTATGATAAATTATCTGCTCGTTATCCATTAGGACATTTTAGAGCAGAAGATTCTATAAATAGAAAGAAGTAGGTGATTGTTTATGAAAAGAGAAGGGTACATTTCATGGGATGAATATTTTATGGGCATTGCTGTTTTAGCAGCTCAAAGAAGTAAGGATCCATCAACACAAGTCGGTGCTTGTATTGTTGATAATGATCATAAAATAGTTTCCATTGGTTATAATGGAATGCCACGAGGAACTTGTGATGATCAAATGCCTTGGGAACACGGTGAAGGTTTAGATTCTAAATATCTTTATGTTTGTCACGCTGAATTTAATGCTATTTTAAATACTCGTGGTGCATTATTAAATGGATGTACAATTTATGTTTCTTTATTTCCTTGCAATGAATGTGCAAAAGCAATCATTCAAACAGGTATTAAAAAAGTTATTTATATGTCTGATAAATATAGTGATTCAGAATCGACATTAGCATCAAAAAGAATGCTTGATATGTGTGGAGTTGAATATACTAAGTTTGTTGGTCGAGTTCCTCACGTAGTTTTTGATGAAGAATAATGATTTATAGTGAATTATTATTTTGCTTTTATTATTTTTAAATTTAGTGTATTTTATAAAAGAACGATGTTCAAGAAAGGATAGTATATGGAAATTCTTCGATTAGAAAATTTAACATTTGCATATAGTGGTGAAGGTTCTTCTTTAGCTCTTGACCATGTTTCGTTATCGATTGAATCAGGAAAATACTATTCAATTATTGGACATAATGGTAGTGGTAAATCTACACTTGCTAAATTAATCATGGGATTACTTACACCTAAAGAAGGCAATATTATTATGTTTGGTGAAGAACTAAACGATGATAATATAGTTCAATTACGTAAACGTGTTGGTATTGTTTTCCAAAATCCAGATAACCAATTTATTGGTTCAACTGTTAGAGATGATATAGCTTTTGGACTTGAAAATAGACAAGTACCACATGAAGATATGGATGCTATTATTGACGAGTTTTCTAAAAAAGTACATATGGAAGAATTTTTAGATAAAGAACCTTCTAACCTTTCTGGAGGACAAAAGCAAAGAGTTGCTATTGCTGGAGTTTTAGCTATGCGTCCAGATATTATTATTTTAGATGAAGCAACGGCAATGTTGGACCCTAAGGGTAGAAGAGAAATCTCTGAAGTTATTAACGAATTAAGAAAAGAAAATAGTGAATTAACTATTCTTTCTATTACACATGATATTGATGAAGCAAGTAAATCTGATGAAGTTATTATCTTAAATAAAGGTGTTTTATATAAACAAGGTAAACCTGAAGATATTTTTGTTGATGACTCCTCTTTAGAAGATATTCGTCTTGATTTGCCTTTTACTTTTAGACTTCATAAAGCTTTAAAAGAAGAAGGTATTGATGTTACATATGAAAATACTGTGGAAGAGATGGTGAAGAAAATATGTCAATAAAGTTTAATGATGTAAATTTTGTATATTCACCTCGTACTCCATTTGAATATAATGCTTTAAAAAACATTAATGTTGAAATTGAAAAAGGAAGTTTTACAGCTATTGTAGGTCATACTGGTAGTGGTAAATCAACAATGGTTCAACACATTAATGGTTTAATAACTCCTACTAGTGGAGAAGTAGTTGTTGAAGATTTTATTTTATCTTCTAAATCTAAAGTCAAACATATTAAAACATTACGAAAGATGGCAGGTATGGTTTTCCAATTTCCTGAGTATCAATTATTTGAAGATAATGTTGAAAAAGATGTTTCGTTTGGTCCAAAGAATTTTGGTTTTAACAATGAAGAAGCTTTAAAAGAAGCTCACGAAGCTTTAGCTTTAGTTGGATTAGGTGAAGAATATTATAAGAAGTCACCTTTTGAATTATCAGGAGGACAAAAAAGACGAGTTGCTATTGCTGGCATTATAGCTTCAAAACCTGATATTTTAATTTTAGATGAACCTACAGCGGGTTTAGATCCTCAAGGTGCAAAAGAAATGATGCAACTTTTTTCTGATATTCATAAATCTGGAGTCACTATTGTTTTAGTTACTCACGATATGGATATTGTTTTAGAATACGCTAACGATGTAATTGTTGTTCAAGAAGGAGAAATTAAAGAACATTGTTCTCCTGTTAAATTATTTTCTAAAGATAATTATGAACAATATTGTTTAGAAACTCCTGTTGTATTTAAAACTGCAAAATTATTAATCAACAATGGGTTAAAAATTGATTTAAGTAAAATCAATAACATTAAAAGTTTAGCTCAACAAATAGCTAAGGCAAAGAAGGTGAAAGAACATGAATAATATTTCACTTGGTCGCTATATGCCTTATGATTCTGTAATTCATAAAATGGATCCACGATGCAAATTAATTGGACTAATTTTTTTGATGGTTTCAATTTTTATTTCCTATGATACTTTTGGTATGACAATGTTGATGTATGGAGTATTAGGTTTAATTATCTTTATTATGATGCTTATGTCTCATGTGAAGTTATCAATGATTTTTAAACAACTAAAAGCTTTATGGTTTATGATGTTTTTCATTTTTATTCTTAATATTTTTATGGTTAAGGATAGTGCTAATGCTATGGTCCATGGAGGTTTTTATGTTTTTCAAACGGAAAAACTAAGTTGGTATATTCATTATCAAGCTTTATATCAAACTTTTTATGTTGTTTATAGATTAATTTTAATGGTTGCTTTAACTACTATTTTAACGGCATCAACTAAACCACTTGATTTAACTTATGCTCTTGAATGGTATATGACTCCATTAAAAGTTTTTAAATTTCCAGCTCATGAAATAGCAATGACAATTTCTATTGCTTTAAGATTTATTCCAACTTTACTTGATGAAACAACACGTATTATGAAAGCTCAATCATCTCGTGGTGTTGATTTTAAAGAAGGCAAATTAAAAGAAAAATTACGTGCAATTATTTCTTTAATTATTCCGTTATTTTTATCTGCTTTCCAAAGAAGTGAAGAACTTGCAAACGCAATGGAATCAAGAGGTTATGATCCTTCAGCTAAAAGAACAAGATATCGTATCATGAAATGGCACGTTAGAGATACTTTTGGTTTTATTTTCTCTGTTATTGTTTTAGCAGGTGTAATTACTCTTTCAGTTATGCATCTTGATTTAATTGCTTTAATTGGAGGTCTATTTTAATGCCTAGATATTTAGTAACGTGTTCTTATGATGGTACTCATTATAAAGGATTTCAAAAACAAATTGATGGTGGAACTATTCAAGATAACATTGAAGAAGTGTTATCTAGGCTTTTAAATACAAAAACAATAATTCACGCTTCAGGTAGGACTGATGCTCAGGTTCATGCTTATAATCAAACTTTTCATTTTGATAGTGAAAAAGATATTGATACATTTAAATTTATTCACTCAATGAATTGTTTGTTAAATAAAGATATTCATATCAAAGATATAAAAAAAGTTGATAATGATTTTCATGCTCGTATAAGTGCTAAAAAGAAACATTATCGTTATATAGTAAATACAGGTGAAGAAGATCCCTTTTATATAAATTATCATTATCAACTTAATAAAGAATTAGATGTTAATAAGATTCAAGATGCTGCAAAGTTATTTTGTGGTGAACATAACTTTCAAGATTTTACATCGAAAGAAGAAGATTTTAATTCTTTCATAAGACTAATTGAAAATATTGAAGTTAAGCAAGTTGACAATTATTTAATTCTTGATTTTTATGGAAATGGTTTTATGAGATATATGATTCGAATGATTGTTGGAACTTTAGTGGCTATCGGATTAGGTAAAGAAAATGATTCTTTTATTGAAGAACATTTAGATAAAAAAGAACGTCGAATTATTTCCTATAAAGTACCTGGTAATGGGCTTTACCTTGTAGAAGTAATATATTAAAATAATTTTGGAGGTAGAAAAATGGCTAATAAGAAAAAGAATAATGTTCTAGATAAAAAAGTTAAAGTTGAGGGTCATAAATTTACTATTAAACAACTTCTAATTATTATTTTAGTAGTTGCTCTTGTTGGAGCTGGATTTTGCACATATTGTTACTTTAAACCTTTTGTTGATATTGCTTTACTTGGTGATCAACAAATGACATTAAGAAAAGGTGAAGATTACGAGGAACCAGGTTGGGTTTTTACTTATAATTTTAGAGAAGTAGATAACGAATATGTAAATGTTACTTATAAAGATATTTATAATGTTGAACTTGAAGAAGTTAATACTGATGTAGTTGGAACATATGTTGTTACTTATGATTTCAATTACAAAAAAGCAAATAAGAAACTCCAACGATATGTTAAAGTTATTGCTCCAGATTTAGATATTTCTTTAAAAGGCGGTAACTCCATTAATATTCCTTTAAATGGTTCCTATACAGATGAAGGTATAACTCTTTTAGTTAATGATAAAGAAGTAATTCCTGATTCTGTTGAAATTAAAATTGAAGATTCATTAGGAAATGATGTAGTATCTATTGATACAACTGTAGAAGGAACTTACACAATTACTTACGTTGTCACATATGGTACATATACTGCTACAGCAACTCAATATGTCGTGGTCGCTGTTCCTCATTTAGATTTAATTTTAAATGGTGGCAATGTCATTAATATTTCAAAAAATGGAACTTATAATGAACTAGGATGTGTTTTAAAAGTTAATGGTGTTGAAGCAACTCCTGATAGTTTAACAATTACATTTAAAGATAGTGCAGATAATACAATTGGTGCAATCGATACTTCTGTTCCTGGAACATATAAAGTAATTTACGAAGCAACATTTGCTACATATAATGCATCTGTCATTAGAGAAGTTATTGTTGAAGATTTAGTTGAAACTGAAGAACTATCAATTCACTTCTTAGAATTAGGTAATGCAAACACAGGAGACTCTGTTTATATTAAAGCAGGTGAAACCGACATTTTAATTGATGCTGGCTCTAAATATACATCAGCAGACACTATTAAGTCATATGTCGACACATATTGTACTGATGGTAAGCTTGAATATGTTATAGCTACTCATAACCATACTGACCACGTCGCTGGATTTGCTGGAAATAGTTCATCTTCTGCGAAAAATTTCAAAGGTGAAGTAGTTGGTAAAACTGGACTTTTCTATTATTATGATATTGGCACATTGATCGATTTCAATTATGCTGAAGCAACTAAAACAGGTGGAACAGCAGAACAATTAATAAATAAAGAGCAAGTAAGTTCTGATTTTGGAAGTAGCACGTTATATGGTAAATATTTAAAAGCTAGAGAATATGCAATTAGTAAAGGAACAAATTATTATACCGCAGGTGAATGCTTTAATAATGAAAATGGTGCTTCAAGAGTATATAATCTTTCTGAAAATATTAAATTAGAAATTTTATATAATTACTTTTATTTTAATAGTGGTACTGATCAAAATGATTATTCAGTATGTATGATGTTAACTTACGGAGATAAGCATTTCATGTTTACAGGAGACTTAGAATTAGAAGGTGAAGAGCATATGGCAGCTTACTATGATGGTTCTACTCCAGAAAGAACTTTACCTCATGTTGATTTATTTAAGGCAGGACATCATGGTTCTAAGACTTCAAGTAATGAATGTTTACTAGAAAAAATTACTCCTGATATTGTTTGTGTTTGTTGTTGTGCTGGTTCAATTGAATATACTGTTAATAGAGTTAACACTTTCCCAACTCAAATATTTATTGATAGAATTGCACAGTACACAGACAAAGTTTATGTAACAAGTGCATATGATGAAGTTCTTGGTACATTTGTATCACTTAATGGCAACATTGTTGTTAGTTATAGTGGGTTAGAAATTAAAGTAGAGGGAAGTAATAATTCAACTATATTAAAAGATAGTGCTTGGTTCTCTGGTACTGTTTATGAAAAATCTGATGGTACTATTGGCAGTGGATCAACATATTACACGTCTGAAACGGAAGGCGTGACTGCTGTTCCTCGAAGAGTTTGGCCAACCACGTGATGAATAATTTTTATTAATATTAATTAAAGGATATTCAGTCAAATGAATATCCTTTTTTAATGTTGCAATAAATAAATATTATTTTATAATTAAATTAACAAATATAATTTTAAATGAGGTGACTTTAATGGAAGAAAATGAAAATGTATTAGTGGAGAAGAAAGAAAGAAAATATACGATTTATTCAATTGTTGTTTTTGTTTTATCACTTGTATGTTTTGGATTTTTTGTTGCTTTAATTTTAATGCCTAGCTTAGAATTTATTAACTCAATGAAACATGCTGAAGGTGCTGAAGGTTTAGGTATTCTTGCTATCATGATGATAGATATCTATTTAGTACCAGCCTTTTTAGTTGTAGTTATTATGGGATTAATATCTTTAGGTATTTCCAAAAAGAAACAAAAGAAACGTTTATTTGATTCAATTGCTACACTCTTAGCTTTTGCATTAATTGTTCTAGCTGTTGTATTATTTGTTGTATGTACAAATGCCGCTAACACTGGAAGTGCAAGTTAACTAAAAAGCACGATTATATCGTGCTTTTTTATTACGAAAAACAACAAAAGATTTTATATTAATCAAATTTTTTAAAAAAACAAAAAAATCTCTTTTTTTATTGACTTTATACCTTAATATAAGTATTATATTAAATGGCACTATTGCCTAAATTGTCGTCCCGGTAAGACAGCAGTTTGGTAAGGAGGAAATTATTATGCAAAGACAAACAACTATGCAAAAGCCAAATCAAGTAGAAAGAAAATGGTACGTCATTGACGCTACTGACAAAACATTAGGTCGCTTAAGTACACAAGTAGCAACAGTATTAATGGGAAAACACAAACCATCATATACTCCACATGTTGACTGTGGTGACTATGTTATCATTGTTAACGCTGAAAAAGTTAACTTAACAGGTAACAAAGAAGAAACTAAAAAGTATTACAATCACTCAGGTTATCTAGGTCATTTAAGAGTTCGTACAGCTGGTACAATGAAAAAAGAATATCCTGTAGAAATGATTGAAAGAGTAGTTTGGGGTATGTTACCAAAAGGACGTTTAGGACGTCAAATGGTCAAAAAATTGTTCGTTTACGAAGGACCAGATCACAAACATGAAGCACAAAAGCCACAAGCTTTTGATGTTAAGTTCTAGGAGGAAAGAAAAATGGCAGCAAAGAAAAAAGATACAGTCCAATATTATGGAACAGGTCGTAGAAAATCTTCAGTCGCTCGTGTTTTCTTAGTTCCTGGTGAAGGTAAAATTTCAGTTAACGGTCGTGATGTTAATGAATATATGCCTTATGCAACATTAGTTATGGATTTAAAACAACCATTAGAATTAACAAATACAGCTGATAAATTCGATGTTAAATGTACAGTTTCTGGTGGTGGATTTACAGGCCAAGCTGGTGCTATTCGTTTAGGTATTGCTCGTGCTTTATTATTAGCATCTGCTGACTACCGTGCACCATTAAAAGTTGCTGGTATGTTAACACGTAACGCACGTGCTAAAGAACGTAAAAAATACGGTCTTAAAGCAGCTCGTCGCGCTCCACAATTCTCAAAACGTTAATTGTGTTATCAAAACAAACAAAGATCACTCTTTATGGGTGGTCTTTTTTGTTTATTTAAAATATGTTATATTAAATCCAGAGGTATTAACTATGCCATATAATGCTTTAATTGTTCCTACATATGGAGGATGTAGAAAAGTTGAACTTGATTTTAATAATTATGAAGAAATGGGTAATGCGATTCAAGCTTCCCTTATTAAAATTATTATTACTCCACTTACTATGCGAATATCTCAAGAACTTGGTTTTACAGTTGTTGGGTTTTATAATGCTTATTGTGAAAATGAATGTGATGAAGAAAATGAATTAATTGAACAATTTTCAGGAATGAAAAATATTAAAGGCAGTGTTGTATTATGTGGTTTTGATAATGTTTATATACCTTTAAAGGAATATCAAGTTGAAAGATTACTAGATTATTTAAGAACAAAATATTAAATCTAAGAGATTGATTTTGAAAAAATAAAAAAAACGCTTGCAAAAGAAATAAGATTATTATATTATAAATAAGCAATGCAAAATGGGCCTTTAGCTCAGTTGGTTAGAGCGCACCCCTGATAAGGGTGAGGTCGATAGTTCAAGTCTATTAAGGCCCACCATTTTGATTGAGTATGTCTAGTAATAGACATTTTTTTTTGCAAAGGAGGGCTTATATGAAAGCATTTAAAGATAAACAATTTTTAAGAGACTTTTTTAGAGTAAGTTTTCCTGTTATGCTTCATGCTTTTATTTCATTTATTGTTTCTTTTATTGATAATATTATGGTTGGATCGATATCAAATGCTGCCATTAGTGGAGTATATGCATCTAATCAAGCAACATTTATGTTTATATGTTCTTCTCTTGGATTGATATCAGGAGCAGGTATATTTATTCAACAATTTTTTGGAGCAAAAGATGATGAACATATTAGACAATGCTTTCGATATAAATTAGTAGCTTCTTTTTTCTATTTATTAATAATAATTCCTTTATATTATTTAATAGGTGAAAAAATTATTTATTTTTATTGCCATAGTGATGTAAATTCTTCTTTAATTTTAGAAGAAGGAAAATCTTATTTATATTTAATTGTTTTATCATATATACCGTTTTTATTTGCATCATGTTATTCAACATCATTAAGAGAAATAGGACATGCTAATGTTTCTATGATTGCTGGACTTGTAGCATTTATCATAAATGTAATATTTAATTCTTTATTTATTTTTGTTTTTCATTTAGGAGTAAAAGGTGCAGCATATGCAACAATTATTGCTAGATGTACTGAATTATTAGTTGTAGCAATTATTTCTCATAAAAAGAAATTCTCATTTTGCGCTGGTGCGTTTAAAAACTTTATTATTGAAAAAGATTTAGTTAAAAGAGTTACTAAAAAAACCATATTCTTATTTTTAAATGAGGTCTTTTGGGTAACTGGAATGATTATGATTTCATTAGCTTATTCACAAAGAGATAATGTTTTATCTGCACTTTCGGTCGTTTCTACAATGAGTGATGTATTTGGTATTGTTTTTCAAGGTTTGTCAATAGGAATTGGAGTATTAGTTGGTGGCTATTTAGGAGCTAGTGAATTTGATAAAGCAAAAGATTATGCATCTAAAATTTATGTCTTAGGAACTTGCATTGCTTTATGTGCAACTATTATATTATGTGCATTATCTCCAGTAATTCCACTTCTTTTTAAAGAGATTGATGCTGAACAAAAAATACTTGCAAGTAAGTTAATAAGAATTTATGGAATTTTTATTCCTTTCTATTGTTTTTGTACAATGAATTATGTAATATTAAAGACAGGTGGTAAAACTATTTTAACATTTTTGTTAGATTCAGTTTTACAATGGATTCTATATATTCCACTTGCTTGGATATTATCATCATTTACATCTTTATCATTATTTTATATTTATATTGCTGTTCAATCAGCAGATGTTGTAAAGACAGTGATTGGTTTTATTCTTGTAAAAAGAGGAACATGGATCCAAAATATAACTTTTATTAATTGCAAAAGTAAATTCAACCTCGATAACACTAAAAGATGAATTTAA
>JBJEDT010000009.1:0-45572 GCA_051872335.1 Bacilli bacterium | reverse complement strand
ATAAAACCCCCATCTATTGTAACATTTTCTTGTCCAATAAATGGGGGTAATTTCAAATACGTTGGTGACCCGTACGGGATTCGAACCCATGAGTGCATGCGTGAAAGGCATGTGAGTTAAGCCTCTTCTCCAACGGGCCATGGCGCCTAGCATAGGACTCGAACCTATGACCGATCGGTTAACAGCCGATAGCTCTACCGACTGAGCTAGCTAGGCATACTTGCGAACACTTGGTTACGCAAGAAAGATATTATCATACCTTTTTTTAAAATGCAATATAAAATTCAAAAAATTATATTTTTTTCTCAATAGATTTGACAATATCACCTATTGAAGAAAAACTTTGCATTTCTTCATTTTCAAATTCAATACCAAAACTTTCCTCAATAGCGTAAAGTAATTCAATTTTGTCTAATGAATCGAGCCCTAAATCTTCTAATTTTGTTTCGTCTTCCAATTTAGTATTTGGTGATTTTGAAGCAAATACTTCAGCTAATTTTGATTTAATATCCATAAATAATACCTCTTTATGGTGATATTCTATCACTTTTCATTTCTAATTACCACATATAAAACAAATTTATATTTTATTATATTATTAGTGATTCATTCTTAAAATTTATTGAAGTGGCACTAATATATTCAGTAAATGAACATATTAACGAATAAAAATTATGATATTCAAATTCCCAATCCATTTCTGTTGAAGCATTGATATATATGTATGTAATAGTATAAGATTCATACAGATTAGTATTTGATAGTTTAAAATTTGTTTTGATATTTTCTAATCTTAAAAAATTTGGTTCATATAAATTTATATTATTTTCCGCATCAATTATTTCACTTAATTCATCATATGTAAAATTTCCTTCATTAGCAATTTTATCAAAATATACATAATCATGTGAAATATCAACATTTACAACAAGAGAATAAGAAATATTATTACTATCAAATGAATCATAGTAATAACCATCTATAGATAAAGAAGTAGTTTGATTACTTAAAGAAACATCAAGATATCTTAAACTCGCGATGCTATAAACCTTACAAACAGCCTCTAGACCATCTATAGAAGCTTTTATATTTACATAACCTTTAAAATCTTCTAGTCGTCTTATGATAGCTTTATCTCCATTACTTGGTTCTACAGAGACAAATTCTGGATAATCCGAAGTCCAAATAATTTTTGAAGAATGATTACTTGGTGAAACATTTGCAGATAATTCATAATCAGTGTTTTTTAAACCCTTAATAATTCCATAATTCAAAAAAGAATCACCTGCTATTAATTCTTCTTCATCTTGTAATTCATTGATAATGGTTTGAGAATTATTTGTGATTATATTATTAACTCCTATTCCACCACAAATCATAAAACAAACAACAACAAATAAATTGGTTTTAGTATTCTTCATAATTTCCTCCTTAGTTATTAATTACCAATTAAAACTTTTTTCTTTAAAATTACTTCATTAGTTGTAAAACCAATAACCATAAAATTACTTTCTTTCTTAATCTCATAACTCAATAAATCTCCATATTTAGGATTGCAATTATCAGTACAAATTAGTTTGACATTATATGAATTTTCAAAATAATCTTGCAAAGTATTATCAATTTTTCCATTTTTTGAGATTAAATAATCTGATTCTTGTGAAAGGTCAATTAAATTTATTTTTATTTTTGAGTATTGATTAATATCATAACACAAACTAATTCCAATAATTATCATTATTATTGTTAAAATATACGATATTTTTTTAAGCATTTAATCCACCAATAATTAATGAAACAATGCTAAAGATAAATGTAGCAAAAAATACGGAAATTAATAATAATGGTAGAATTCCTTTCTTTTCATTAATTTCATATGAAAGTTCTTCTTCTAATTTATCTTGTTCTTTTTCAATTAACTCGACAGCTTGTTCTAATGTCTTATGATATTTTAATGTTTTATATTTTTTAACAGTTTCTACTATTAAATTAGAACTCATATAGGAATTTTCATTTTTGTAAAAAACAATCTGATTGGATGAATCTGTACAATTAGAAATAGACAAAAATTTTTCAAAATCATTCTCATGATAAAAGCAGAATAAAGTCAAATTTTCTAAAAATTGTTGATAATTCATTTTTTTTAATATTTTATTATTTTCTTTTTTTATTAGAATAAACAGTGTATTTGAAATTATTAACAACAAAAGCATTAGAATTAAATTTAAAAAACTGAAAGAAAAATACAAAATAATAACACTTGGTACAATACAAATAATATTTAAAATTATAATAGAATTTTTCATATTAGATAATTTTAAAAATAAACTTCTAATTTTTTTCATAGCTTTTCCTTTCAAAAAGACTAAATAAGTAATCTTTATATGTTATAAATGCCAAAATTGATACTATTGTTAAACTACAAATTCCAACAATAGATGTTGAATATATATAAAAATATTTTGAAAAAAGAAATCTAATTAAGATTATTGATAATAAACAAATAAATAAAATTTTCAAATTTTTATCATTACTTTTTTCTTTTTTAATTGTTTGTTGAATTATGTTTTTTTCTTTATTAAAGTAATTTTCCATTAAACAAATTGACATTTTTTTCTTATCTTTGACTTCATCATTTACTTGTATTCTATAAAAAGCATTAAAATAGGCATCATCAAAATATACTTTCAAATTTTCCAAAATATCAAAATCTGATTCTTGATTAGCTGGTATTAGTGATTCATTTTTTATATTACTTTTAAAATTGTCATACAAATTTGAAATTGAAACATCATGACCTTGATTAATTTCATCATAATATGAATGGAAAAAATTACTTATTAAATAACTATTATCAATGTCTTTTTCTTTTTTAAATTGTCTAATAAACAAAAATAAGAAAATAATAGAACTTATAACAGAGATCGAAATACTATTAGTTACTAAAAACAACAATAAAATAAATAATGTTGTTATAAAAATAGTTTTTTTATTCATTTATAAACCTCCCATTAGTTGTGATCTTGTATGATACTGATTTTTTAAAATTAGTCATTAGATTTATTTTAAATGATATAAAGATATTCACTTTATTAGGCAAATCAATTTGTTCATATTCGATACTATATGTTAAGTTTTTATACGTAGAATATTTTTCTTCAACATATTTATCTATATTAGTATTTAATAAATTAACATTGAAATATGGTTGATAATCATCTGTGGCTAAAACACACTTTTTAACTATATTTTTAGTCTCTTCCACAAATAAACAATTAATATTATTGAGCGTAGCAATATCCCCAACATAAACTATTGATGAAATAACTACAATCATACTAATTAATATTTTAATCATGATTCATTAACTCTCGTTTCTATACAAAACATTGATGTAACACAATCTCCTAAGAAAGAATTCAATGAAACATAATTAAAATCATATTTAAAACAAAATTTACTGAATCCAATGTTTTCTCCTACTAAAGACACCTTAAAATCTTTTAATAATTCATATTCAGAAATTGGTAAATAAAAGTTATTTGTTTTTTTAAAATAATCACCAGATTTATATGACATCATTAATGTATCTTCATCAAAAAACATTGTTTTAAATCTTAATTTTATTTCATTATTTTTAATATAGAACTCAATAGGTACTTTATAACAATTATTTTCACTATCATATGCCAATCTTGGAAACGTTCCATCTGGTACAAAAATTTCCAAATATCCCTCACTATCTTCTAAACTGTGACTCAATAAATTTTCAACATTAATTGTTAATGAAGACAAATCAATTCTATGATAAACATTGCTTTCTATCGTCTCGTAAAAACCATTGAAAGAAATTTTTTCAAAATAATACTTTTTAAAATTAGTACCTTGATAAACTGATTTAATTTTTCCTTTATAACTTTCGTTAAAATTTGTAATATATCCTAGATTTATATCAGATAAATCAAATATTAAATTGTTTTCATAATCACTCTTATTGAATAATATTCTATAATTAAAGCAATTTGCACCATCAAGTAAATCTTTTTTCGGTATTTTTAATAGAAAATTAACACTTAAAGTTTCAAATTCACTTTCATAAAATAAGACTTTATTAAGATAAAAAGTAAATTTATTTACATAATTATTAGGAATAGTTCCTTCAATATAATCATGATAATTAACATTAACTAAAATATAATCTTTATCGGAATAAAAATCATAAACAATATTATCTAAATCAGCTTCATTAGTATTTGCAGATGAACTTCCTAAAATAGATATAAAGAAACACGTTATTGCTAAAAAAATTTTATTTCTTTTCATTAAAAATAATATAAAAAATTTTCTAAACTTTTTCTTTTATAACGGTAATATGTACTACGTGAAAGTGTTTCTAAATACCAAAAAGGATTATTATTCTCTTTTATAAACATATTTTCAATAATTTCCTGTTCTTCTTTTTTCAGTGATCCAATTATTGATTCAATAGCTAAAGTATACTCTTTAGCACTTAATGCCTTTACATCATCTTCTAAAAACTTCAAATAGTACTTCCTTTCATGAGTTGTTTTATCATTTACAAGACATTCAATCTTCGCTTTCTTGTAAGTATTAATAATCTCACTCACATACTTCGATAATACTTTAATCGGTTCTTTCTTTAGTTCCATGTAGGCCTCCTTAAATAATAAATATGCAACAATTTGTAAACTTCCTAAAGAAAATGAAAAAAAATTTTAATAAACATAAAAAAAGATTAGTGTCGTTGACACTAATCTAATTTTTTTATCTTATTTGCTTAATGCTTCAAATACTGCAACAGCACATGCAACAGTTGCACCAACCATTGGATTGTTACCCATACCGATTAATCCCATCATTTCTACATGAGCAGGAACTGAGGAAGATCCAGCAAATTGTGCATCACCATGCATACGACCCATAGAGTCAGTTAAACCATATGATGAAGGACCAGCAGCCATATTATCTGGGTGTAAAGTACGACCTGTACCACCACCAGATGCTACTGAGAAGTACTTAACATCATGCTCATAGCACCATTTTTTGTATGTACCAGCAACTAAGTGTTGGAAACGAGTTGGGTTTGTTGAGTTACCTGTAATAGAAACATCAACTTTTTCCATCTTCATGATAGCAACGCCTTCTAATACATCATTAGCACCATAACATTTAATTTTTGATCTTTCTCCATCTGAGAAAGCAACTTCACGTACTACTTTTACAGTTGATGTATAGAAATCATATTCTGTTTCGACATATGTAAAACCATTAATACGAGAAATAATATATGCAGCATCTTTACCTAAACCATTTAAAATTACTTTTAAAGGTTCTTTACGTACTTTATTAGCAGTTCTAGCAATACCAATAGCACCTTCAGCAGCAGCAAATGATTCGTGCCCTGCTAAGAAACAGAAACATTTTGTATCTTCTCTTAATAGCATAGCACCTAAATTACCGTGGCCTAATCCAACTTCACGTGTTTCAGCTACAGATCCTGGAATACAAAATGCTTGTAAACCAAGGCCAATTTTTTCAGATGCTTCAGCAGCTGTTTTAACACCAGATTTGATAGCAATAGCACAACCTAATGTATATGCCCATACAGCATTTTCAAAACAAATTGGTTGAACACCTTTTACGATTTTTTCAACATCAACACCATGTGCTAAGCATAAATCACGAGCATCTTCGATTTTTTCTAAGCCATATTCTTTACATGCTTTATTGATTCCGTCAATACGACGTTCATAGTTTTCAAATAATGACATATCCGCGAATCCTCCTATTCTTTACGTGGATCGATATGTTTAGCAGCGCCTTCATAGCGACCGTATGTACCGATACAACTTTCATATGCTTCTTTAGGATCCTTACCAGCTTTAATAGCAGCCATCATTTTTCCTAAATGGACAAATTTATAACCACAAATTTCATTGTTGTCATCTAAAGCAACACTTAAAACATAACCTTCAGCCATTTCTAGATAACGAGGGCCTTTAGCTAATGTACCAAACATAGTACCAACTTGAGATCTTAATCCTTTTCCTAAATCATCAAGTGTTGAACCAACAGGTAAACCATTTTCTGAAAAAGCAGTTTGTGTACGTCCATAGACTAATTGTTTGAAGATTTCTCTCATAGCAACATTGATAGCATCACAAACTAAATCAGTATTTAAAGCTTCTAAAATAGTTTTTCCTTGTAAAATTTCTGCAGCCATTGCAGCAGAGTGAGTCATACCTGAGCATCCAATTGTTTCAACTAATGCTTCATGAATGATACCATCTTTAACATTCAATGTTAATTTACATGCACCTTGTTGAGGAGCACACCAACCGATACCATGGCTTAAACCAGAAATATCAGTAATTTGTTTTGACTTGACCCATAAACCTTCTTCAGGAATTGGAGCAGGTCCGTGATCGCAACCTTTGCGAACAGAACACATTTCGTTTACATCTAATGTGTATTCAATTTTACCCATTTTTAACATTCTCCTTCCAAAATGAATAGATATAATTCTACCTATTAAATATTGGCACAAAATCAACAAATATTCAACATTAAAAGGCAATATATCAATAAAAAATTGCCGAAATAATACTCTAATTTTTATCTTTTCCACTAAACTAAATAATTATTATTAAATAACTTTAAAAAAAATAATTTTTTTAAAATAAAATATGTGTATAATAGAATAAAAGTAGGGAGTGGTCTAATGATAGTTTTAGTTGGAGCATCAGCCAGTGGAAAAACTGAAGTCACTAAAGTGCTAGCCAAAAAATATAATATTAAAAAATTTATCACACATACTACACGTCCAATTAGACAAGGTGAAGTTAACGACGTTGATTACCATTTCGTAACAAAAGAAAAATTTGAAGAATTAATCAAACAAGATTATTTTATCGAGTATACCATTTATAATGGCAACTATTATGGGACATCAAAAAATGAAATTGGTGATAATAAAGTTGTTGCTATTGATATAAATGGTCTTAATTCTTTTAAACAATTAAATTGTAAAAACATTGTTTTTTTTAAATTATTAGCAGGTGAAAAAACTCGCTTCAATCGAATGTTAGGTCGAGGCGATTCCTTAGAAAATACTAATTCACGAATCATTAATGATCGTTCTAAATTTGCCGATGATATTTTTCCAGATGTTGATTTTGAAATCGACACTGAAAATCTAGATATTGAAGGCGTTGCCAATCTAATTTATGACTTATACTTTAAAAAAATCAATCAATAATAAACTTTGAATATAATTTTTTAGTTCTTTCATTAACGAGGATGGTTAATAAATAACCGTCCTCGTTTTCTTTAATTTCTTGAATGTACCCACTTTTTTGTAAAGCATATAAATTTTCACTATATGGTAAAAACATTTTTACTTTTTCCCAATCATTACAAATATGATTCATAATCAACTTACAAATATCATCAATATCATCAGTTGAAGTTAATGAAGTATATAAAGAATGTTCATCAGGAATAAATGGATAATGTTCAATTTTATCAACCTTATTATATAAATAAATCATTGGAATATCTTCCGATACACCAATTTCCTTTAATGTATTGTTGGTAGTAATAATTTGATTTTTATATTCGCTATCAGAAATATCGACAACTTGTATTAATAAATTTGCTTCCTTAATTTCTTCTAGTGTTGATCTAAATGCCTTAATTAATGTTGTCGGTAAATTATCAATAAAACCAACAGTATCAGTTAATAAAAATGATGGATACTTTGTAATATCAATATATCTTGTGGAAGTTTCTAATGTTGCAAAAAGACGATCTTCTTGTAAGACTTTTTTCTCATTGGACTTTTTATCAGCTTCTATAAACGTATTTAAAAGAGTTGACTTACCAGCGTTTGTGTAACCAACAATTGCTACAATTGGTAAATTACTTTTACTTCTTCTTTGTCTGTTATGAGCTCTTTTACTAACTAAACTTTCAAGTTCAGCATTTTTTTGAGCTAATAAAACTCGATATTTATATCTATCAATATCGATTTGTTTTTCTCCACTTCCTTTATTATGAGCTCCACCTCCAGAAGTAACTTGTGAGAAATTAGCTTCTTTTTCGACTAAACGAGCTCTCAAATATTGTAGTGTCGCAATTTCTACTTGAAGTTGAGCTTCTTTAGTTTTTGCTCGTTGAGCAAAAATTTGAAGAATAATTCCTGTTCTATCATAAATTTCTTTTTTAAATAAATCTTTTAAAGTACGGAATTGTAGTGGACTTAAATCACAGTTGAAAACAATAGAATCAATATTTTCAAGAGGACGTATATAAGTAAGAATTTCGCTAATTTTACCACTACCAATATAAGTATTTTTATTTATTTCATTTATGTTTTGTGTATAAAATCTAATAGCTTCCATATCTAAAGAACCTATTAAATTTATAATTTCTTTATCTTTGCGAGTTGTATCTTCTCCAGATAGAGAAGCACTAATAACAATAACCCGTTTCATATATATACCTCCTATCCAATAATATCTTCAGCACCTTCTATAACTGTTGAAGATCTAAATAATGTAAATAATCTTATTATTGCTGCAACTAAAACTAGAAAAGCAGCAAAGAAATAACCAAAATTTGTTGTTGTTGGATCTTTTCTATACGTCCTTAAAGTAGTATATACAAAATAAAGTGCTGCAATAATGACAATCATTAATGAAAATTCACCTATTTTTCCAAGTCGAGTTAATTCATCACTTGTATTGTTATTATTAATTACATTAAATTTACGTCTAACTGTAATATACACAGCAATTAAAATAGCTACAATGAACAATAAAGACATAATAATATCAAGGTTAAAAGTTTCTACTTCTTGATCTATATTTTCGTCATTACATGAACAATCCATTAATAGCCTCTATAAAATTATATAGAATGCCTTCTAAATTCTTTAACGAAATAATATATTTATTTAAGTTTTAAAATTAAATTTTCAGTTTCTGTTATTAATTCATCATTATTTTTTCTTAAATATTTTGATGGCTTAATGACTTTTGGGTAACCACCTATATGAAATAAACCTCTAGGTCCTAAATAAGTTCCATTTTCAATGTTTTTATTAGCAACACATTTTAATAATCCTAAGGAAGCTTTAGCAGTACTATGAACAAAAATTGGAAGTAATTTTGTAGCAAGCCATTTAAACCAACGAGCAAACGAATTGCCTTTTGAACTAAATATATTTGTTGAAGCTACACCTGGATGAGCCATTAATACTTTTGTATTATGGTCTTGACTTGCGATATAGTAAAAAGCTTTTCCAATAGCTAACTTACTCAAATTATACTCAATATTAGTATTTTTCATTGAACTTGATAAGAATTCTAAATTTTTATATTTATTAAAATTAGCTGCTAAAGAGCACTCAAATATTAGTCTAGAATCTTCATTTTTTTCTAACATTGGTAATAGTAATTGAGAAAGATAATAGCCACCCAAATAATTAGTCATAATAGTTAATGGATAACCATTACTTGCTTTTGAATTTTTAGCAGGATGATAGATTCCAGCATTATTCACTAGTGCATATAAAGTATCATATTTTTGGCAAAAATTTGAATGAAAATTCTCAATAGATTTACTATCTGATTGATCATATTCCATTATTTCTAATGATGCATTAGGTACTTCTTCTAAAATTTTATTCTTAGCTGTTTCAGCTCTACTTAAAGAACGACAAGCCATTATTACATGAGCGCCTAAAAAACATAAATATTTCGTTAATTCTAAACCAATTCCACTATTAGCTCCTGTAACAATTACGTTTTTTCCAGCTAATGAACTACAATTTTTATTTACCCATTTTAAATACTTCATAACACACCTCTGAATTCTACTCTTCTTCAACTATATTATTCTTAATGACTTTAATTTGTTCAACAATGAATTCATCTGCTTTTGTAATTAAAACATTAAGGTTTTTATACTCAAATGTATCGTTTACTTTTGCAAAACGTCCAAGTTCTTCTTGACACCATCCATTTACAGTTGCTGAATCACCTTCATAATCATCAATATCTAAATCAACTAAATTAAAGAAATCTTCAATATTCATAGATCCATCAACTAAGAATTCATTATCATTTCGAACAATATAGTCTTCTTCAATTACATCCATCTCATCCCAAATATCGCCAACTAATTCTTCAACAATATCTTCAAGAGTTAAAATACCAGCAGTACCACCATATTCATCTTTAACAATAGCTAAATGATGATGAGAAGACTTGAATTCTTCTAAAATACTAGATATTTGTTTTGATTCTGGAACATAATATGGTTCTTCTAATAAATCGTTTATATCAATATTATTAACTCCATTATTTAATAGTTTTAATACTTCAATTGATTTAACGACACCAACAATATTATCAAGTGAACCATCATATACTGGAATTCTTGAATGAGAAAAAATCTCAATATTTTTTGTTAATTCAGAAATATCATCATTGATATCATAACCAAAAACATCAACTCGAGGTGTCATAATTTCATAAGCTGTAATATCAGTGAAATCAATAGCTGATTTGACTAACTCTAATTGTGATTCATCAATAAGCCCTTCTTCTTCAATAGCTTCAGCCATTTCAATAAGTTCATCATCTGTAACAGTTTCTTCGTTTTCTTCATCGTCAGTTTCTTCTTTTTTAGGTCTAAATAATAAACCAGCTAATTTAGAAATTGGCCAAACAATTGGAAAGAATACATATTTCAAACACTTAATAATAAATGCAAATATTTTAGATAAAGCAAAAGAATAACGCATACCTAATACTTTTGGAAAAATTTCACCTAGTACTAGTAAAATTACTAAAACGATAATAGCACTTAATGTTGATGCTAGAGCATCACCAACTTTTGGTGATAATAAATTGTTAAAAATATTTGCTCCAAAAATAGATGCAGCAATATTAACTAAATTATTTCCTAATAAAATAGTAGATGTTGTGACATCAAATTTTTCAACATTTTCTAAAGCAACCTTTGCAAAATAATTACCATTTTCGCTATCTTTTTTAAGTCTCAACCTATTAACGACAGCATAAACTGTTTCGCTTGAAGAAAAGAAAGCAGATAAAATAATACAAATTATAAAAATAACGATTGAAACTATCATTTTTTCTTACCTCCTTTATTCAAATTCTTTTTGATAAGGAAGGTACCTTCTTTACTAAACTCACCGATAAGTTCTTCTAAAATATCATCCATTGTTACCATACCAATGGTTTGCTTTAAATTATTTCTAACAATAGCAACGTGAGTTTTATTTTTCTTAAAACCATCAAAAATTCTTTCGACAGTATCTTTGTTAGAAACAAAATATGGTTTCATTAAACATGACTCAATTTTTACATCTTTATTGCTTAAATAATCTTTAAGATATTTTCTAACATGTAAAATACCAATAATATTATCGATTGAACCTTTATAAATCGGAATACGAGAGTATGAAACACTATTTAAAATATCACGTAAATTATCATGATTAATTGAATCAATATCCAAAGCAAAAATCTTTTCACGAGGAGTTAATACTTCTTTTACTTGTGTATCATCAAAATCTAATGCATTTTGGATAATATCAGATTCATTTTCTTCAATAATTCCTTGCTCCTCAATTTCCTCAATTACATTAGTAAAATCATCTTCAGTCATTATTGGTTCATCTTTCATTTTGAAAATAATTTCAACCAATTTATTTAAACCTCTAAAGATTATAGTAATAGGCCATAAGACAATCATAAAAACATAAATAATATATGCAGAAAATAAAGCAACAGAATCAGCTTTTGCACGAGCTAAAGATTTAGGTAATGTTTCACCAAAAACATAAACAACAGCAGTAACAACTAATGTTGCAATAATATCTGAGACATCAGATGAGGTTGTTAAAAAATAGCCAAAAACAATTGCAGCTAGAATAGATACAAAATAGTTTACAATATTATTACCAACTAATATAGTGATTAAAGTTTTTGACGAATCATCATTAAGTTTACAAACTATTTTAGCAGCTTTATTTCCATCATTTGCTTTAACACGCATTCTAATTTTGTTGCATGAATTAAATGCAGTTTCACTCATTGAGAAAAAGCCGCTTAAAATAACTAAAATAAATATAACTATATAGATCGTAGACCCATCCGGATTCATCAAAAACCACTCTCCTTAATATTTATAAATAATATTATACATTATAACTTACCAATATCAATAGGTTAAAATTAGACATTTATTGACAATTATCATAATTTTATTAGTTCAGAAAATGCCATAATTAAAGGTCCCACACCTTTAGCATCATTTTCAACAATTGGTTCAGAAAGATAATATTCAACACTTCCGTCGCGCCTTAAATTATTTTCAGGACCAAGACCAGCTACTAAACAAATGCCTCCTAAATTTAGTCTTCCTTCTTCATCAAAAGATAAATACTTTGAACATATTCCATCAAAGATTTCTTTTCCTTTTTTACTATATGAAGTAGGTAAAACTCCTAATCTACTACCTTTTAATAAAGCATATGCAATCATTGCACTACCTGAAGTTTCTAGATAATTACCTTCGACTTCTTTCTTATCTGGTAATTGATAAAACATTTTACTTTTTTCATCTTGATAGCTTAAAATACCTTCAATAATTTCTACAAAAATCTTTTTAATTTCCTCTCTAAAAGCAGAGTTTTCGTCCATATAATCATACACATCAATTAATCCAACAGTAAACCATCCAATTGATCGTAACCAAAAGTTTTGTGAAACCCCAGTTTCTTTATTAGCCCAAAAAATTAATTTTGATGAATCATAACCATGATAATAAAGTTTTTTATCCTCATCAAACATTAATGCTCTGACGTTTTTAAACTGATTTACAATATCACTATAATCTTTATTTCCACGTAAAGTTAAATATCTAGTATAAAAAGGTTGCATCATATAAAGACCGTCAAGCCAAACTTGATTTGGATAAATTTGTTTATGCCAGAAATTACCTTCTTTAGTACGAGGGTGATTTATAACTTGACTATAAGTTAAATCTATTGCTTTATTATATTTTTCATTTTTTGTAATATCGTATAAATCAAAAAGAATTCGCGATTCACAAACATCATCAGTTGAATATTTATTAGGATCATAGCCACGAATTGTGCCATCTTCGAAAACATAATAATCGACAAAATTTAAAACAAAATCAATGTATTTTTGTTCTTTAGTCGTTTTATACATTTCGATTAGTGATGAAATCATACATCCATCAATATAATTCCACGCTGGTTTCTTTCCTTGTTTAATACTTTCAATATTCCATAAAGGTAAATCAGGTTTTGATTCCATTAGTGTATCTATATAATTTTTAATTTGTGTGTACATGGTAATCCCTCATTTCTTTTTTATTTTACTAAAATTTTCTTTACTACACCATATAAAAATAAAAGGTTGTAAATTTACAACCTAATATCTTACCAATTTAATAAGCAAACACTATGTTTTTTTATTGATGAAGGAACATCAATTATTCTTTGATTAGAAGAACCTCTAAAATGGAGAGTTAAATCTCTTAAATTATCATCATAAGGTCCATCAACTAGAACGTCTATATTATGTAACAAACGATCTAAATTTGGATTATTTTCTTTCATTTTTATTAATTCTTCATAAGTAAATCCTGTATAAGCAATAATGTTTATACCAAATGACTTTAGTTTATAAGTAAGTTCCAATGCTGCGTCAACTTGATAAAAAGGATCTCCACCAGTTAAAGTGACTCCACTAAGTATTGGATTATTTACTATTTGCTTTATTAATTTATCTATATTAATATCTGTTCCGGAATTAAAATCATGTGTTATTGGATTGTGGCAACCTAAACAGTTATGTCCACACCCTTGTGTAAATATAGCATATCTAATTCCTGGACCATCAACAATGGAATCAGATACTAGTCCAGCGACACGAATTGTTCCCATTATTTCAAATCCTCCAAATTTACTTTTTCTAAATGCTTAACTCTCGATTCAACTTCTGCACGTTTACCATCATTGAAACGATCTAAAGTTCCTACTAAATATCCAGTAATACGACGAATTCTTTCAAACTTAATATCATCTTCATGACGTCCACATCCCGGACATACATTATCAATAATACCGTTATATCCACAAACTGGATCTCTATCAACAGGGTGATTTACTGAACCATAACCGATACCTTCATCGTGCATACAACGAACAATTTTTTCAAAAGCTTCTTCATTCTTTGCAATATCTCCATCAACTTCAACATAAGTTATATGACCACCATTAGTTAAATAATTATATGGCGCTTCAAGATGAATTTTATCATAGATACCAATTTTATAATAAACAGGTATATGGAATGAATTAGTATAAAATTCTTTATCTGTAATTCCAGGAATAATACCATATTTTTTTTGATCAATTTTTGTAAAACGACCTGATAATCCTTCAGCTGGTGTAGCAATTAATGAGAAATTTAGATTATATTGTTTTGTATATTCGTCTGTTTTTTCTCTCATTCTTCTAATGATTTTCAAACCTAATTCTTGAGCTTCTTGAGATTCACCATGATGTTTACCAATAAGAGCTTTTAAACATTCAGCTAATCCAATAAAACCAACAGTTAAGGTACCATGTATTAATGTTGGTCCTACTTCATCATCTTCTTTTAAATCATCACTTCCAAGCCATATATGTTGACCATATAAAAATGGGAAATTATAAACTTTTTTATGATATTGTATATTATATCTTTCAAGTAATTGATCCTTTACTAAATCCATCATTGTATCTAGAGATTTGAAAAACACTTCTAAATTACCTTTTGCTTCAATACCTAATCTTGGCAAATTAATAGAAGTAAAAGATAAATTACCACGTCCACATACTTGTTCATGCTCTTTATCGACATTTGACATTACACGAGTTCTACAACCCATATAAGCAACTTCTGTATTGTAATCTCCTTCTTTATAGAAAGGAATATTCATAGGTGCATCAATAAATGAAAAGTTTGGAAACAAACGTAATCCACTACATTTAATTGCTTTCTTATATAAATCATAATTTGGTTCACCAGGATTATAATTTATACCTGATTTAACTTTGAAAATTTGAATTGGAAAAATAGGTGTTTCGCCTTTTCCTAAACCACGCATTGTTGCATCTAATAAACAATCAATTGCCATTCTTCCTTCTTCAGATGTATCAGTACCATAATTTAATGATGAAAATGGTACTTGAGCGCCAGCACGTGAATGCATTGTATTTAAATTATGAACTAATGCTTCCATAGCTTGAAGAGTTTCTTCACGTGTTTCTTTTAAAGAATAAGATAATACTTTTTCAAATAATGAATCTAAATTATCTCCATCATATACTCTTGAAATTTCTTCTTTTAAAACATTTTCAAAATCACTATTTTTCATTCTACATTCATGATTTTCCTCAACATTTGAAACTAATGCCTTTGCAAAATCTAATGTGAATTTATCATCAAATAAACCAAAAATTTTAGAAAGATTTGTTTTTAAAATCTTTGTATAAGTTTTTCTAACTCCTAATCCCATTGCATAATCAAAGTTAGGAATAGATTGACCACCATGTTGATCGTTTTGATTAGCTTGAATAGCTATCGCACAAAGTGATGCATATGAACGAATACTATTTGGTTCTCTTAAGTATCCATTACCAGTTGAAAATCCACCTTTAAATAACTTAATCAAATCAATTTGACAACATGTCATTGTTAATGTATAAAAATCTAAATCATGAATGTGTATGTCACCATTTTTATGTGCTTCTGCAAAACGAGGTTCTAAAACGTGAGTTCTATAAAATTCTTTAGCTGATTCAGAACCATACTTGAGCATAGTTCCCATAGCTGTATCACCGTCAATGTTAGCATTTTCTCTTTTAACATTATTATCAGCAGCAGGTTGAAAAGTAATATCTTCTAACACTTTCATTAAAGCAGTATTTGCTTCTCTTTTTTTAGTTCTATTTGCTCTATATAGAATATAACTCTTTGCTACTTCATTTTCGTTTTCTGAAATCAAAACATTTTCAACAACATCTTGAATTTGCTCAACACCTGGTACTTTACGCTTAAAAATATCGTTTAATTGTTCAACTACTTTGTCTGTTAATTCTTCAACACGAACATTATTGTGCTTTCCACAAGATTCAAAGGCTTGAGCAATCGCAATATAGATTTTGCGCTCATCAAAAGGAACAACACGACCATCACGCTTCGTTATTTTTTTCATACACATATACCCCCAAAAAGCTTGTCAGCCGACTAGTTTTGGAAAAAAGGTGACAAAAAAACTATAGGTACACCCCATATTTTTCTCTTTTTTAATCATCCACAATGATCGGACAACTAGCCTTGACAAGTTCATATTTAAACATTAATAAGGATATATTTCAAGTGCTTTTTTATAAATTTCTTAAGAAAATTTTTTCCAAAATGATAAGAATTTACATTAGTAGAAATTTAGTAATTTTCTTTGTTTTTTACTATTGACTTTTCTTTATTTTTGACTACGTGACAGTGCCTACAACGAGGCTCATATGACTCAGTTGCTCCAACTAAAATAATTGGATCATCGTAAGAAGCAGGCTCTCCTTTGATAATTCTTTGAGTTCTTGTAGCAGGATTTCCACATTGTACGCAAATTGCAGTTAGTTTAGTTACTTCTTCAGCAATACATAGTAATTTTCCCATTAATTCAAAAGGTTCACCTCTAAAATCCATGTCAAGTCCACCTAAAATAACTCTAATACCATTATCAGCAAGTTTATTAGCAATAGAAATTATTTCATCATCTAAAAATTGTACTTCGTCAACAACAATTGCATTAGTATCATCTTTAATATATTTTAAAATATCGCTTGATTTTTCAATATTTACAGATTTAGCTTTTCTCATAGCATGAGAACAAATTTCATCTTCGGAATATCTATTATCAATTTTTGGTTTGAAAACAATGACATTTTTCTTAGCATATTGTAATCTTTTGATTCTTCTAATTAATTCTTCGCTTTTCCCAGCAAACATTGGTCCGCAAATTACTTCAATAGTTCCTCTATTTTCACCCATAAAAATTATCCCCTTTTCTACTATTCTAATTAATGAATTAATTTTAGTATAGATTAAATTAAACTTTTTTACATATATTTTATAAGAGGACCACAAATGTTTATTTATGTTGTTAAACCAAATGATAATTTAGGAAAAATTGCAAAAAATTATAATACAACAATTAGCGAATTATGTTTGACTAATGGAATAAAAGAAAGCGAAGGCCTTGTAGTAGGTCAAGCTCTATTGATAAACAAAGACAAGTTAAATCATACGGTAAAAAGTAATGAAACAATTCATACCATTGCAAGTAAATATGGATTGCAAATTAATCAATTATTAAAAGATAATCCATCATTAAAACCACCTTATAGTTTAAAAATAGGACAGACATTAATAATTAATTCACCTATTACAAAAACATCGATGTACATTAATGGGTTTTGTTACCCCTTTTCTTCAAAAGAAGATTACACTTTAAAAGAACAAAATTATTCTTTCATCACTTTATTTTCTTATTCACTACAGCAAGATGGTTCCTTAAATAAAATAAATGAAAAACCATTTTTAAATAATATTAAAGATAGAAATGTTAAAAAGTTTTTTTCTGTAAGTAATACCAAAGAAAATGGTGGCTTTTCTACTCAAAATGCTTCAATTGTTCTATCCAATTCAAAACTAAGAACAAATTTATGTAATAACATATTAGATAAACTTAATAATTCAAACTATGATGGTGTAAATATTGACTTTGAATATATAAAAAAAGAAAATGCTAACGATCTAGTATCTTTAGTAAAAGAACTCAAAGAAAAATTACAAAATAAATATTTACTTACTATTTGTGTCGCTCCTAAAACTAGAATTGATGAAAAAGGAACATTATATGAAGGACATAATTATAAAGAATTAGGTGAACAAGCAGACTTTGTTATCTTAATGACTTACGAGTGGGGTTATACATTTGGCCCAGCAATGCCAGTAGCTCCTATTAAAAATATAAAAGAAGTTTTGATTTTTGCTGTAACTCAAATTCCAAATTCAAAGATTTTAATGGGTATTCCAACATATGGTTACGACTTTACAAATCCATTTAAAAAAGGTCAAGCAGCTCAAGCATTTCCTATTGATCAAGCAGTAGAAAGAGCTAGAAAAGTAAAATCCTCAATTCTTTTTAACAAAGAATCAAAAACTCCATATTTTATATATTATAAAGAACAGAAGGAACATGAAGTTCACTTTGAAGATGTACGAAGTTTTTATTATAAAGTAGAACTTGCAAAAGAATATAATCTAGCCGGAATTAGTCTTTGGGTTCTATCTAATCCATTTATTCAAATGTGGAATACATTTAATGAAATGATTTCTTTAAAAAAATAAAACTCGGTATTACCGAGTTTAAAAATAAAGTTATTGGTATTAATTACATTTAGAAATAAGTGTGTAGTAGAAAATCGGATAATAAATGCAATTCGCAAGTCTGTAATACCAACATTGAAAACTTGCGTAAAAATATAATATAAAAATTTAAATAGTTTGTAAAGAAAAATTTTTATTAATTTTAATTTTCACTAATAGCTATATTAATATATTTTAAAAAATTGTTAATTTCATAATTTGGAACAAGTATTTCAAATTCTCCTAATTCGTCATCAATCTTAATTGAATAATAAGTTTTAATATAATAGATTCCATATCCATTTTGTTTTATATGATATTCCTTTAAAGATTCATCATTAAAAGGCACTTCTTTAGTCCAACCAATAAAACTTACATGTTTATTAATCTTATCAATGCTTTTAATACTTGATAACGGAATAGCATAAATACTATAACAATCAGATAAACATAATTTATTGTCATCAATAAATAATACAAGCTTAACAATAGCATACGACCCAAACGCTAATCTCATTTTTCTTTTACCATTCTTTTCAACATATAATTCGCTAAATACATCAACATCATTAGCATTAAGAGGAATACTTAATTCATTTTTAATCTCATCAATTTGTTTATTATAATATTCAACGCTTTTATTAAACTGCTCACTATCTAAAATTTTTTTGGCTCTTTTTTTCGTTAGTAAATCAATTAAAAAACAAAGTCCAAATGCAATAATACTAACACCTAAATATATAAATTTAATATATGGATTAGTTTCAGTTTCTTTATTTTCTAATAAATTAAAGAAATATATTATGTTAGACAAACCGATAAGTATAAATATAACATATAATGCTTTATTAATACTTGAAGCTTCTGCATTACTTCCAATATCATTCACGTTATCACGAGCTTTCTCTATTTTATCTTGAGAATCTTTTCCTGCTTCTCTAATAATAAAATCAACACCATCAATAATATTTGTTTTCTTTTGTATTCCAAATAAATTTTTTCTCATGAAACTTTCTCCTATAAAAATTATACCATAATTTATATAACCTTAATAATAAGTAGTATTATAAAAACAACATTTACATTTAGTAAATAATTGATATAAAATATAATAAATATTTTAAAAGGAGGTTTTATTATGGCACAACCTTACGGATTAGGTCATATTTTATTTTTAGTTTTTGTTTTTATAGTTACAGGTATTTTACTATATTTTGTTATAAAGAAATTTAATGAAAAGCAAAGATTCTTAACTATTAAAATAATTGCTGGTGTTTTGTTATTATTTGCTTTTTTAAGTAGATTAGCAATGGTTCTTACATTAAGTGAAGAAAAGATTCAACCAATTTATTTTATTCCAAATAGTTTCTGTTCTTTAACAGGTTACACATTTGCACTTGCTGTTTTACTTGGTAAAAAAGATAACATCGCATTACATTGTGTTGCTTATTTAGGTATTCTAGGTGGGGCACTTACTATTTTTTACCCAGATTTTCTTGTTCAAGAACCAACGATATTTGGCTTTAAAAATATAACTGCTCTTGTTTATCATAGTTTAATGGTTATTTTATTCCTTGTTATAATTTGTACTGGATATATGAAAGTAACAATTAAAAAATGGTACGCATTAGTATTAGGATTTTGTTGCTACATGACATATGCTTTATTCTTAGCTCAAGTCTGTGATATGAAATACGCTATGTATATAAGTGAACCTATTTTAAGTGGTACACCACTTTATTGGTATGTACTAGCTCCACTGGCTGGTCTAATATATTGTGCTTCTTTAGGCATAATGTATTTAGTACGTTATCTTATAAATAAAAAGAAAAAAGAAATATAATAAATTAAAACTTGGTACTTAGTTACTATACTAAAAGTAACTAACGTACCAAGTTTTTTATTTTTCAATGAGTTTACTATATGCCTCATCAATGTCTTTAAAATATTTATAGAAGCATTCATAAAAACCTTTTGTATCTTTTGTAATATATGGTTCTTTATTACTTTGACCTTCTTCTATTTCTTTTAATGGATAAGTTCCATTTACATGCCATCCTTCTAAGAAACCAATTTTAATAGCATCTTGAGGACAAAAGAATGAACAAGCCATACACATATCACAGTGATGAGAAAATTTGATTTTATCCTTTTTTAAATGCACATTATGATGAGGACAATTCTTAATGCATAATCCACACCGAGTACATTTATTGTTATCTACTTTATAAAAATATGAATTAACATTACCTCCAATTTTTTGTATTGAAACAAAGAAACTAGCAATCTGATAAAAAATATTTGTTTTAGGATAAGAAATAATATTATTGTCCAAATTATATAACATAATTTCCATCAATTTTGTATTATGATCTAAAGCTTCTTTTATAAATTCATTAGGAAAACGAAAATGAATATTATATGGCATAACAAAATGGTATTCACCTTTAAAAATACATTTTTTATGTCTCATAATACGTTTTGGAACTCTAGAAGATGTATTATTCATCTTCCAAACTTCACCACTATTTTTGAAAATAAAATATTTTTGTCCTTTTGTAAATTCTAATTTTCTTAAATATTTGTTAAATGGCATTGGTGCATTGAATCCATATATTGGATAAGAAAAACCAATATAATCATAACCATTAGTATCAATAGGTTTAGTATCACATTTAATTTCTAAAGTATTAACTTCATTACTATCTTGTTCCAATTTTTCTTTTAACTTATTTACTAAGTAACGGGTGTTATGTGTTCCCGTATAATAAATCAATAAATATCTCATCTTTTTAAATACCCATTTTCTATTAAGAAATCAATATGATCATTTACTGTGGTTTTTAAGTCACGTGGAAAATAGCCAAACTCATTCTTAACTTTTTCCAAATTGTAATCAACATCAGCTGTTAAAGATTCAAGTGCACTTAATGTATATAGAGGTCTTTTAGCTGTAATCTTACTAAATAACCATAAAAATGGAAGGCACATATATGCTGCCCAAATTGGAAAGGTTCCAATTTTTTTACAATTCATTTTTTCTTTTACATAACCTAATACTTCATTTATTGAATCAGGTCTATTGGCAAATAAATAAGCTTCACCACTTTTTGAATTATTAACGATATTTTCTAAAACATCTGTAATATCACGAATATCAAAATCATTATATCCTCCAGCAATTGAAACAGGTAAACGACCTTCAACATAATCAATCATAACTTGACTCATATGAGAAATTGAATGATCACCTGGACCTAGAACACCAGCGATAATTAAAATAGATGCATCTAATTTTTTATTATGAACATAATCTAATACTACTTCATCAGCTAAAGATTTTGATCTATTATAACCCTTTCTAACCTTTTTAGGATTAGGAACATAATTACTTAAATCAGGTAGTAATTTTAATCCATGAGGTATAGCTTCACTAGAAGAAATATGTAATAGCTTTTTAATATTATGTTTTAAACATGCTTCACAAATTTTTCTTGTTCCTTCGACATTTACTTCATATAATTCTTTTATTGTTACTTCACCAATAGAGATTTCTGCAGCAGTATGAATAACTATTGTATTTTCATCAGCATTTTTAAATAATTCTTCAATTACTTTATCATCACGAATATCTCCAATTACATATTGAGGTCCACACTTTTTAAAAACTCTTGAAGCTTTTTCTTTATTTCTAATTAATCCAACTACTTTTTTATTGTCAGATAAAAGTTTTTTTACAATCATATTACCAACATAACCAGTAGCACCTGTGACAATAAAGTTAGCATTATTATATAGATTATTAGTCTTTTTTATATTCACCATATACACCTCTTGAATATTATAAAATATTATAGGTATATTTTAACAATTATTTTGAGTAATTAAATATTTTTTTAATTATAAAATTGATTTTGATATATTCACTTTTCTTTTTTTATAAAATGAAATCATAACAAAAATTGTGAAAATTAATATTGCACCTTGAGTAGTTAACAATATTGCTCTAGAACTTTTTATCATTATACCACTAGTAGAAAACATAATTATTCGATACTCCATCATCATAATGGTATAGAAAGAAACAATAAGATTTAAAAAAGAAACAATATCTTTCCTTCCACACTTATTTTCTAATTTTACTCGAGTTCTTATAGCAATTATAAGTTTGGTAATACCATATGCTCCATATACATATGCAAAATAATCAAATACATATTCTTTAATTAGTATTGTCCAGGTAAAACACGCTGTCATAGGTCCTAACAAAATTAATATAAAAAATGATGCAGTTATATAAGGGTTTAACTTTAAAAGATTTTTTTCAATCAATAATTGAATTATTTTAAAAATACAAACCAAAAATGAGAAAATACAATAACTAAGAATTATTTTATCAAACTCAATTAATATTTTAATAAAATGCAAACATGTTACAGCGAATGATGCAACAATTGAAAAATATGAAGATAAATCATACATTTGCCAAATTTTTTTAATCTTATTTTTCATATTTATTTATATTCTTGTTTCCTAACAATTAATAAACATATAGATATTGATACTAAAATATAAATTAGTGAAACAAGAATTGCATTTAAATATAAATTTGTGAATGTATAACCAGTTACTTTATATATTCCATAATCACTTTTCAATAACATATTTGAAACTACCATATATAAAATTCTTGATAAAAATGCCATGAATTTATTTGATGCTGCAGCAACAGGAAATACATAAGAAACAGATCCTAAAAGAAGCGATATTAATATGACAAATATAAGTCCTGATTTCATACTTTTAGAACTAATAATAACACTGGCTACACATATTGAAAAAGAAATAATTATTAAACACTGACATAATAATTTAGCTATAAAATCATCACTTATATTATGTTCACAAAATATTATTCCAAATAATAATGAACCGATTAAACTTACAGTAATAAACAATAGTGAAATAATAAATGCATCAAGTAAAAAAACAATCGCTACTTTAATTTTCCCTTCTCCATAGCATATTTTATTTCTTATTGTATTATTTTGATATTCCTTTCCAATAAATGAAGCCAATTGAATACCTATTAAAACGCTTATTATATCAATACTTAATCCTTGAAATATAAATGAATCAATATCCATTATATTAGAAGAAATAGAATTAGTAAAAATACATGTAAATAAAGGTAAAAGAAAAGTTAATCCTAATAATAAATAAAATAACTTATCTTTAAATAAATGAAATAAATCTGCTTTTAAAATTTTCATATTATTTTTCTCCTATCAATCTCATAAAATAGTTTTCCAAATCTGGTGCATTAACTTCGTGTTTTAAAAGTCTTAATTTACTTTTTTTAAAACTTTCACAAACTTCCATTAAATCAACATCCGAATTAACTAAAAGCATTTGCTCTTTTTCTGTAACAACATATCCAAGTTGCTCTAAAATAGCAATAGCTTTCTTGTTATCCGTTGTTAACAAAAAACATCTATTTGCTGATTCTTTTTTTATTTCTTGAATGGTTGTTTCCTTAAGAATTTTTCCATTATCAATAAAACCAAATCTAGTTGCAAATAATGATAGTTCACTCAAAATATGAGAAGAAATTAATATTGTTATTCCTTTTTCAGAATTCATTTTTAATAATAATTCTCGAATTTGTTTAATGCCTTCAGGATCTAAACCATTTATAGGTTCATCAAGTAACATTAATTCTGGATTATTGACTAAAGACATTGCTATTCCTAATCTTTGCCTCATGCCTAAAGAAAAGTCTTTTGCTTTTTTATTTCCTGTATTTCCTAAACCAACATAATTTAATAATTCATCAATTATAGAAAAGTCTTTATTTGTAATTAAACATTGCATTTTCATATTATCAATTGCACTTAGTTCCACATAAATACTTGGAGACTCAACCATAGTACATAATTTTCTTTTTTGTATGTTAAAAGATCTACTTTTATTAGAAACTCCAAACAAAGATACCTCTACTTTATCTTGATTTATCAATCCAGAAATAATTCTTATAAGCGTGGTTTTTCCAGCACCATTTTTACCAACAAAACCATAAATATCACCTTTATTAATAGACATTGATATTCCATTCAATACTTTATTTCCGTTATATGATTTAAAAATATCTTTTACTTCTAAAATCTTATCCATAAACTCACCTCTTGATTCAGTTTTAAATTATTTGTAAAAAAAAAGCACTCAATAGATAATTGAATGCTTAATTTTTTAATAAAATATAGAGTTTTATTTTCTAAAAAGTACCCATAAAAGAATAAGAAAAATTTGACCAAACATAGCAAAAAAGAAAACCATATATAAAGAATTTGTACCATTATCAAATTGATAAAATAAGCAATTAGCAAAGTCCCATAATAATAAAGAAGCTGTCAATAACTGCAATTTTTTCTTTTTAAAAATTAAAGTTAAAGCTAATGAAATTATTAAAACTG
Source organism: Bacilli bacterium (assembly GCA_051872335.1). GTDB lineage: Bacteria > Bacillota_I > Bacilli_A > RFN20 > CAG-826 > SUG2458. The sequence continues at coordinate 20,533 of JBJEDT010000009.1, read as the reverse complement.
CAAGTGAAGACCACAAAAAGCCAGTAACACCATTTAATTTAAACATTCCCATTACTATTCCAATAATGCCAAATATACAAAAAGAAAAAATAACAATTAGAATAATTTTTTGGATAATTTCTCTTTTTTTAAGTTTGTTTTCTATTTCTTTAGAAATAACAATATCATGTTCCAAATATAAATATTCAATAGAAACATTGAAGTAATCTGCGATTATTTTTAAAGTAACAGCATTGGGTAGAGACTTTCCTGTTTCCCATCTTGAAACTGCTTGAAATGTATAATTTAAATCATTCGCAAATTCTTCTTGTGTTAAATTATTTGATTTTCTTAAATTAGCAATATTCCTAGCAATAATGTCTTCAATATTCATTTAATTAGAAAGCCTCCTTTCAATTTCACATTTATTATAGCATAAAACATATATTTTAATTTCTGCTTTACTTTTCTTTAAGTTTCTTAAATCTATAATACAAATTTATACAAATATAAAAAAAGATATTAGTACACTCCACAGTATTAATATCTTAAATATCAAGTATGGTGATCCCTAGGAGGCTCGAACTCCTATTCTTCTCCTTGAGAGGGAGACGTGTTAACCAGTTCCACTAAGGGACCAATGCATAAACTAATTTTAGAGAATTAGTTTATGTTTTTCAATATCTTTATAGTTTTTTTACTACGACATTAATTCTTCTTTCGATCTCATCTTTTCCTAAGATTTGAAGAATGTAATATAAGTTTGGAGATTGTTTAGAAGTGGTTAAAGCAATACGTAACATTTCTGCAACATCTCCAACTTGACCAATATATGAATCTTTATTTTGTTTATAAATTTTACCTGAGGGTGCAAATTTATACTTCTCACCAAGAGCTTTTAAAGAATTAAACCAAGATTGTTCATCAAGTGATAAATCTAAATATCTAATAAAATCATTTAATATATTTTTAATAATTTCTTTATCAATTAATGGATTAAATGGCAATTCTTCTTTAACCATTTCATCATAATATTCATTGTAGAAAAATTTAATAGCACCAAAAATATCACTATATTTTGTATAGTCTTTACGTGGATTATCTTTTTCACGTTCGATATTCATAATACTTTCAAAATAAGAACGATCCTTTAATATTAAAGACTCTAAATTTTTATTATACTTTTGTGCCCAAGATAAAGCTTTATCAGTAATCTCTTCTTTAGTCATCTTCGAAAGTAATTCTTTTGAAATAAATTGTAATTTCATAATATCAAATAAAGCACCATCAAGAGACATTTTATCAAAAGACATAATAAAATCATTTAAAGAAGAAGCAGGATTTTGTGCTCTCCATTCTTCAAAATTTGAGTTAGCAATAGTCATTAAATATTCAATTAAAGCTTGTGCAGGATAACCATCTTCAATAAAGAAAGAACAAGCAGCTTCATTATCTTTTCTTTTAGATAATTTCCTTCTATTACCATTATCTAATTTCATGATAACAGGAAGATGAGCATAAGAAGGACGCTCAAATCCTAAAGTATCAAATAATTCTAAATGAATTGGTAGAGAAGATAACCATTCTTCTCCACGAGTAACACAATTTGTTCTCATGAAATGGTCATCACAAGCATGTGCAAAATGATATGTAGGTAAACCATCACTTTTTAAAATAACAATATCTTGATCATTTTCAGATAATTCTAAATCACCACGGATTAAATCATGAACAGCAACTTTATTATTGTGATCACCCATTGATTTAAATCTAATAACAAACTTTTCACCATTTTTAATCTTTTGAATAGCTTCATCAATTGATAAATTTCGGCATTTAGCATATTCACCATAATATCCAGGGATGATTTTTTCTTGTTCTTGTTTTTCTCTTAAAGTATTTAAATCTTCTTGTGAGCAGAAACAAGGATAAGCTCTACCTTTAATCATTAAATCTTTAATAACTACACGATATAAGTGTTCTCTATCGGATTGACAATATGGACCATAATTTCCTTCTTCATGGTCTCCTAAATATCCTTCATCAGGATTAATACCAAAAACTTTAAGTTGTTCTAATAAAGAAATACCTGAACCTTCAATTTCACGTTTAGTATCGGTGTCTTCTAATCTAATGAAAAAAACACCACCACTTTGTTTTGCCATTTTACAAGCAATCATTGATGTGAATAGAGAACCAGTATGTAAAAAACCAGTTGGAGAAGGTGCAAATCTAGTAACATATGCATTTTCAGGAAGATCTCTTTTTGGAAATTTGTTTTCTAAATCTTCAACTGTTTCTTTTACATCACTAAAAATTAAATTTGCTAAGTCTAATAAAGTAGCCATATAACAACCCTCTTTCTCATACTTTGATATAATATCACACTTAATTTATAAATTCATTAAATATTTTTATGAATATTGGAAATTAATAATGTATTATTGAAAATATTAATCATAGAATAAATTTTAAAAATTTAATATTTTTTTAAAAAACTATTGCTTTTTTATTTGTCCTTTGGTAATATCATTAATGCAACGCAGATGTAGTTCAGTGGTAGAACACTACCTTGCCAAGGTAGCTATGCGGGTCCGATTCCCGTCATCTGCTCCATGTGTTTATAAAAGTACGATTCAATCGTACTTTTTTTATTATTAAAAAGTATATATTTTTTATATATTGCTTCTTGCAATTTCGAGGCTTATTGTCTATAATTTAATTGAGCTTTTGAATTGGTAAGGATTTATTCCTTGCCATTTTTTTATTTGCTCCATTTATTGATTTAATCTCAATAAATAAATTAAACAAATTACAAGATTTTTAGAAGATTACATTAAAAAGCATAATCATTTATAATATGCCATTGGTGCTAAATTAAACACATTTAAAGATAAGATACAGTCTTTATTTGCTAATATTAAAATTATTTAAATACAAAAAACGTGATAGTAATTTGTTTCATCCAATTAGTAATATTTTGAATTCATTTGGTAAAGATTATAATATTGAAAATAATAAAAAATTAAAATATACTAAAATTGAGAAAAAAGGGGAGTATTCAAATGAATTTAGAAAAATTCAAAAAGAAAGTAGAAGAAAACTTAATAGCAGTAGCTGGCAAGAAAGAAGCTCAAAAAACAATGAAACTTTACGAAGAAGACTTTCCGACAATTTTAAAAGAAGGTTGGAAAATAGAGGATATAACTCCAGCTCTTCTAATGCGATTATATTAAAGAGTAATAAAAATACTGAATTTAGAATGTATGAAAACATCGATGGTGATTTATTCCACAATTGTTTTGAAATTGACAAAACATATCTAAATAATGGCAAATTAGTAGATTTACATTATAATTATGATTGTACTTGTTACTTAAGCGATGATAGCTTAAGTGGTTTTGGTATTACTAAAAATGGAGATTTAGTAAGCAATTTTATTTAAATCAATAAAAAATTTTTATCTACTATATCATCAATTATTAAAGAGTAAGCAAAAACATTTGATTGTTATATTTCACCCTAATCAAAATTTATAATACTTTATAATCCAATTTTGAATTGTATACGTTCAATATATGGACGAAATGCATTAAAAAAAAGAGTATTGAGAAATGTTATAGATTATTTTTATAAAAAAACAGTGTACGCAAATATGTGGTACATTATTTTTAATTTTGGTGGCCTAATTTATTATTCACTTTTAATTTATATACGATTTGTAATTAGCACATAAATTATAGAGGGGGTGAATAATAAATGAGGATTTATAATTTTGAAAAAAGAAATTTTAAAGAAAATGCTCGAAATCCATTAAGTTTAATTTTTGATATTATTTTATTTTTTCACCTTATATCTTCTTACCTATTTTAATTTCTATATTCATTTCTTTTTTTATTTCATTAGGATTAATAATAGGAAGTTTAGTTTTAGAAAAAGCTTCATCAAGAATTTCAAGTATTGTTGTTCAACTAGTTGCTTTCAAAAGCTTTTGTAAATGCTAATTTTTCCTTAATTGAATCAAGAAATATTATTGTTTTAATAATTTATACACTTGCTATATTAGTTACAGCTATATTTATCTTTAAAAAGAAAATGCTTAATGCAAAATAATTAATTTTGATAATTAATATTTTCTCCTAAATTTAATTCATACGAATACAATTTATCACTATTTAAATCAACACTATTTATATTAACTGCATTAATTTGATGATTATTATAACTAGTATAATAATATATCCCTTTTGTAACGTTAATGCAGGAAGTATAAATAGTTTTTTCATATACATTTTCACTTAATTTACAGCAACCATTTTGTTGATCAACTGAACCTAAGATATGAAAAAATTGACTAACACTTTCTTCTTCCTTATCACTTGATAAAGAATTTAATTTAACAAAAGCAACCCTTACAAAACGTGATTGAGATGATAAATCACCTGGTAAACCAATACATCCCATACCTCTACTATATTGTTCTAATTTATAATCTCCACCAAACTCATTTTTAACTTGACCATTACTAATATTAATATAATTATTAAGATTAAACATTTGATATGGAAAAGGTGGATTATTAGTTAAGACACCGACTTTATTATCGTATATAAATAAACCATCTTTAGTCGATTCTACTGTAATAGCTTTATTTTTATCAGCAATAATCCAATGTAATTGTGCAACAGGAATTAAAGGAGAAAAAGGAGTATCCATTAAGTTCATTTTATTAATTAACTTAATTGCTTCATCAACATTTTTACATTGACTTAATACCCAAGGAATAAATTCAAATTGAGCTATATTATCTTTACCTCTTTCTTTTTTACTATTGTAATGAGCATTGCCTACAAAATTTAAACCAGCCATTGCAAGTCCTTTTTCATTAGATGCTTCATAAAATAAAGGATAATCATTTTGAATGAATGCCATACCAATAATAGCATAATGGTTAAGCATTGGTTTTTGATTCAAAAACTTCAAAGGAAATAAACGTGGAACAATAGTTACTTTCTCTCCATATGAATACTCATAATCTAGTGTTCTTCCAAAATAGAAATCTTTTGTTTTATAAGTTGCAGCAGTACACATTTTTCTCACCTCAATAGTTATTTTCTTTCACAATTATAATTTTATTATAAACTCAAAATTATTCAATATAATTACTTTGGACACAATAATCTTTATAATAAAAAAATACTTATTAATTTATTTATATGATATTATATTTACGGGTGATTAATATGAAATTTAAAGTTAATTATTATATTCCTAAAGAAGAACTTCTTTCATTATTACAAGAAGCAGGTTTTGCAAAAGTTGATTATATAATTCCGTTATATGATGCAACATTTCATTTTGTATATAAAGTACGTGCAGAAAACAAAACAGTTATTTTAAAGATCGCTAAAGAAAATAGCATCGTTCTACAATCAGAAAAAGAAAAACTTCTTAATGATTTTAATGCTACAACATTATTACAAAAAGAAACAAAAATTAATGTTTGCGATATTATCTACACAAATGCTGATTATAAAGAAAAAAAGCTAGAAACACCTCGATATGTTTTTACAATATATAAGTATTTAGTTAGCTCACAAGTTTCAACATTAAAACCTTCAAAAGAAGAAAAAAGCAATTTAGAATTTAGTATCGGTGAATTAATCGGTGATTTATCATATATAAAGAACAAACAATTTGGTTCACCCTCACTAGGTTTTGAATCTTCCTATTGTGCTGGCCTTACAAAGATGGTTGATAACTTAATGCAAGATGAAGTTAAGATTTGTGGTAAAAACTCTAAATATTCATTATTTTTGAAAAAAGTTATTGATCAAGTTCAACATATCCTTTTATTAGTTAAAGGGAACTATGCTAATTTGTTTCTTGATACTACAAATATTTTCTATTTAAATAAGAATGAAAGTCTTACTATTTTAAATCAAGGCGATTACTTTTATGGAGATTTCCTAGCAAATTTTGTTAGCATAAATCCTCTAGAAAAATTAGAAAACAAAACCTACTTAATTCAAGGATTTAATAATACTGCTCGTAATTTGTTAAATGTTGAAAGTGAAGAAATTAAAATTAGATATTATATCTTACTTCTTTATAAAGGAATCCTTCTTAATGTCAAACGTCATATCTCATATAATGCTTTATCAATTAAGAATTTCAAACAAAAAGCACTTGCTAAAGCTATTATGATATTTGCTTCTCATGAATTATCCGTTCTTTTAAAAATTGAATTACCAACAAAAGAAGTAAAAGAAGAACAAGAAGAAGAAAAAGATATGCTTGATGCTTTTGAAGATTTATTAGATGCAGATAAAAGAGCTAAAAATAAAAAAAGAAAAGTTGAAGAAGAAAATGATTCACTAGTAGAAGAAAATGAATAGTAATAAAATAAGCCATCCTAGGATGGCTTATTTTTATCATCATTATCCTTATTTTGATTTAAGAATTCATCAAGCTTACTTTCATCTAATGAATTTTTAATTAAGTCAATTTGTTTTATTTGGTTAACATAAAATGCTCTTAACATATCTTTTTGTTCTTCAGGAATATCTTTAGCTAAGTTTATGCTTTTTAAAGCATTCAATAATGTTTCTTTCGATTCTACTAAAAAATATGGTGAAAATACTGAAAATACTACATCTGTTGATGTAACTATATATGGTAATAAAGGAATACAAAGTAAACATGCGCCAAGAGTTCCTCCATACATTAAGAATAATAAACTATCATTTAATAAAGAAGTTAATGCAATACCTAAAATAAATCCTACAGGAAATAAAATAAGAAATGGCCAAAGAATATTAAACAAAACTTTGTGATAAGTTTTTTTAATTTTTGGATAAACATTTTTAAAAACTTGAATCGCATCATTTTTATTACATCCAAAATTAGATTGAATATAAAAAATTAATGTGTTCTTAATTGTTTGATATATAAAATTTATTACAAATAAAGCATGACCAACTAAAACAATTGCATTTAATAAAATTACAAATGGCTGTTTAGTGTCTTGTAAAAAATCGACCAATGATTTTATATATTCTTCATTATTTGGATTGGAAACTAGATTAATGTATATTTCATTAAACTTAGTCATATCGACAAAATTAAATGTGATATTTACTAAAAAAACCAAAGATACAAAACCAATAAATATTAGAAATGAGACTAATATAGATCTAAATACTCGAAAGCAACCACTACAACCTAAAATTAATCCTATTTTATATTGACCATAAAAATCTTTTTGATTAAAAGGAATATTAGATTTGAATTTAATATTTGTTATTAACATTGAAATGAAAAAAGGTAAAACCAAAATGAAGAAAAGAAGTATAAAAGATCCTGGTACAAAAAGATCAGCAGTCATTGCCAAAGCAACCATGACAAAAATCATGAATGACATAGCTAGTAGGCTTTGAAAATTCTTTTTAGTAAATTCGATAATTACTTTTTTGATACTACTAAATTCCATACTCCTTACCTCGTATTTATTATTATACTAGTCGTTAGTAAAAATGAAAAGAAACAAACTATTTTTCTTACTTATTGTATTATTCACATAAAAAAACAACAAAAATAAAATTGGGCCAAAGCCCAATTCTATTTCATTGCAACTCCTTCCATTGCTGAGACAATCTCTAACATTCTTTGTGCACTTAAGGTTGTTGAATAAATTTTATATTCAATTCCATTTTTTTGATATACAAGATAATTGTTACTATATACTCCTAGTTCTCCTCCGTACTCTATTAATTCTCCAGACATTTTTATCACTTCTAAGGCTGTATAAGGAGTAATTATTTCTTGAGTAACTGTGAAAGCAATTCCTTCACCTTCATAAGATAATACATATAAATTTCTTGTTTTTCCATCTTCTTCAAAAGAAGTTTCAGTCTCTCCGACAAGAGTAGCATTTATATCAATAGCAGAAGGATATAAAGGTAAATCTGTTTCCTCGGCCATCGTAGAAGTATTTAAATCAGTTCGACCTTGTTCCATATTGTATTCAACGTTGAAATGATTATCATCAAAAGATGGGTTAAAGTTTACTTCAGAAAATACAATACTGACGACAACATTTGAATTTTCATCATATATATTCACCCATAATGGTTTCAAATCACTTGAAAATTTAATATCTTGTTGAACCCAATTTGAGTTATTTTCATATGTTGGTTTAAACGATACTAAATAACCATCACTCATCTTTTTAACATCTTTTTTACTTGTTAAAGCATCTAACATTGATTGATATAGATAAGGTTTAGGTGAATTTAATGGCCAATCACCTTCAAATTGATAAACTTGATTTAGTAGTGGAGTTAATACAAATACCCCACTTTCGTTTCTTATAATAATTTGTTCCTGATTAGTTGATTTATCAAGTAAAGTTACTTTATAAAAATCTTGATCATTTTTATTTTGATAATCCGTTACTAAAAAATAATCTTTTGTATCATCTCCAGAATCTACTTCCATTGTAGCTTCCATATGATAACAAGTAACTTCTTCATGAACTTTGCTTAACGCTTTATCAAAATCACTTTTAGAGAAAAATATTTTCCAAGATGCGAAGCCCACAACCAAAGCTACAACAACACCTATGATAATTTTCTTTAACATATAACTCACCTCATATTTAGATATGCAATAATTATTAATTTTATGAATGAATAAAAAGAAAATATCATCTCATAATATAAATTGATAAAGGAGAAATTTTTATGAACGTAATTCAAAAGATTTGTTTGTTCTTCACAATTCTTGGTGGCATCAACTGGGGACTATATGGTTTATTTGAAATCAACCTTGTTGATATGATCCTAAAAGATGGAACAATCTGGGCCACAATAGTTTATACAATAATTGCTATTTGTTCGATTGTAAACATTTTGATCTTCTTCATTGATCTACGAACAAATAAAGAAAGAGAAATTCCACATATTGATAAGTAAATACAATAATAAAATCGCGTTTCATTAACGAAACGCGATTATTTATTTTTTCTTCTTTTCTTTATAATTTACATTCATTCTTAATATTTTTTCTCTAACAACATTTTCTATTTGCTTTGAATTAATTTTTCCAATATGTCGACTTTCAATTTCTTTAATAAGTTTTGGAAGATCACTTATGTGAACAATGAAGTCTCTTCCATTTCTAACGTCAAGTTTATCGGAAATCAAACAATCATCATTAACAAGAACAATTGAGATTAAATCTTCTCTTTCAATACCACTTACTAAGGAGAACTTTTCAACACGTCTTTGATTACTGACAATTGGATTTGGAACTAAACTATATTCACTAGACTTATTAGATTTATAGTTAATAATACTTTCATCTTTATAAGAACCAGTAATACCACCAATGTATACTCTATCAACAATGCAATAGAAAAACTTATCGCCGAAGAGTAGATGATCAAAAGTTGCAGTTTTACTTTCATCTAATCTAAAAGTAAAGTTTTGTACTAAAAGATAATCATAATCAACAGCTAATTTATATACCTTTCTACCAATTGAAGTTACAGTATATTTACGTTGAAGATGATGTTTTAATGGAGTATACAAAATTAAAAAGAAAGCGACAACAATTAAAAGAATTAATAATGTAGAGAAAATAATACGATAAATCATAAATTATTCAGCAATTTCAAGAGCAACTTCCATCATTTGTGTAAAGCTATTTTGTCTTTCTTCAGCTGTTGTAATTTCATCTTTTAAGAAATGATCAGAAACAGTTAAAATACATAAAGCTTTTTTACCTAATGATGCTGCTGTTGTATAAAGAGCATATGACTCCATTTCAACTCCTAAACAGCCTAATTGGGCCCATTTTTTCCAAACTTCAGGTTGATCATTATAGAAAATATCTGATGATAAAATATTTCCTACATGAACTCTAAAGCCTTTCTTTGTTGCATATTCATATGCATCCTTCACTAAATTAAAATCAGCAATAGCACTTAATGAACCTGGAAGTCCATATTGGTGTTGCCAATTACTATTTGTACATGCACCTTGTGCAACGATAATATCACGAACATTAATATGTTCTTGATAAGCGCCACAAGAACCAATACGAATAATAGTTTCTACACCATATTGAGTATATAATTCATGACAATAGATTCCGATTGATGGCATACCCATACCTGAAGCCATAACAGAAATTCTTTTGCCCTTATATGTACCAGTGTAACCTAAAACATTACGAACACTTGTAACTAATTTAGGATTTTCTAAAAAAGTTTCAGCAATAAATTTTGCTCTAAGTGGATCTCCTGGCATTAAAACAGTTTTTGCGAAATCACCAGGATTTGCGTTAATGTGTGGTGTTGGCATAATAATTCCTCCTAATAAACCTTAACCAATAATTGGTTTTTTTTATTATACCACAAGAACAATTATGAATTTAATACTTATTCATATTAATTTTGCTTAATGTGTCACATCCATATTTTTGTAGCTTCAAATTTTTGTTTTTGTATGTAAATAAAGCAACTTTACGTAATAAATTATAAACCTCTTTAAAAGAATAGCCTTTGTGTGTAAAAAGATATATAGATAAAGAGCCTGGTATCGTATTGGCTTCATTAAAAAATAATTCTTTTGTTTTACTATTATATAAGAAATCAAAACGTACTACGCCACGGCAATTGAAATAGGTAAATACTTTTATTGCCATTTGTTGAATTTTTTCTTTTAACCTATTAGGAATTGATGTATCAAAATTTGATTCATTTGATCTAAAAACTTCATATTTGTCTTCAAAAGAATAAATACCTTTTTTATTGCTTTTAATTGTTTCAATATCTGAAACTATATATTCAGCTTTATTACCACATATAGCGATGTTATATTCAATTAGATTTGGTATCTTTTCTTCAATTATTACCTCATCATCATATTCAAAACTCTTTATGAAATAATCTTTTATATTAATAGTTGTTGCAGAAAATACACCAACTGAAGAACCTAAATGATTTGGCTTAATAATGTATTCTTTATCACTGGCTAGACTTTCTATCTCATTTAGATATGTATCAAATTTAAATAATTTAAAATAAGGAGAAGGGACATCAATATCACTAAGAAGTTTTTTAGTTATATACTTGTTTTGAAAAATCATGCTTGTATAAAGTGAACTACAAGCAATAGGTATATTCAATAAATCGAAAAAACCTGCTATTGTCCCATCTTCAACTCCATATCCATGAACACAAGGTAAAATAAAATCAATGTTAAATATTTTGTTTTTCGCTTTAAAAAAGTAGTAAGTGCCCTTTGAAATAAAATTTCCTACAACAAAGTTTTTCTTACTACTATAATTTTCTTTCTTTAATAATGCATTACCTGTATACATAATTCCTTCGTGTGATATATATATAGGTATAAAATCAATATTAATCTTTTTTAATTCATTCATTACTACTATCGCCGATACAATGGAAATATCATGTTCATATGAGTTTCCACCAAACAAAACAGCAGTAAATTTTTTATCCATTATATTCTCCTAATCAAAGAAGACATCTTTACCAAGAGCACTTGAAATATATTTAGCTACTTCTTGTTCACTTGTTTTTTCATCAAGTAAAGGTAAGTCATTTAATCTGAAGAAGCGAGCATCAGAATATTTATTGCTATCTTTTTTAGCATTCTGTCCTGCTAATTTACCAAGAAGTCTTCCTTCAAATATAATGACATATTCAGGAATATTATTACTCAATTTGAAAGATCCTCTATCAGCAATACCGATTAATCGAACTAGTTCAACATCTGAATTTAGTTCTTTTTTACAAGCTTTTCTTGCAGCTTCAGCAGGTGTATCAAATAAGTTACAATATCCACCAGGTAAATTCCATAAGTGTGATTCTTTGTTTTGGACTAGAACAACATCCTTGTTATCATTAAAAATAACTATTCTACACATTATAGATGGTGTAGGATAAACATCACGATCAAAATAATTAGGACGATCATAATCAACTTTTGTAAAATCTTTTAACATTTCATTTGTTAAACTATTCATTTCTTCAAAGTTATCTAAAGCATATGGGTCCTTAGAGTACTGTAAGCCAATTTTTGCAATTGCACTCATTTTTACAATGTAATTCAAAAATTTCTTTTCCATTATTCATTCCTCCTTCTATATTATAACTTAATTAAAACAAAATTAAATGATAATAAATTTAATTTATAGATAAATTTTCTTTATCATTAGCAATTAAGATATTATCAAATTTTTTTAATTTAGCAAATAGAAAAGCATCTTTAAATTTTTTAAAAAAATAAACTTTTGCTAAATCTATTCGTTTATTCTTAATTCCTTGATACAAAGGATGATTTTTATCCATTCCTACTAAAAGAATTGTATCTATAGAAGAAATATACTCACCTAAATTAAAATTATTGTTTTTATAATTTTTACCTTGCTCAACAACTCCTGGAGTTATAATACAAGATTTTCCTTTAAAAAGATTTAGTGTATTTACTGCTTCCTTCATTCCATAAATATTTCCATTATAAGAATCATCTAAAATATTAATATTTCCTAATCTAATTTTTTGTAATCTATGTTCTGGTTTAATTAGATTTTTAAGACCTTTGATAATACTTTCATTTTTCAAACCAAAATAACGTGCTACCATAATGCAACAAGCTAAATTAGAAAAGTTATGTTTACCAAATAAATTGGTCTTGATGATTTTATCGTTATAATTTAATAAAATACCTTCTTCATCAACTTTTACGATATTAATATCATCTTCTGAATATCCTTTAAAGTGCTTATTATTTTTTAGACTTTGATTTAAAATATCATCATTTTTATTATAAAAACCGATATCTTTTGCTGCATATAATAACTTAATTTTTTCTTTCTTAATGTTTTCAATCGTTTTAAAAGTAGATAAGTGCATATCGCCTATACTAGTAACAATCGAAACATTTGGTAATACAAAACTTATAAATTTATCCATTCCATTTACTTTATCAACACCGAATTCCAAAAGCAAAATTTCATCATATGGTGTCAAATTTTTATTGATATAAGAACATATTCCCATTAAAGTATTTGCATACAAAGGACATTTAACTAGATATTCTTGTTTAAGTAAACTATAAATAAAAAGTTTAGTAGATGTTTTACCATAACTGCCTGTTATTGCAATTATGCGTAAATTAGTGCACAATGCTATTTTATTTTTTGCTTTTCTAATATAAATTTGTTGAATAATACTTTCTAATGGTATGAGCAGCATGTTACATAAAGGAACAACAAATAAAAATGAAATATTAATAAAAACAAACATTAACCAATAATATTTATAAAAAATAATTGAAGTCAATTCAAAAACAATGTTCAATAATAAAAGTATTAAAAATCTTCTTGTTATTTTACGTTTATTAAATTTGTATATTAAAGCATACATTAGTAATTCTATTGATAAAATCAATTTAATATAAATAATAGGAATAAATATATAAGTTACAATTAGAATAAAATTTACAAATAAAATACATAAGAAATTTCTATTCTTAAAAATATTAATAATTCTTTTTTTTAATAATAAATAATATCTTTTAAAGTCATAATATTCAGCAACAAAACATGAACATTCTTTAAATACAATTACAAAAGATGCTAATAATAAAATGCATTCAATGATAATTTCAAATATAGTGGTCATTATAATAGCTCCTTATCTATATAATCACTTATTAATTGAATATGTCTTTTATAACAAAAATGATTACCATCTAAAGATAAATAGATGCATTTTTGAAAATTATTCTGCATTTTTCGACATTGTCTATCACTTATTTGATCATCATCTTTACCACGAACAACAATAACTTTTGATTTTATTTTTTTAATTTTTTTATCATAAAAAGTATTAATAATACTTAAAAAATTTTTTCGATATAATTCATTATTTTTTGTTCTTTGATAATCTAAACTACCCTTAAATCTATTTATAAATTTTTGCCATTTTAATAACTTTGCCAATTTATAAAATATAATACAAATATAATTTTTAATACTTTTCTCTTTGATAATAGATGGTGCTAATAAAACCATTGGAGTATCTTTAATATTTAAAACATATTCCATAGCTAATTTTCCACCGAAAGAATGAGCAATTATTAAATCAATATGATCAACTTGTTCTTTTTTTAATAAACTTTTCAAGTAATCTAAATAATTATCAATGCCATTTAAGTATAAATTCTCTTTAATAATAGGTGGTAAATCAACAAAAATACTATTGGTGTTTTTATTAAGTATTTCATCAAAAGCATACAAACTTTCTTTAGTTTGACCCCATCCATGTAAATAAAGTACGTTTGAAAATTCTTTATTGCGAAAATTATAAATAATCTTTTTCATTTTTGTCCCCTTTTCAATATATGAACAAAAACAAAAAATAAAAGGGAGAATTAACTCCCTTATATTATTCTACTGGTAAAAGCTCTAATAACATCTCTTTAAAGTTTGACATATAAACTTTTCTAATAGAGCCTTCATGGAATAAGTGAATAGAACCTGTTTCTTCACTCACAGTTATTGAAACACAATCACATGATTCACTAATACCTAAAGCAGCACGGTGTCTAGAACCTAAAGATCCAGGAATAGCAGCAGTAGATACACTAACTGAGTCTAAAATAACACCAGCTCTTAAAATACGACCTTCTCTAATTATCGTTGCCCCATCGTGAAGTGGAGAACCTTTATAGAAAATAGTTTGTATAATATTTTCAGTTACTTCACAATCTAAATTAGAATATCTCGAAAAACGATCAGTTGTAATACGATCTTTAACTTCTAAAATAATAAGTGCCCCACACTTTTTACGTGACATTTCAATAACAGATTTTTCTAAAACATCACATAAATTTTTCCAATCTTCTTTTTCAACTGTATTTTTCTTAGTGGCAATAGTACCATTCCATTTAAAATCATCATGCATAACACTACGAATTTCACTAGAAGAAATAATAGTCATTAAAGTTGTAATTAATAAAATAATTAAGCAAAGCGCAACAGATGTAATCCATAAATGGAAAAATAATGTAATTCCTAATGATACAAAGAGTGCTAAAAATATTAATGCAAATTTCTTTGATTTAAATACTTTAAAAGCTAAAATAATTAATAAAACAATTACAATAATAGCTAAAATAAAGTCAACTAAAAAGAACGGGTTTTTTAAACTATTGACAACTTCTTCCCAAGATGATAGCCACATTTCATTTGCTACAAAAAAAGCATCCATAAAAATCACTCTCCGTTTAATGAAAAAACTTTCTAATCAAAAATACATAGTAAAAAAGATTTAATATTTCTTTAATTTTATATTAACAAAATATTTTTTAATTTTAAATAATTTACTAAAATTTTTTATAAATTTTTTCGAAAAAAAATTATGCTTGACGAACAAGCATAATTTTCTCTGTTAGTAATCATGGATTTATGAAGGATTTTTTTATTTAAAGGAGGGTACTAAAGATAGTAAACTTTTTAAATTACTAAACAGATGTATACTATCCTCGATTTATATTTACATTAATTTATAAATATAATTCAAATAGTGCACCGACAACATTGTATTGATAAATACATTTTGAGAATGTCCAAACACTATCATCTGATAAGTACAATGTATTTGTAATAAAATCTTGGCAAGATGGAAAAGTTGATAAGAATGTTAATCCATAACTTATAAAACATACAAAGCATGCACCAACTACTAATCCCAAAACACCACCAAGTGTCTTATCGATCCATTTAAGGAATTCGATTTCAGATAATTTGTTAAAGAAGCGTTTTAATATCATTAATACAATAAATAAGACAATACATAATACTAAGAATGCACCAACAATTAAAACATAGTTTGTAATACCTAATGCAATTACTTCAGCTGGAGTAAAGCTACCAGTTTCAGGAACAAATGGTAAAATAACATTTACTAAAGTTTCAATTAAAGCAGCTGGTGTACCAATTTCACCTAATGCTGTTTTTAAAGCTTCCGCAGCATTTTCTACTGGAATAACAACCTCCATCGAACTATTTTTACCTATTAACCAAGATTGAACTGGATTAAAGATTGTTTCTTTCAATCCCGTTTCAAATAACATATTACCTATAGGTTTTGCTAATAAAAGCGCAACTGCGATAACAATAATTCCACCTAAAGCATTAATTAAAGTTTTAAAGAAACCTCTTTTAATACCTACTAAAATACTTAATACCAAAATGACCAAATAAACGATTGAAACCCAGTCAAATTTTATTGATTGACCCGCTTGTGGAAAAAATGGGGTCGGATCTAAAGATGCTAAGAACATAATACTAACCTCCTATGTACAAATACATATTACAATCATTTTCACAAAAAAGCAATAAAAATTTACAAAATTGTGAACAAATTGTTAATTTTTTTTTAAATAATATTAAAAGCAATTGAACAAATGTATGACGCTAGAATAATTATACTTAAAGGAATAAATAAGAAAGCCCACTTATTTGATTGCATTTCTCCTTTTTTAGATTTAACTAAAACAACAGTAAATAAACATACTAAGGAAACAGTTGTACAAATAAGGAATAGAATAACTTCACTATTATTTGTATAAACACTATTATGAACTGATAATAAATCAGCAATACCTAAAATAGTAAAGTTAAATAAATTTGATCCTGTAATGTCACCAAAAGCTGCATCAAAATTTTGTTTTCTCATTAATGTTAAACAAGATACTAATTCTGGTAATGAAGTAGCAACACCAAGTAGAATTGCTCCAGCTACTGTTTTACCAAGTCCTAATTTATCAGCAACAATATCAGTTACATAAGTAATAGCAATTGATACACCAATTAGCAGAACTGCGCAAATAACAAATAAAACAACGATTTGTTTAACTGTTAATTTGCTTTCAGTTTCTTCTTTTTCCTCATCTTCGTCTTCTTTAGTTTTTGGTTGTTTCAAAATTAAAATAATGTACGTTAATAAAATTAAGAAAGATACAATATTGAAGAAACCAAAGTTTTTATCAATTCCTGGAATGTAAAAAGTAAAAATTAATTGAATGTTTGGGAAAAAGATTGCAAAGGCACTTAATAAATAAAAGGCACCAGTCACACTTAATAAAACAATGTGCCAAGAAGAGATTTTACTTTTCTTAAATCCTTTAAAGAAAACTAAAACTCCTATTGCAATAACTATCATATTGAAAATATTACTACCAAAAATATTTCCTAATACTAAATCATTTTCTCCTACAAGTAAAACAGCAGAACCTGAAGTAAAGAGTTCAGGTAAACTAGTTACAGCTGCTAACATTACACCTCCAATAAAGGCTCCTGAAATATTTGTTTTCTTATCTAACAAATCGACAAAATCACCGAGTTTCATAGATAAATAAACAACAGCAACTAATAAAACTACATATAAAGCGTAAATCATAAAAAACCTCCTTCAAAAAAATAAAACTCATGTATAGCATAGATTGCCATACATGAGTCTTGCATATTAAGATAAACCAGATTATAAAAATCAAGCTGTTGATTTATCGCACTTTGTGCTTGCTACTCCCCCATGTTAAAAGGAACAATTTATTTTTACCATAAATTTAGGTAAAAGTAAACAAAATGCACTATTTAATTTCAACCTGTTTGAAAGCTTCTCCAATTGAGTCGTTTATTAACACATCGCACACAACGTCACCATCTTTATACGACTTGTTCATTATGATAAGATGCTTTCCTCTAAAGTATCTTACTAAACTAGCAGCAGGTTGAACAACTAATGAAGTTCCTCCAATTATTAAAGTATCAGCATTTGATATATATTCAACTGCTTTTTTTATATCATCTTGATTCAAAGGTTCTTGATATAAAACAACATCTGGTCTAATAATACCTCCACAAGAACAATAAGGAATTGGATCATGTGGTGGTAAATTCTCTAAATCATATACTTTGCCACAATGTTTACAATGCCACTTATTGATTGTTCCATGTAATTCGATTACATTCTTACTACCAGCTTTTTGATGTAGGCCATCAACATTTTGAGTAATAATAGCAGAAAGTTTACCAGCTTTTTCAAGTTCTGCTAACTTTTTATGACAATCGTTAGGAAGCGCATCTTTATAAACCATTTTAGAAAAAATAAATTCAAAGAAAAATTCTGGATTATTTGCTAAAAAAGAGTGAGAAACAACTTCCTCTACTTTATAAAAGCAATCTTGATTAAATAATCCTGTTGCACTTCTAAAATCAGGTATTCCAGATTCTGTAGAAACACCAGCACCTCCAAAAAAAACAATTCTTTGTGATTCATTAATAATATCATTTAATTTTTTGATCTTTTCATCCATTATAAACACCCCTATTCATCATTTGTTTTCTAAATTTATATTATCATATTTTACTTAAAACAAAAAGGACGCGAATTGTCCTATTTCATGCTATAATTTTCCTCTATGAATAAAAATAATATTATTCTTTTTTTGATATATTCAAATAAAAATCTTAATATTAAAAAAAGTAATCAACCGATTTCCTCAAGGCGAAGTCACGGAAATAAATTCCTGTGATTAATTACCGTATTTATAATATAGATTTTAAAAAATTTTTGTCAATAAAATTTATTAATTATTTGTTCTTAACATTAATAAAAAATATACAAATAAAAAAACAAAAATGTGTTGGTAAAGTTTATTATAGAACACCTGATAATAAAAGAATTATGATTAATAGATTTTATAAATATTTACTTGCTGGAAAATAGAGGGGTGAATTTATGTTATGTAAAAAACCTAGTAAATATCAATTAAGTGAAATGAAATGTAAAGCTGGTTATAGAGAACGTAATATTCTCAATAAAGCAACATGTTATGTTTCTACTAATAAGGGTAGAACTATTGATATTTACACTGCTGATGGTAGACGTGCTCAGTGGGATAAGAAATATAAACAATGGACAAATTAAAAAAAAACAAGTTTTGGAACTTGTTAAGTAGACCAGTCTCGCCCATTTGTCGCCCCTAGGTCGTCTGGTCTTAAGGGGTACTCATTGTTCCCATGTGTTGTTCACACCTCTCAGGGCCAATTTAATTATAGAAAGGAAGTGATATTGTGTCAATTACTAAAAATTGAAAATATAATCTAAAACGTCAAAGTTTTAATGGTTTAACTTTAGTAAGTTCTAATAAAGTCTTTGTTAAAAATAAACCAAGAAAAGATGTCAAAATTTTTGGTAAAGTATCAAAAGTTATTCCTTATTTGGTCAAGTATTCTCCAAAAACTGGAAATTCTAAATATTTAGGTAATTTAGATTCTTTACCAATTAATATGAAAACAAAATTATTAAAAAAATTGGGAATAACAAAAAAGTGTTGTTTATTTAATTGAAAAATAGTTAATAAGCTTGATAATTAACATCAATAAAGGATGTTTAGATATTAAATCAAAAGGTGGTGATTATATGAATTTTTATATTTTTAATTCTTTCATTTTAAATTTAATCCAATTTTATGATTAAGTATTATAGACTACCTATAAGAAAAAATAAGCACATCATTGTAATAAAAATAAATAATTTATGTAAAGTTTGACAATATAGAAAATAGTAATTTTTACTTGTTCCAAAAATCAATTAAAGAGTTTACTCTTGAGTGGAATTAATCATAGTTCAATTAATGTTCCATTAAAAAATATTCATTATAAAGAAAATCATGATAGGACTATTTATCCTAGAAGATATAAAAATTGATTAATAAAAAGGAGAACTTTTTTGTTCTCCCATCGGAACATCAATTGTGTACCCGCATTATTTATAATATATTATATTTCGAAAAAAAATACAATAAATTTTAAAATTTGATGGAAAATATGTCTATACAAATCATCTTCAGAATGAACTGTATTAATATTATATAACCAACCATTAATATTATCTATGTGGTTTTAAAAACAAAAAATAAACTTGATATACTGATTTTAAATTAAATTTAAAAAGATTAAATCAATAAGTAATATAAAATTTTCTACATCAATTAAAGATTATTTAATATATTTGCAAGATTATACTTCTAAAGGTAATTTATATATTTAAAAGTTACGATTGACTAAAGCAAGAGATAAAATGGACAAAAATAAAAAAGGACTTGCGAACTACAATGAAATAGTGTAACTTTAAATTATGGATATTACTTCTAAAATTATTTTTAGAAAGTAATAGATAATTTGAAGTACTTGAAGTAGGAGTTCAAGTACTTTTTTATTTTTTTTGTTCATCTTTACATCACCTCCAAGAACCATCTGCACATTTTACATGTGCTATAATTTGAAAAAGTGGTTTGGTGATGTCAAGATAACAAAATCTAGGCTGAATTTATTTAATGTTAATGCATAATTTCATAAAAAAAGAACCGATTTTTAAGTCGATTCTTGTTTCATTTTGAGGCTACCCCCATTTATTGGAGTGTGTGTTCAATTAAGTAACACCATTATA
>JBJEDT010000008.1:0-15746 GCA_051872335.1 Bacilli bacterium | reverse complement strand
TTCTTCTCATAATAACAATTATTGTCATTTTAATATTTTATATACTGTTTAATGAGGTGATGAAAAATGAGCAATACTTAACGCTTATATAACATGATGAGCAAATACAATTCTTATTATTGAGGAGGTGCATAATTATTTGTTAGAAATTGAACAATTTAAGAAACTCCAGGAAGTTAAAAAATTTGTTTTTCCAAAAGTAGATATGTCTAAAATTTCTACTAATTCGCTTAAAAAGTCAGAAGATGCATTACCAAAAATGGATGAATTAATTCAAGCAGGTGTTGTTTCTATTGGTGATGAATTATATATTACAATAAAACCAAATGAATTTAATGAAATTTTAATAGATTCTAAAAATGTTATTTTTAATGAGGAAAGATTTACACTTAAAGAGTGTAGATGCAAAGTTACAGGATGGTAATTAATAAGAATATATGCTTATGCAGCAAGAGTTGGAGAAATAGAAACCCTTCATCAAAAACGAATGATTTATGTTAATAAACATAATGAAAATAGTACAAGCGAATAAGCAATAAAAGCGACATAGTTCAATTATGAATATTCCTTTTATTAGTATAGTTTAATCAGTAGAAACATTAGGGTTTTCATTATATTGTATAACTACAACATATTATTTTTATTAGTTTAAATCGTCATAAATTTGAGAATAGTAAAAATATTAATTTATAGTTCATACTAGTAAACCATAATCTTTTATTTTTTATGTTTTATTTCTTATTTTGTGTACGTTTGAAAAGATACTAGTTTTTAGATGTTTGTTTTGTAATAACATTGCGTTTAAGGTTTAACTTTATAAAGTAAATGTCATAAAAGAACATAAAAATTTAAAAAATAATTATAATGTCATTTAGTATAATCAATCTATAGATATTAAAAAAATTTCTACAGTAAATTCGTCTTACTTTACAGTAATAGTTTTTATTGTTCTCTGAAAACAAATATATATAAATTAAATAGGTTTTTAATTTTAAAAATATATAATTATATGTATAACCTTGGAGGGAATCTATGAAAAAGAAATTATTATCATTGTTGATGTTAAGCTCTTCTTTATTTTCACTTTGTTCTTGTGGTGATGAACCAGTAAAGGAACCTGATATAGAAGAACCAGGTGATGAAGAAAATCTCGAGACACCAGAAGAACCATTTGAATTAGTACCTGCTACTTTATATGCAGTAGGTGATTCAACATTATCAAGTTTTAATGATGAATATTATTATCCTCGATATGGATATGCTACACAATTATCTTCGTATTTTGATTCTAAAATAACAATTACTAATTTAGCTTTATCTGGTAGAAGTTCAAAAAGTTTTTTAACTGAAGATAATTATGAAACCTTAAAAAGTAGTCTTAAAGAAGGAGATTATTTATTAATTGGATTTGGACATAATGATGAAAAAAGTGATGATGATACTCGATTTACTGATGCATCAAAATCACTTAGTGATGAATCATCATTTTCATATAATTTATATGAAAATTATATTAAGTTAGCTATAGATAAAGGAGCAACTCCAATTTTATGTACTCCAATTGTACGTGCAAATAAAGATAATAATTATAATGGAACATCAGGTCATATAACTGAAACTGGTGATTATAGACAAGCTATAATTGATTTAGGAGCTAGTCAAAATGTACAGGTAATTGATTTAACTTCTATAACAAAGAATCAATATATTGAATTAGGTTATAGTGAAGCTATTTATTATCATGCTATGACTTCAGGTATGTTAGGTGAAGATGGTGTAAGCATTGTAGAAAAAATAGGTTCAGTTGATACAACTCACTTAAATATTTATGGAGCAAAATATGTTGCTTATCAAGTAGCAAAAACATTAAAAGAATCTACATGTACTTTAGGTCATTATGTTTTAGATAACATTAGTGAACCAACAAAAGAAAATTATTTAGTTAAAAATCCTAATTATGTTTATAAACCATATTCTGTACCTGGATTATCAACTTATGGAGCTCAATCTCATTTTAAAACAATAAGTGAAGGATGGTATGGAACAGCATTTGGTGATTGTGGTGCTGATCCTTCAAGTGCAAGTAATGGTTATAAGGCTTATGAAGATGTAAAAGGTGAATTTATTGTAGGGCAAACAGGAACTTCTTCACCTAAAGGAAAAGTTACTTCTTCAAGTGAAGGCATTGCTGGTGTATTCACTCAAATAAGTAAAACAAAAAATTTTGTTATATCATGTGATGCTTTAGTAACTAGTGAAGTAGATACTAACCAAGAAGCTTTTGGTTTAATGTTAAGAGATGATTTATATTTACCTATTAAGGATGCAACAATTAAGAGTAATTATGTTGCTTCAGGTATGTATACGAAAGATTCTTCTACTCATGTTATATATAGTAGAGAAAATGAAAAATTATCTTCTGGAACAGTTAGTCTAAACGGATTATATCAAACAGATGACGTTGCAACATTAAAGATTGAGCGTATTGGACAAGTTGTAATATGTAGTGTTACATATAATGATGAAACATATAGTAATACATATACTGATTTTGATTTTACTGCTATTGATAATGATTATATGTATATAGGAATGTATGCTACTCGTGGTACATTAGTGAAGTTTACAAATGTTAATTTAACAATTACTGGTGAAGCACAAGAAGCATAAAATAAGTTATTAATTAAATAAGGTAAAATATCAATTCTACCTTTTAATATTGACAAAAAATATAAAAACTCTTAAAAATTATTTATAGAGGTATGATATGTTTTCACTAAAATTAGACAAATCAATTAAAAAAGAAAAGATATATATTAGAACAAAAACAGGAATTAAAATTCCTGCAATTGTTTTAATGTCTAAAAATAGAAAACAAGATGAATTATCTCCGGGTGTGTTGTGGATTCATGGTGGTGGATATTTTGTTGGTATGAAAGAAATGGTTTATATGTCTAGAGCTATAAATTTAGTAAAAAATTTTAATGCTGTAGTAATATCTCCTGGATATCGATTAGCACCACTTCATCCTTATCCTGCAGCTATTAATGATTGTTATGATTCTTTACTTTATATGTTAGAAAATGCTGATAAGTATCATATAAATAAAGATCAAATAATGGTTGGTGGAGAAAGTGCTGGAGGAGGTTTAGCTATTGCTCTTACATATATGGCACGTGATAAAAAAGAAGTTAATATTGCTTATCAAATGCCATTATATCCTATGATGGATAATCTTGATACTTTATCTTCAAAAGATAATCATGGAAAAGTATGGAACACTAAAAGAAATCATTTTGGATGGAAAATGTATTTAAGAAAAGATGCGAAAAAAGAAGATTTAGAACCTTATGCATCTCCTGCTAGACAAAAAGATTATTCTTATTTACCTCCTGCTTATACTTTTGTAGGTAATGAAGAACCATTTTATGAAGAAACTCGCATTTATATTGAAAATCTAAAGAACGCAGGTATAGAAGCAAGTATGGATGTATATCCATCTAATATGCATGCTTTTGATATGTTAAAACCTTCTTTAGATATTTCTAAAGAAGCAATTAAAAAATTTGATGAACACTTTAGTTATGCTAAAGACCATTACTTTGCTAAAAATAAGTAATATAAATAATAGCCCGATTTAAACGGGCTATTTTTTTGATTATATTACTTTAATATTTCTTCCGAGTTCAACAACATTTATTTCATCTATATTAAATGAAATATGGACCATATCATTAATCTTTACTTTACTATTTAAAACAATGATTTCTTTGTCTAAAACTTTGATAGTCACATATCTTTTAAATCCATAGTCTAAAACATTTATGACTTCTCCTTCAATACCATTTTTAGAAACTTGAATAGAAGTAGGTTTAAATGAAAACGCATAATTTTCATGGAAAACTCTTCTATTTTCGTATGCTTGACACATTTTTCTAGTTATCGATGGTGTTGATTCAAATGCTGATCCTAAAAATTTTAAGAAATATTCATTATGTGATTTAACGCCTTTTTCCTTAACTCGTTTAACAATAAATTCACCTTCGAAAATGTTTTCTTGTTTTATAGGGGCAATAATTACTTCACCATTTTTTAATAATGTTATTAAGGACATGTCTAAATCAATTTTTACATTTCCATTATGTTTTTTGCTATCAAGAGCAAATAAAATATGACCATCAATATCAAGAGTTAATAAATTTAAATTTTCTTCTATAACTTCACAATCTTTTATCTTAGCCATATCACCTTTAGATAACTTAATAGCATCTAATGGGATTAAAGCTTCATAATGAGCTTCTTTAATATTTTGAAGTACTGGTGGTAAATCAAATTCTAGGTTAAAGATTTTTAGTTTTGAATTTTTTATTTCTATATCAATATAGTTGTTATCAGGAATACGTTTTAAAATACTTTCTTCACTATCTTTATCAAATAAATGAATATAAGAAGGATCTAATGTGATATCGATAATTGAATTTGATTCAATATCTTTAAAGCCTGAAATTTTGACAATTGTACGAGTTTCATTATCATCTCTAATTGAATCATTTTTTAAATCAATGTCTCCATAAATTAATGTTTCATTACCTAATTCTTCTATATGAGAGACTTTCATTTTAATACTATTTTCTGATTTTTTAAGCATAATATTTTCTGCTCTAATTCCTAATATAACTTCTTTTTTGCCATCTAAATAAGTAGGTTCTATTTTAACTAATTTTTCAAAAGGAATTTCAATTGTATTTTTAACATCTAAAAATTCAATTTTAACTTTATTATTAACTTTATGTAAAACTACTCTATAGAAGTTCATTTGAGGAGAACCAATAAAAGAAGCGACAAACTTATTAGATGGATATCTATATAAATTCTTTGGACTATCAATTTGCTTTACATAGCCATCTTTCATTACAACGATTCGAGTTCCCATTGTCATAGCTTCAACTTGATCATGAGTAACATAAATAAAAGTTGTATTTAATTTCTTATGCAATTTAACAATTTCTGAACGCATTTGTGTTCTTAATTTTGCATCTAAGTTTGATAAAGGTTCATCAAGTAACATAACTTTTGGTTCTCTTACAATTGCTCTTCCTAATGCAACACGTTGTCTTTGACCTCCAGACATTTCTTTAGGTTTTTTATCTAGATAATCTTCAATACCTAAAGTATGAGCTACTTCTTTAACTTTTTGATCAATAATATCTTTTGGTACTTTTCTTGTACGTAATCCAAAAGCAATATTTTCGTATATTGACATATGTGGATATAAAGCATAGTTTTGAAAAACCATAGCAATATCACGATCTTTTGGTTCAAGTGAATTGACTACTTCATCTCCAATTGTAAGTTCACCATATGTAATGTCTTCAAGGCCAGCAATCATTCTTAAAGTAGTTGATTTACCACACCCAGAAGGACCAACAAAGACAATAAATTCTTTATCTTTAATATCCATATTGAAATCATTTACGGCTTTTGTACCATTTGGATATACTTTATAAATGTGTTTTAAACTTAAATTAGCCATAATTATTTGTTCTCCTTTACTCTTTAACAGCTCCTGCTGACATACCATTAATCATATATTTAACTAAACAGAAATATAAAATGATAATTGGAATAGCAATGATAATTGAACCTGCAGCAAATCTAGCAAATTCAGTTTCACCAAGTGACATTAAACCAACAGCAACAGTATATAAATCTTTATCTTGGAGTAACATCTTTGGTAAGATGAAATCACTCCATGGCCAAGTAAATGATGTTAATGCTGTGTAGACAATCATTGGTTTTGACATTGGAAGAATAAACTTTCTAAATATTTCAAAATTACTTGCTCCATCTATTCGAGCAGCCTCATCAATTGAATAAGGAATCGTGTCAAAAAATCCTTTTTGAACCATATAGCCCATTGGTGCTTGAGCTGAATAAATTAATATTAATCCCCAAGTTTGATTTATCAAATGAAATTGAGTCATAATGAGATAAACAGCAATTGTGCCCATAAACGAAGGAAACATTCCAAGAATTAAAGTTGCTTTCATCATCGCTTTTCGACTTCTAAAACGAAAACGAGACATACAATAAGCGGTTAAGATAGTTAAGAAAGTTCCAAAAATACAGCTTAATGTTGCTATGAATAATGTATTTAAAAACCATCGAGGATAATTATACATTACAGTATCCGTAAATAATGTTTTAAATGCATCTAATCCGAATTCTTTTGGGAAAAAACCATCGAAAGAATATATTGATCCAGATTTTGAAAAGGAAGCGAGTATTAACCATAAACATGGAAAAAAGAAAATGAATGCAATAATGATTAAAAGGCAATACGTAATTGTAACATCAAGGGCTTTTTTGCCGATTCTTTTTATTTTCTTTTTATCTTTTATCATCTGAATGTTTCCTCCTGTCTATAAGCTGGAGATAATACATAAACAGTTAATGAAATAATAGAAGTTATTATAAAGATAACTAAACTTATCGCAGCACCAACTGAATAATAATTATTATCAATCGACATATTGTATAACCAGTTAATTAATAGGTCTGTATCAGAAGCTAAGAAATAACCTTCACTATATAATCCACCACGTAAGAAGTAGAAGATTCCAAAGTTATTAAAGTTTCCAATAAATTGAGAAATTAGAACTGGTGTGGTAGCAAATAATACATAAGGTAAGGTAATTTTTCTAAATTGTCTAAATGGTGAGGCACCATCAACTCGAGCTGCTTCATATAGATCATTATTAATATTTGATAAAATACCTGTTGCTAGAAGCATTGTTGAAGGAATACTAATCCAAGCATTAACGCCTAATCCGATTAAACGAGCTGACCATTTAGCATTTAAACCTAAGAATCCTATTTTTTCTCCTCCAAGTAAAGCTATGTAATAATTAATTGGTCCACCATATGAGAACATGTATTTAAATCCTAATAAGGTAATAAATCCAGGAATTGCATAAGCTAATATTGGAAATGCTCTCCAAATAACTTTACCTTTTACACATTTTTTATTTAATAATAATGCTAGTCCTAATCCTGCAAAATAATTTAATGCTGTAGACATAATAGCCCATAGCATATTCCAACCAAATATCTTGAAAAAGGTTGGAGCAAATTGTCCTAATGATAAAATCTTTTTAAAATTTGCAAATCCTACCCAATCAACTAATGCTGGGGGAACGGTATCTCCACCATAATTTGTAAAAGCTATTAAAATCATAAAGACAATTGGTAAAACACTAAAAACCATTACTCCAATAACAGGAAGAGCTAAGGCCGTTTTATAGAAGGATTTATCGAGCAAATTATTTACATCATCTTTAAAAGTATTTACTTTTTTTAAGGTGTCATAAGCACATTGAGTTTTATAACAATCTTTAATATTTGCTATATATAAAATGAAATAAAAGATAATTATGATTATGGAAAGTATGCCCATAATTAACATAACAATTGAGTTATCACCTTCAATACCATACCATTCATTACTTTCTTTGCTACCAAGAGTAAAGAAACCAACAAAGTCACTAGCTCCAGTTAAAACAAAGTAAACGATAAATAATATTTGAATTGCTAAATATAAGAATCCTTTAACCCATTGTTTATAAAGAAGTTGACCAAGTCCCATTACAAAGAATGAGGCCATAACCTTTGAATCTCCTTCTTTAATTATTTCTTTTGCACCATTAAATTTTCTTTTAAAGAAATCATAAATAGAGATGAAGAATGTTTTAAATTTACTTTTTGCTTTCATAAACTTCCTCCTAACTATTTAATGTGTGGATAGCATCATAAATTTGCTTATCTACATTTTCTAAACCACTTTGAATTGCGTCTAAAGTTATATATTTGTTTTTATTATTTAAGACATCGTCTGCAAGTTGAGCACAAAATGTTTGTAAAGGAGTCCAAACTTGACCGAGTTCTCTTACACTAGGCATGACATAAATATTATCGTTATTAAGGTTTTCATATATCATATCGTTTAAACCACCTTGTTCTTGAGAAACATCTTCACGAGCTGGTGAAATTTGTAACATTTCAGATCTTTTTTTAATCATTTCATAACTTGTTGCAAATTTAACAAATTCTAAAGCTGCATTAGGTGATTTAGTATATGAACTTATAGCATAACCATTTACACCACCCATTACCTTCATTTTAACTGTAGGTCCATCTCTATCATTTAAGTCACCACTTGCTGGAAGTAATGGAACATCTTTGACCACTATATTTTCTTGAGCTTTCGCTTTTGCCTCAGCATCACTTAATCCTTCTTTTATATATTGATTTGTTAACTCTTTTACGAATAATGAAGTAACATCAGGAGTTGTCATTGTTGCAAAATATGTGCCTTGAGCCATTCTTGAATATGAGTTTCGAGTGATTGTATCTTCGGTGCATTCTAAATTCATAACGGAAGCTAATTGTCGAATAATTTGACCTCCTAAGCGACTATTATTTTTAGAAAATCCTATATCATATACGTCATTTTTATCTTCTCCACCAAAAACATATCCTCCATATGTAAAAAAGTATCCAGATGCAAAATAACCATCATTTAAAGATTTCATATAACCATATTTTGAATGTCCACTTTCTTCTACAATTTGTTTGGAGTAAGCATATAAATCACTCCAGTACTCAATCATGTCAGGAACATCATTATTATCTTTATCCCAGTTCTCTTTCCAATCAGATGGCAACAAATCTTTTCGATAGAATAGCAATGGTTGTTGTATGTTTACAGGTACACCAAAATAATAAGTTTCATCTTTTATTTTATATTTATAGGCGTCAAAAGCTTTAGAACTTGTTTGAGAATAACATTCTAATTCTTCAATTGGAAGTGGTAAAATATGTCGTCCAGAAACATATTTCATAATTGCATCATTTGCTTGATATAAAACATCAGGTCCATACCCATATGGGCCACCTGTTTCTAAATCAGTGTATTGATCCATATTAGCATCAACTGCTGTAATTCCATAATCTTTATATGCTTCATTAAAAGCATCTAATAATTCTTTTAAATATCCGGTTTCTTTAGCAGTATCATTCTCTAAAATTCTTAATGTTATATTTTTTTCAATATTTCCATTAAATTTATTTTGACCTTCATTTTCTTTATCATCAATTAAACTTAGAGCACCAAAAGTACCTAGAATAGTAGAAAAAACAGCTAAATGCACTACAAGAGCTATAACATTCTTTTTCATTTTTTTCTCCTTTCTATGATAAAGCCATTTGTTTTTAAAATTTCTTTATTATAATTATTAACGATTAATTTGTCTTCTATTTGATATTTACAGTTTAGACCTTTATTAATGACTAGTCGATAGATACTATTCTTAGAAATTCTATCTAAAATCAATAAATTTTCTTCATATTTAATATACAATTTTGAATCTATAAAATCTTTTTGTTTTCGTAACTTAGTTAACTTTATTATTAATTGATAAGCTTTATTTTTAGTTTCTTTTTTAAATCCTCTTCTGGAATCAGGGTCATATCCACCTTCCATTAAACTTTCATCACCATAATAGATGCATGGAACACCTTCATAGAAGAAAAGTAATGATAAAGCAATTAAATACTTATCAATATCTTTATTAATTTCGGTATAGAAACGAAGTGTATCATGCGTATCTATTAGATTTAACATCATTTTATTTACTTGTTCACTATTGCGTATCAATAGTTCATTTAATTTATCGCTCATGTCTTTAGAAGTAAATTTATCAAAAGCTAGATAATCAAGTAATGCTTTAGTAAAAGCATAATTCATTATGGAATCAAATTCATCACCTTGCAGAAACTTATTAGCATCATGCCAATTTTCTCCAATTAATATTATTTCTTTTCCTAATGCTTTTAGTTCATTTCTAAATCTTTTCCAAAATGTATGACTTACTTCATCTGATACATCTAATCTCCAACCATCAATATCATATTTTTCAATATAATATTTACCTACACTAATTAAATAATCTTGTACTTCTTTATTATCGGTATTTAATTTAGGCATATATTTACAAATAGAAAAGCATTCAAATTTATTGTTTTTATAAATAAACCAATCATAATATTTTGAATTTTTTCCTTCTTTTAATACATCTTGAAATATGAAAGAATTTTCACTTATATGATTAAACACTGCATCTAAAATTATTTTAATGCCTTTCTCGTGAGATTTTTTGACAAGTTTTAGTAAAGTTTCTTCATCTCCAAATTGTTCATCTATTTTAAAGTAATCTTCTATATCATATTTGTGATTAGAAACAGATTTGAAAATAGGTGTTAAATAAAGTCCATTAACTCCAATATTCTTTAAATAATTTAAATTATTAATTATTCCTTGAAGATCTCCTCCAGCAAAACTTTTTGGTGTTGGGATATCATTCCATTTCATATTAATATAAGACATATCTTTATTTTTATTACCAATAGCAAATCGATCAATGAATATTTCATAAAAAATAGAACCTTTCATAAAATCAACTTCTTTATGGACATCAGAACTATGAATATAAGCATATTGAAAACAATTATAGAAATTAAAATTAAAATCATAAGTTTCTGTTAAACCATCTTCTGAATAATAATATGTTTTATTTTCAGATAATATTTTAAAAACATATGTTAAGCGAACATCTTTTAATTTTAGATGTATTTCATAATAATTAAATAATTTATCGACATATCTCAATTCCATTTCTTTTTGATGTTGAATTGAGTAAAAATCATATTTACATCCGTAGACTAAATATACTTTTGAAATATTATCTTTATTACTTGTTCTAAATCTAATAGTTATTTCATTTGTACTTGTTGGATAACAATAATTAGATTCTGTTTTATGATATAGTGCATATTCATTCATAATGCTACAGTCCTTTCAATTGACTAAATCAGTATTTAATGCTAATATTTTTTTACTATGAATAAAGTAACAATTAAAGATATCGCGAAGTACTGTAATGTCTCCACAGCTACTGTGTCGTACGTAATTAATAACAAGGAGACACAAAGCATCAGTGAAGATACTAGAAGCAAGATTTTGCATGCTGTAAATATGTTAAATTACAAACCAAGTGTTATTGCTAAAAATCTTCGCACTGTTCCTCAACATAAACTTGTTGCGATCTATACTGATGAGTCTAGTAAGTATTTAAATAGATTAGAATTTCTTCATGTTTTAGATAAAGCTTCTGAATATTTTGCAAAGCACAATATGAGTCTAATATATGGAAGAAAGCCATATGGACTAATTAATAATGCTGATGCATTGCTTTCTTATAATTTATCTATTGAAGAATTTAGAGAGTTAGGTCAAAGTAATTTCATTCCACTTATCGCTCTTGATTCTTTAATTAATGACCATTTATTTTTCCAAGTTACAACTAATTATCAAAAAATAAAGAATGAAGCTGATAAAATATTTGATAACTATACATTTATTGGCTTAAAGCCTTCATCTCTAGAATTAAAAAATAAAATTAATTCGATTTTTAGTGAAGTTAAGCTAATTAGTAAAGTTGAAGATCTTAACGATATAACTTCAAATAATATTGTTACTGATAGCAAAGTCATTTATGATTATTTTTCTTCTAAAGAAGATACTAAAGTTATCTTTAATAGTGAAACACTAGATAAAAAGATTGAGCAAGTTTATAAATGTATTGAGCAAGCATTAAGCCATAATCAATACGACATTCATTTTTACGAAATATAATTTTATAAACAATAGATGGTTACCCATCATATGATGGGTAACCATTTTCTATTTTATTTAAGCAACATAGAAATCAATTTTATCTGTTTCTTGATTATATACTACTCTATATTTTCCAGCAGTATTACATTTTAAATTGCCTGAATCAACAGCAAATTTATCATTAGCATCACCACTAGTACCAAGTTTTTCTCTTCCTACCCAAGTGCCATAACCACTTGATTCACCTTCATTAAAGTAAGCTAAACCAACTTCCCAGTTTGCTTCGAAGTCTAAAGTGATTTCATAAATTGTTGGGTCAACTGGATTTTGAGCAAGTTTCCATTCTGGTAAGAAGTTGAATGCCCAGTTATTCATACCACCTTTAATATAGACATCATATGTAGTAAATGTTCCATATCTAGAAATTGTAATTTGTTGTGTGTATGGATCAAATGTAACATCATAAGCTGCTTCTTTTAAAACTTTAATATTATTATTTGAAGAGCTAACAGCTGAGAAGTTTTGACCAGCATTTGCAACATAAGTAAAGTTGTAACTACCTAAACCATTATAAGTTTCAGTGCCCCATTCTCCTCTTTCTTCTGATCCTTCTTTAAATGCTTGAATAATAAATTCAGAATCTAAAGCCATTGTAACATTTTCAATTTTATAAACGCCTTTTTCAGCATCTTTTACTAATTTATAATTTGAATTAAAACAATATCCACTCCAAGCTTCTTCACTACCAAATGTACCATCTAAATAATAATCAGTAGCTACCATTTCTCCTGCTTCAAATGTAACAGATAAGACGCCAGTTTCTTTTACATAAGAGAATGTATAGTAACCATCAGCTTTTGCTATCATGTTATATGAAGCATTTTGATCAACATAAGCTTTTGAAGCTTCATCTAGAGCAGAAGCTCTTAAGTATTCAGTACCTGTAGTTACTTTATCAGCTACAGTATTTGTTGAAGTAAATAAGAATTCTTCATTTTCTTTTAGATAGATTGTAAGTGTGTGAGTACCTTCATTATCTGTCATTCGTGTATGAGCATTATATATATCAGCCCAACCAGTAACACCAGAACCCTTAATATAGTAAGTTACAATAGCTTCAACAGGTTCACTTGCATCACCATTTCTAACCCAAGTGATTTTGTCATAATCATTTAAATTAAAGTTTTCTTTACCTGCTTCAGTATAGTTAGCATTTTCAGTGTCATAATAGTCTAAATCTGGGTAAGTAGTTAATGTAAAAGTATAATTACCACTTTTCTTAACTTCAATATTACTACGTTTTGAACTATTTCCATAAGCACTACCTGGATCTTTGAAGACTTCCTCTTCACCTAGTGTAAATCCTTGTAAATAGCCAACACCTCTTTGGTTTTCCCATTTTGTATTAATTGCAAATTGAAATTGATCACCTTCATATAAATCAAGAGTAATTGTGTAATCATTCTTATCACTTGCTTTTGAAAGTTTCATTGAATCATTGATTACTTTACCCCAGTTTGATTCTAACAAAAGTGGACTTGTACCTGAACCAACAATATAGAAGTCACGTGTATCTTCTACAACTTCATTCGAAATGAATTTACCAAAAACTTGTGTATCTTCGGTAATTGCTTGTGAAAAATCAAATTTGTGAGTGAAAGTAGGTGTACCATACCAATCGTCAAAAGTGTAACCATCGACTATAGGTGTCCAATTAGTAGCTAATTCTCCTTCTTTTACTTCTTCGACTTTTAAAACTTGATTTCCATTATAATAGGTAACATTATAAGTCTCTGACTTATCACATGAAGCTAACATAGCAGCAGATGAAATAACCATAGTTATGCCTAACATTAGCTTTTGATTTAGTAACCTTGTCATATTTCTCCCTCCTTATGATAAATTACTTAATCGATTAAGTACATTTTATCATTACATTTTTTGCGTGTCAACAGCAAATGATAGCGGTTACATTTAATCGTATATCATTTTCTTACAATTTTCGACTTTATAAATAAATTTATTTATTTATCGATGATATATAATTTTACTAGATATTTACATTTCAAATTTTTATTTATGTTAATATATTCTTATAAAAGGTAGTTGATTTGATGAGAAGTAATTTAAAACATGTCATAGTGGTAGTTATGGGAATTATATCTATTACTGTTTTTATACTTCAATTTTTTCTTGATAATAACTTTTTGACTACATTAGGTATTACTTTAATCACTACTTTTTATCAAGGATTTTTAAGGCCATATACTGGGTTAATAATTCATAATATTTACCATAATAAAATGAATTTTAATAAATGGTGGTTTAAAGAAAGAAAATTTGAATCTACACTATATAAAATTCTTGGTGTAAGAAAATGGAAAAACAAGATGCCTACTTATGATCCTGATGCTTTTAATATTTATAAACATTCTTTAGAAGAAGTAATAGGAGCTACTTGCCAAGCAGAAATTGTTCATGAACTTATGCTAGTAGAAAGTTTATTTCCATTATTATTAATAATTTCTTTTGGTGAACCTTTAGTTTTCATTTTAACAACTTTATTATGTGTCATTATTGAATCAGTTTTTATTATAATGCAACGCTATAATCGTCCTCGATTAGTAAGAGTTTATAATATGAAAGTGCATAAAAATAATTAATCAACAAAATTTTATTGATATTTACTATTTAATATATACTTCGACAAATTTAGACAAAACGATTATATATACTTTTGTCGAAAGGAGATTGAAAATATCAGTATGGTTTTACTTAATAGTATTAATGTTGTAGCATGTAATTTGTTAAAAAACACCAATGTCCTAGAAGATAATAAAGATACAATTGCTATTGAAATTCCATTAAATGATTTAGTTAGTGAAGTCACTACCGTGATCAATAATAATTATTACTTACAAATGAACAATGATGAATTTAATGCTTTTATTTTAGCTATATTAACCAAAGTAAAAGAAAAATATTGCTGCACAAACAAAGATATATCTTTAGAAGTAATATGATATATCTTTTTATTTTGAGTAAAAACATATATAATAATTTTATATTTTGAAAGGAAGATAATATATGAACGAATGGGATTTAAGTTATTTATATGCTTCAGATGATTTATTTGAAGAAGATGTTAAAAAAGCATCAACATATATTGAAAAATTTGCTAGTTTTAAAGGAAAACTAGATGATGAAGAAAATTTCAAACAATTTAATTTATTGCAAAAAGAATTTGATTTGCTTTTATCAAAAGCTTATCAATATGCTCACCTTGCTAGTGATTTAGACAAGAGAAATGTAGCTAATGCTCAAAAAGTATTTAAATGTATGAATATTATTAATTTATTACAAGAAGCAACAGCTTTTTCTTCTCCTGAAATTTTAGCATTGGGTGAAGAAAAAGTTATGAAATTTATTGATAATAATAAGGAACTTGAAGAATTTAGATTTGGTTATCAAAAAATGTTTAAAATGAATGAACATATTTTAGATTCTGATAAAGAAAAGTTATTATCATATTATGGTCCAGTTACTGATAAAGGTGGACAATTATATTCTGATTTATGTGTTGCAGATAATAAACCAAGAAACTGTACTTTAAGTGATGGAAAAGAAGTTACAGTTACTCAAGGAAACTGGTCAAGTTTAATTGAAGAAGCAAAAACAGAAGAAGATAGAGCAAAAATCTTTGAAACACTCTATTCATATTATGATGATCATAAAACTGTTTTAGCAGATATATATCATTCTATTTTATTAAGTCAATTAGCTGATGTTAAAGCTCGTAACTACAAATCAATTTTAGAATCACACTTAGCACACAACAATATTCCAACAAGTGTGTTCTTAAATTTAATTGAGGTTGCTGGTAATAAAAATGCTTCATTAAAGAAATATTTGAAATTAAAAGCTAAACATTTAGGTTTATCAAAATATCATACATATGATAGATTTATGCAACTTGCTAAATCAGATAAGAAATATAGTTATGAAGAAGCAA
>JBJEDT010000007.1:0-4162 GCA_051872335.1 Bacilli bacterium | reverse complement strand
TTCTTCTCATAATAACAATTATCGTCATCACTCCAATAAATATCAGAGTCTTCAATCTTGGATATCTTCTTCTCTTTTTCGAGTCTTTTTCTTTCTTCTTTGATTCTTGCTAACAAATCCTCAACTGGCTCATCATTTGGATCTTGTGGAACTAGCTTTCCACTCATAGCAAGATCAAGAATTTTAGATTTTAACAATTTAGTATCTATCATTCTTCAATATCCTTTATTAATTCTTTTAATTGAGCCACAGAATCACTAATACTATTCGCTTTTTCTTCAATCATATCAATTAATTGGTGAAGAGTATAATCAGTCTTTTCTTCTTTAATATTTGGATTCTTAAAATCAATATTATAAGTTTCTTCTATTTTATCTTGCTTAACAAAATAGGCATTAATATCTCCATTATCCCTATTATTCCACCATTCACGAACGCCTTTTAAATGTTCTGCTGTAAATGGTTTCGTTTTGCTAAAACTTCTATATCCTTCTGGAAGTGGAACTTGATAATACCATATTCCATCAGTTTTTTCACCTTTATCAAAGAATAGAATATTAGTAGTTATGCCAGCATAGAATAAACCTGATGGCAATTTAACAATTGTATGCAAATTGCACTCAGACATTAACTTCTTTTTAATTTTAACATATGCAGGGTCAGTATTGAATAAAAATCCATCAGGCAAAATTATACCAACACGACCATTTTTCGATAATCTATATAGCACCAAACACACGAATAGGTTTGCAGTTTCTGATGTTCTATATGATTCAGGAAAGTTTGAATCCTCTCCTGGAGCTATTTCTCCACCAAAAGGTGGATTCATTAACACCACATCAACCTTATCACTTTCTGTGTATTCTGTGACATTTTTTGCAAGCGATGAAGCGTATCTTATGTTAGAACCATCAGTTCCATTCAATAACATATTAGTGACGCATAACAAATATGGCAACGGCTTGCACTCACAACCTATTATATTATCTTGCATGCTATCAAGTGCCTCTTGCGTATTATATTTCTTCAATATGTGCTGAATTGCAGAAACCAAGAATCCACCAGTACCACAAGCAAAATCAGCTATTTTTTCGCCTGGTTTAGGGTCAAGCATCTCAGCCATAAAATCTGTTACAGGTCTTGGAGTATAAAATTCACCTGAACTACCTGCATTTTGTAATTCTTTCAAAATTGACT
This sequence comes from Bacilli bacterium, assembly GCA_051872335.1. Lineage (GTDB taxonomy): Bacteria > Bacillota_I > Bacilli_A > RFN20 > CAG-826 > SUG2458. Next base: position 2,965 of record JBJEDT010000007.1, on the reverse strand, counting down.
CATATATGTCATTAAACACATGTCTATCCTCATATTTATCAAAATCAATTTCATTTAATTCGTTTATTACTTGTCTTATTAGCGTACCATTAATCATGTAATTATGAAGTCTTGAAAAAACATATTTAACTATAGCAGATCTTTTTGGAGTAGTTTCATCAACTGGTAAATCTCTAAGAGTTGGGAATAATTTATTATTAATAAACTCAACCAAATCATCGCCAGTTAAAGTGTCACCTGTAGGCTTACCCTCTGAATCAACTTTTTCAACTGCCCAATTACGCCATCTATATTCTTCCGGAATAATTGACTTATAATTATCTATTTCTATTTCATATTCATTACTTTCTTTTAATTCATCATAAACTTTCAAGAAAAGCATCCAAACAAGTTGATTAATACGTTGTGCATCACCATCAACTCCGTTATCTTTTCTCATTATTTTTCTGACTCTTTTTACTAATCCGTTTAAATCTGCCATTTTATGCTGCTCCTACTACTGAATATAAATTATTTTTTACAATTGAAACTGCTTGTAAATAGTTTTCTCTTCCACCAAAAATATCCTTGATAATCTGTTTTGGTGTACCAAATTCTTTAAATTCATCGAGTTTAAGAATGTTAATGTCATCAACATCATCAATTCCCTCGTCACAATATTTGTCTAATAACCTGTCTATAACTTCTCTCGCAATTCCAGTATATTTATCTAAAAGTTCAGATTTCTTTATGCTTTTAACTCTTTCGCTTCTTGTTAATGGCTTTGTTTCATATGCAATGTAACATATTAAATCAAAATCATCCATATCTTCTATACCTAATTCTGCTCTAATTTGTTCCAATAGAACACCATGATAAGCTAATTCATCAACAATTGCCTTATGTTTTTTCTCATTTGTCCATTTTTGAATAAACTCATCAAGAGTAGCATATTGATCCAAAATATTCTTCTTTGTATAGTTAATTAATGACTGTTTTGTTAGATTACCATCAGGATCTAAAATTGAAACCTCTTCTCCCATAATAGTAACTTTATTGCCATCAATATGGTAAACAGGATTGGGTTCATCACCACCGCCACCACCATGGGGCCTATTTCCATTATCATCTACGTATTCAATTGGGCCATCCCACTTAGGATCAGCAAATAATCTAGTTACTTGTCTAAAGTCCATTATAATGAACTCATATTTTTTATCTGCTTCCCTTAATCGAGTTCCACGTCCTATTATTTGCTTAAAAAGTGTCATCGAAGAAATAATTTTATCAAGGACTATTAGTTTTGCCGTTTTGCAATCTACCCCCGTCGTCATGAGGTCAGATGATGTTACAATGCAAGGATCGATATCCATATTAAATTCAGCTTTAGCAAAATCAGTCAAATCTTCTTTTACTGTTGGTGAGTCTCCTGTAATTCTAGTAACATATCTTGGATTTTTTCTACAAATATCTAGATTAAGGTTCCATAGTTCTTGTCTCAATCTTTCCGCATGATCTATATTGCAACAAAAAACGATGGTTTTTTGATATCTGTCAGTTTCCTTTAAATATTTAGTGATTTGTTTAGCTACTTCATGTGTTCTTGTATCTACTATTAGTTTTTTATCAAAATCATTACTTGTATATATTCTATCTTCTAGTAAATTCCCGTATATGTCTAGTTGACCTGGATATGGTCTATAACCTTTAACATCAATATCCAAGAACTTTTTCATCACTTTATAAGGTGCCAAAAAGCCGTCTTCAATTCCTTGTTTCAAAGAGTAAATATATACTGGTTCACCAAAGTATGTTTTTGCCAAATCAATTTCTTGTTCTTCATCGTCATCATCATTTTTTTTGCCTTTGAAATATATTTTGGGTGTTGCTGTCATACCTATTTGGATTGCACTATCAAACCATTCCAATATTTCTCTCCAGTGAGAGTCTTCTTTGGCACTACCTCTATGACACTCATCTACTATTATCAAATCAAAAAAGTCTCTTGAAACATGTTTAAAAGCTTCTAAATTAGATTCACCTTTTTCATTATCAAGTTGTTGATATAACCCGAAAAATATTTCATATGATGTATCAATTTTACCTTTAGATATAATAGTCTTTGAGGATCCAAATGGTGCAAATTCTTCATTAAATGGTTTCTCTATCAAAACATTTCTATCTGCTAAATAAAGAACTTTTTTTACTTTTCTCATTTGTTTTAGTTTCCAAACAATTTGAAAAGCTGTATAGGTCTTTCCTGTACCAGTAGCCAAAACGATTAGTGCTCTTCTCTTTTTGTTTGCTATGGCTTCTAATGTTTTATCAACTGAGGCCTTTTGATAATATCTAGGTCTAAAATCAGAATCCGTATAAAAAGGATACTCTATCAGTTTTAATTGATCCTCTGTTAAGTTTTTTTCTGAAATGTATCGTTCTCTTAATACATCAGGACTTGGAAATTCAGCCATTGTTAGATTTCTTTCCAATCCAGTTATTAAATCATGTTCAACAAATCCATGTCCATTTGAACTATAAGCAAAAGGAACATTTAACAATTTTGCATATTCAATTGCCTGTAATAATCCTTGACCCGGAGTATGTTCTTCATCTTTTGCTTCAACAATTGCTAAATTAGTATTATTTGTATAACGCAAAAGATAGTCTGCATATTTTCTTTTTCCTCTTATCATGACGCCATTTGAAGAAACATGGACACGACCGTCAGTAAAAAATTCCATACGATAATTAGTCCATCCAGCTCTATCTATAGCAGGTGTAATATATATTCTTTTTACATCTTCTTCTGATAATTTTTCCGACATAATTATCTTACCTCTTTCATACTTATATTGTTTTCTTTAAAAAGTAATTTTAGCCGTTCTTTTGCTAATATCGTGGGTTCATGATGCCCTTTTTCCCACCTATTAACTGAAATTACCCCCATTTATTGGACAAGAAAATGTTACAATAGATGGGGGTTTTA
>JBJEDT010000006.1:0-4314 GCA_051872335.1 Bacilli bacterium | reverse complement strand
AAAGGAAAAGTTATAAAGTTATTCATATCTTTGAGTAATTTTATAATACAAGGCATTATTATGGATAATAAAAAAATCGAATCATTATTAAAAGAAATCAGTTTTACACGAATTAGTGGATCTGAAGAAGAAAAAAAAGCTGCAAATATATTAAAAAGAGAAATAGAAAATATAGGATATAAAACAGAATTTGAAACTTTTGAAGTTGACTATTCTGAAGTTGAAAAAGTAAATCTAGAATTATTAGGACCTATGCAAAAACAAATTCAGTGTGAAGGTGTTTTAATGAGTGGTTCTACACCAATAGAAGGTATTGAAAGAGATTTGGTATATATTGAAAATTGTGAAGATGTAAATCTAATAAATGTGGAAGATAAAATTGTTTTATTAGAAGGTCGTATTTTCCATAGTATATATAAAAAATTAATAACTGCTAAAGTTGCTGGATTCATTGCTTTATCTGGAACCATTTATGATGATGAAAAAAGCACAGATTTATTAATAAATCAAATACGTGTTCATGATTATAATTTAGGATATATTCCAGGAGTTACAATTAGAGCAAAAGAAGGACAAATGTTAGCTTCTTTAAAAAATGCTAAAGTTAAATTAACCTTAATTCAAAAGCAATCAAAAAGACTTTCACAAAATGTTATTTGTGAAATTGAAGGAACAAAACATCCTGAAGAAATTATTACTTTCACAGCACATTATGATTCAGTAAGATTTTCAACTGGTGCTTATGATAATGCTAGTGGCTCAATTGGTATACTATCGTTATTAGAATATTACAACAAAAATAAACCTGATAGAACATTAAAATTTATATGGTGTGGTAGTGAAGAAGTTGGTTTGCTTGGTTCAAAAGCATATTGTAATCAACATGAGCAATATCTAACAAATTGCAGACTTAACATAAATATTGATATGATTGGTGTTATTTTAGGACATGAAATAGCTGTAGTAACAGGAGAAAATAGTTTAGTTAATTATATTGACTACACAGCAAAAGAAATTGGTATACCTTGCAAAGTTAGTCAAGGAGTTTATTCATCCGACTCAACTCCTTTTGCTGATAAAGGAATTCCTAGTATTTCATTTGCTCGTATTTCACCTCAATCAGGAGCCCAAATTCATTCACGTAAAGATGTAGTTGAACCATTAAATGCAAAAAATTTTAAATCTACACTTTCATTAATTACTGCTTTTGCAGATCGTGTTATTAATGCTTTCTATTTTCCAATAAAAAAAGTCATCCCTCAAAATATGAAGGATGAACTTGATTACTATTTATTACGCAAGGAAAGACCAACAAACAATTAAAATGGTATAGAAGAATGGAGTTCAATCCATTCTTTTTTTATTGGATGATAAAACTTTAAATAATGAGCATGTAAATGCATTGGACCAAAACATTTCTTATCTCCATATAAAACATCGTTCACAATTGGGGAACCATAATAAGCAAAATGGACGCGTATCTGATGTGTTCGTCCTGTATAAATGCGAACCTTATATCTATACAAATTATCAATTTTATCTAGATATGTGAATTCGGTTTTAGCATAGTGACCATCTTCAAACACCCATCTTAAATTATCCAAATTACGTTTAATTGGTTTCTCTATTATCCCATAACTTGTACCTAATGGTTTATAAGTATCAACAATGTACTCTTTAATTGTTTCGTTTTTATATTTATTAAACAAACAAGCTGCTAATGGATTTTTAGCAACTAAAACTAATCCTGAGGTATCTTTATCTAGTCGAGAAATAAAATGAATAGAATTTTCTGTATTAGAGAAGTAACTAAGTAAACAATTATAAACTGTATTGAATTGATGTGTATGAGAAGGAGCTGTTGCTCGATTAAAATCTTTATCTATTACAATACAATCATTATCTTCATAAACAATATTTAATTTATCATTACAAATATGTCCTTGTTGAACTAATGGTGGACAAACTACATCAATTTCATCTTTTATAAATACAATATCATTTAGTTTAATTCTAGAATTATTCCTATAAATAATTGCTTTATTTTGCCTTAGATAACCAAAAAAAGAAGATGAGTAATTCTTTATAAGAAAATCTTTGAAGCCTATTTCTTCGTCAATAACAAAATGGTATTTCATTTGTTTTCACCTTTTAAATAGACTTTTCTTATATAATTAAACGTTTGTTTTTCACCATGATCCTTCAACATAATTAATAGCATTTCTATTTCTTTACTTGTTTCTGGATGAATTGGTAAATAATCACATTCTCTATAAAAATAATTTAATGGAAATTCATCAGTATACGTTTTTGGATTATAAGTTTTAGAAGCAGCTATTCGATCACATAGCATTTCAGCAACATATTTTCGAGGCATCTTAACTGGCTCATAAACTCTTGTGACATAATTAAAATCGGACCAATACTCACAATGGTGCTTATTTCTGCCTTTATGATGCATCCATGCATCACTAAACCCTTTATCAGTTCTTTCATTGTAATGTGGTGATCCTGTACCTCTAAAATATTTACATCCGTTTCTAAATTCAACACGTGAATATTTGCTTAGATCGTGTACTAACCCCTGGTATATCAATCCACATTTAAAACAATATTTTCTAACTAAACGTCGATGACAATTAATGACTCGTAAATGTTTAAAAAAATTCATATTACTCATCCTCTATAATATAAGTAAAATTATTACATATAACGTTAACAAAGCCTTTATATTTTAATTCTTTACTAGCACTATCAATTATAGAAAAATTATTCCATAAATGCATTGGGAAAAGATATTTTGGTTGGTTTTTTTCTAATAATAATTTTATGCCTAAAAGAGCATTCCTTTTTAATCGTGGATCTAGAGGTACAAAAGCAACATCAATACATTCATCTTTTATTTTATCCATTTCTTTAGAATAAAGATATTCCATAAATTCATTATCCTCAGTCTTGTTTTCCTCAAAAGCCCAACAATTTAAATCACCTGCATGATAAATGCATTTCCCATTTACATAAACTAAATATGCAACTCCTAAATCAGTTGAACGTAAAGTTTTAATTTTCATTCCATCGATTTCGATATAATCATCTATAAGCATTGTGTAAACGTTATCACGCATAGGAACAAAACAATCACTACTTACGATAAATTTAACATCATGATCAGAATACAAATCAAATATTGATTCATTAAAATGATCATAATGTGAATGTGACACAAAGAAATAAACTTTTTTATTTTCTGCAATAATAGGCAATTTCTTTTTATAATAATCAAATATAAGAACTTTGTCCTCAAATTCAACTACATAACAACTGTGATAAATATATATTATTTTCATAAAGCTATCTCCTTAAAAGACCATAATTATATTTATAATATAACCCATTAAAATAGATATTGAAAATAAAATAACGAAAATTAAAAAAATTTCTTTCCTTTTTTCTTTGTGTTTTAAAAGATAAAATAAACCTAATCCGGCATTAGCAATTAAACCTGACATTAAAGAACCAAAACTAATTGAGCCTTTAATAAATAAATTACTTAAAATTACAGAAGATGCACAATTAGGAATAAATCCAATTAAAGTTGCAATAACTGGACCAAAATACTTTGCTCTGTCAAAGAATAAAGCAACTTTTTCTTCGCCTATAAAATAAAATAATGTACCATATATAAAACTAATAATAAAAAGATATAAAGATATTTTTAATGCATGTAATAGAGGGTGTATGAAATGAGTTTTTAATTGACTTTCATTACAATCTAATTCATGATTACAACATCCATGAATATCATTTATCACATGTTCATTATTATTGTCTATTTTACTTGTTTCTTTTTCTTTTCTATACTTATATATTAAGTCTACAATTATACCTATTATACATGCTAACAAGAATTTAATTATTATTAGTAAAAAGGCATATTTTGAAGTGTTTAAATTAGATAACAAAATTGGTAAACTTTCATCACTACAAGCAATAAAAACAGCTATAATTGTACCTAAAGTAATTCTATTTTCTACAAAAAATTCAGAAGATAAAATCGATATTCCACATTGCGGTATTAATCCCACAAATGCTCCTAACACAGGTGAGATTCTTGATTTATTTAAAAATTGTATTAATTTCTTCTCAATAAAAGAAATAATAATATGAAAGATTAGAATTATTATGAATAACTTAAAAGTATCTAATAATGTATCTAATAAAACATCTACCATAATTTTTCTCCTTTATTGCATAAAAATAAAAAAGCCCGGCAACGTGCTATCTTAACTTACAAAGCTATTTTCGCCGCTACGG
>JBJEDT010000005.1:0-51561 GCA_051872335.1 Bacilli bacterium | reverse complement strand
TACTTTTTAGAAATTTCTTAAATTTCCTATTGTTTTTTAATAGTTAGTCTCCTTATTATTTTGTCCAATAAATCCTTAAGTTTATTTAAAGATTCATTGTAGTTTTCAATTTTATAACCATTTCTTACAATGATGACAAGATCAAGTGGGATGTCTAAACCCCAAAGTTCACGTAACATAGCTCGAACTTGTCGACGAATTTTGACACGCTGTACAGCGTTACCTAGTTTTTTAGAAGCAGAAATACCTATACGACTATACCCAAATTCATTGCTTCTAAAATAAATTGCGTAATTAGAATTTTTTTCAAATTTTTTACTATTAATAATTTCTTGGAATTCTTGATGTTTTTTTACTCTAAATTTTTCTTTCATCAATGCACCTCTTTTAAAAAAACCACCAAGCTTATTAACTTAGTGGCTTATTTAACTTAAGACTTAAGCTGTAAGTTGTTTTCTACCTTTTGCACGACGTCTTGCAATAACTTTACGACCATTTGGTGTAGCCATTCTTGCTCTAAAACCGTGTCTGACAGCTCTTTTTCTTTTGTTTGGTTGATACGTTCTTTTCATATTGACACCTCCGTTTTACAAATCTACGCAAAAGTATAATATTATTTATAATAATAAAAGTCAAGTAAAACCGACAAAATACACTGATAGTAGGCTTATAATTTTTAATATAATTTTTTTCTCTGTTTTTTAAAAAAATTATGGAATTTTTACTATCAACACCACATGTGTATAATAATCTAAGTTATCCACAATTTATCAACAATTTGTAAAAAGAAGAAAAATGCGATTTAATCGTTATTTTCCTGTGGAATGAAATAAAATTACTAAGTTTTCCACATTTTTCCACAATTATTTTTTTCACAAAAAGTTTTCCACAAAAATTTTATCTGTTTAAAAAGGTGGATTTTGTGGATTTAACGATTAAATCGTTGCTTTTTCATTATTTTTTGTGGAAAAGTAAATTTTAGATATGATTTTTATTTCATTTTGTGGATTTTATGATAATATTAAGATAATTACCAGGGGGAAGTAATTATGGTAACTAGCACAATATCTGAAATTAATAATATTTGGAATAACACACTTAAATTAGTTGAACAACGCTTAAATGAACGTCATATTTATGATTCTTTTTTTTCATTGTCTAGAATTCATAAAATCGATGGCAATAAAATGATCATTGTTTTAAATTCAAAATTAGCTATTCAAATTATCGAAACAAAATATAAAGTAATGCTCGATGAAATTATAAAAGAGGTTACTTCATCAAATTATGAACTCCAATTTATTACCGAAGCAGACATTGAAAATGAAGTTGCTAAAATTAAATCCTCTTCAGAAAAGAAAAAGTTCTTTCAAAATTCAGTAATTAATACTAAATATACTTTTGATTCTTTTGTTGTTGGTCAATGTAATAGAGAAGCATCCCAAGCTGCAGTAATGATTGCATCTGCTCCTGGAAAATCATTTAATCCTTTGTTTATTTATTCTCAATCTGGCCTAGGAAAAACTCATTTATTACATGCAATTGGTAATTATATTAGAGAAAATAATCCTCTTTTAAATGTTTTATATATTTCAACAGATGATTTTATCGATGAATTTGTAAAATCTGTACGTGGAGACAATGAAATTGAAGAATTAAAAGAATATTTTAGATCTGTTGATGTATTGCTAATCGATGATATTCAATTTTTAGCTCAAAAGAATAAAACTGCTGAAATGTTTTTCAATGTTTTTAACATTATGATTAATAATGGAAAACAAATTGTTTTAACTTCAGATTGTCACCCTAATAATTTAAAAGGTTTAGAACAACGTTTAGTAACTCGCTTTAATGCTGGTTTAAGTATTGATATTAAAAGTCCTGATAAAGAAACATTATTACAAATTTTAAAACTCAAAATTGAAGCAAATGACTTAGATATCAATAATTTCGATGAGGATGTTTTAGAATTTTTCGCAACAAAATTCTCAAGTAATGTTAGAGAACTTGAAGGTGCTATAAATAGACTACTATTTTATACAATTAATATAAAACAATGTAAACGTATAACCATGCAAATAGCTATTGATTCAGTTTCTTCTATAATTAATGTTCGTGATACAGAAGCATTATTAAACGAAGAAAGAATTATTGAAGTTGTTGCTGATTATTATAATTTAACTGTTTCTCAATTAAAAGGAAATGCTCGTACTTCACAACTTGCATTAGCTCGTCACATTGCTATGTATTTAATTAGATCATTATTAGATGTTCCATTTACAAAAATTGGAGCTGTCTTTGGAGGTAAAGATCATTCAACAGTTATGTCTGCTGTGAATAAAGTAGAAAAATTGTTGAAAACTAATGCTTCTTATAACACTGCAATTGTGGAAATTAAAAAGCTATTAAAAGTTGAAAATTCTTAATAAATTTTGCAACAAATTATATTATATATAATTTAAGTATGGTATAATGATAGTAATGAATAATGACTTTGAAAGTTTTCCACATTTTCCACAGTCTTTATTATGATTATTAATTAAAGGAGATATAAATATATGAGATTTACTATTAATCGTGACATTTTTCTAAAAGCATTAAGTACTGCTAGTAAGGCAATAAGTACTAAATCACCAATTCCTGTAATGACAAACTTTAAATTGTCTTTATTTGATAATGTTTTATCTATCTTAGCTAGTAATAATGAATTAACAATTAAAACAGAAATTCCATGTGTTATTAATGATAATAGAGTTATAAATGATTGTGAGGAAGGATCAACTCTTCTAGCTAGTAAATACTTAACAGAAATTGTTAGGAAAATCGAAGGAGAAGTAATTTCATTTGAAGTAATTGATGAAACTATTGCTCAAATATCTGATTTACGTTCAAACTTTAAATTAAATTCTATTAGACCTGAAGAATATCCAGATATTGATTTACAAGAAAATGGCACTGTTTTCACTTTAAGTGTTGATGATTTTAAAACTTTAGTTGATCAAACTGCATTTGCTGCATCAACAAAAGAACAACGTCCTATTTTAACTGCTGTTAATTTAAATGGTGGAGATAATAAATTAGTTGCTACAGCAACTGATAGTGCTCGTTTAGCAAGAAAAGAAATTAATCTTCCAAACGTTCCATTTTTCTCAACAAACATTCCTGCAAAAGCATTGTTAGAAGTTGAAAAACTTTTAGAAAATGAAAAAGAAATTAAAATTTGTGTTTCCGAACAAAAAGTATTATTTAAAATCGAGAACACAGTAATTTCTTCAAGATTAATTTCGGGTGATTATCCTAACACACGTAATATTGTTCCAAAGTCATTTAATTATTTCTTAGAAGTTAATGCTCAAGAATTATTAGCAGCAATGGATCGTGTTTCATTACTTCTTATTGAAAAAGAAAATGTTGTTAAATTAACAATGTCAACCGAAGCTGTAGAAGTAAGTGCTAAATCAAATCAAGTTGGTAGTGCTACAGAAGCTATTAATGTATGCCAATACAATTCTGATAGATTAGAAATTTCTTTCAATGCTTCATATGTTGCTGATGCAATTAAAGCATGTGGCAGTGAAGATGTTGTTATCCAATTCTTAGGTGAAATGAAACCTTTTGTTGTTAAAAATGTTAACGATGAAAGTCAAATTCAATTGATTACACCAATGAGAACTTATAATTAATTAGTTTTAAATCGAATTTAAATTTTAGAGTCAAGCTGTTCATAAGTAGTTTGGCTCTATTTTATTTAATGAACATGAAGTGAATTTGAAAATAATTATAACATATGATATCATATGTAAGAAAGGGTGATTTCTATGTCGTTTAATCAACTAAAATATGTTAAGAGTTACAACAAAAACAATTATAAGATGTATCAATTTAGAGTAAAAAAATCTGATAATGAAATTATTGATTACTTGGATACACTTGAAAATAGGAATCAATATATTGTTTCATTAATCAATGAGAATTTAAATAGAAGTGTTTACACAATTAAAGAAATTAAAAATCTAATAAAACCAATTCTAAATAAGTATGGGATAACAAACATAAACTTATTCGGTTCTTATGCTAGAGGTGAGGCAAAATCAACTAGTGATATAGATATTTATTGCGATAAAGGGAATATTAAAACTTTTATTGATCAAGGAATGTTAGAAGATGAATTAGAGAAAGTTTTAAATAAGAAAGTTGATATAATTTTTGATACATCTACCATGGATGAAAATTTTAAAAACATAATCATGGAGGATATGATTAAATTATGTTAAATGTAAAAGACAAAGGTTCGGAAACTGTATATTAAATACTATAAAACTTTGTAAAATTTAATATTTCATTTATAATAATTTCATAAATAGAAAGGATTGTTTTATGAAATATTATTCAACAAAAACAGTAGCGCAACTATTAGGTGTTACTTCACAAACTCTTAGAAACTGGGATAAAGAAGGAAAACTAAAGCCATCATATGTTAAAAGTAACGGATATAGATATTATTCTGAAGATTCAATATTATCATATACTCAAGAAAGAAAAACTAAGAAAACTTTAAATGTTATTGGATATGCACGAGTATCAAGTAAGAAACAAGTAGATGACCTAAATAGACAAATTGAAAATCTTGATACCTACTTGAAATCAAAATATGAAACTTATGAAATCATTAGTGATGTAGGTTCAGGTATTAATTATACTAAACCAGGTTTACAAAAGCTTATTGAAAAAATAAATCGTAAAGAAGTTGACTTAATAGTTGTTTTATATAAAGACAGACTTCTTCGTTTTGGTTTTGAATTGATAGAATATTTCGCTGCACTAAATAATGTTAAAATCGAAGTACTTGATAAAATTAATAAAAGTGAAAATCAAGAACTTGTAGAAGATTTAGTACAAATTGTTACAGTCTTTTCTTTTAAACTTCAAGGAAAAAGAAAATCTAAAACTAAAAAATTATTAGATGACTTTGTTAAAAAAATGAATGAAATTAACTAAAAGTATTATCAAAATTTCTTTTAAATTACTATAAAACTTTATAAAGAAATTAACACAAAACCCACATTTTATGATATAATATATATAGAAAGGTGGGATATAGTGTACACATATAAAGTAATGATTCATCCTAATAATAAACAAGAAACAAAAATCCGTCGTACTTTAAATAAGTGTATTGAATGGAATAATATAGTATTTGATTTTTTAGATTCATTTGTAAAAAATAAAAAGCAGTTCCCATCATGCAGTGAAGTAAGAAAATGGTTTACCATACAAAAAAAGATATTAGATAATGAAACTATTTCAAAAAGAGTCAATATGACTAAAAAAGAAATGATTATGCATCATTTAGATGTTTTATTTTATGATGTTTCTAATGATGCATTAAAACAAGAAATTAAAGATACATATAATTCTTTTATTCGATTTTTTAAGAAACTAGCAAAATATCCTGTAAAGAAAAAATATCAATCATATCGTAAATCTTTTTATGTTGATCCATATAAGATTGAATTTACCAATAGTAAAGTAAAACTCGAGAAAATAGCAAATAATCAAAAAGAAAATAGAAGAGTTTTAAATTATATATCATTAGCGGAAAGAAATAGAATTCCTTTGAACTGCAAATATTATAATCCAAGAATAATTTTAGAAGGAAATAAATTTTTTGTTGTGGTTTCAGTGGATGATGAATTTGCTCCAAAAAAGAAAAAATCTATCAATAATGATAAAACAATAGGTATAGATATTAATATTAATTCTATAGTCACAAGTGATAATGTAACATATGTTAGTGCTACTAAGCTTGATGAATATAAAAAGATAAAAAAGAAATACAAAAGATTTCAAAAGAAATTATCAAAGAAACAATTGATAGCTAAATGTGATAATAAATCATTACGTGAAGCTAAAAATTATCAAAAAACAAAAATAAAATGGCGTAAATATAAAGATAGGCTTTTAAATATTCGTAATGAATATATGAATAGGATAATAATAGATATTCTTAAAGTAAGTCCATACCAAATATGTGTTGAAACACTAGATGTAAATTCAATGAAAAAACATAAAATCGGACAGCGTAATGATATTGCAAGAGGAATACAAGAAAATCCTTTTAGGAAATTCTTAAAATTATTAGAAGAAAAAGCTACAAAAACTGGCACTGAAATTATTTATGCTGATAAATGGTTTCCTTCAAGTAAAAGATGCAGTAATTGTGGAATTATCAAAAATGATCTAACCTTAAAAGAAAGACTGTTTGTATGTCCTAATTGTGGACTTAAAATAAATAGAGATTATAACGCAGCTATTAATTTAAATAACTACATTAAAACTAAATAATTTGAATTACTATACGCATACGTTCATGCGGAATTTACGCCTTAGGAGAGTGAAAATCAACTGTTTTTACTAAAAGCAGGGCTCATTGAATAAGGAAGCAAACTTAAATTTCTATACTTTTATAGAGTTTTATAGGTTTTGTGGAACGGATTATTAATACAAATAATTAAGAGATGTAATAGAATATCAAAAAAATTAGAAAATATAACACAAGAGACTTTCATTAATGATGATGATCTTAATGAAGTTATATGTTTTAATTTATTTCAAATAGGCGAATTATCAAATGGATTATCAGAAGACTTTATTAATGAACATAGCACAATTCCATGGAAACAAATAATAGGTATGAGAAATAGAATAGTTCATGGATATGATACAATAAATAACGAAATAGTATGGAATACAGCACTTGAAAATATTCCAATGTTATGTCAATTTTGTAAGAATTTGTTAGATAATAATAAGTAAAATGTATATTTTTTTAATGTGAATTCATTTTTGATAAGTTAATTAAAATTTATTTTTTTAAAGAAAAATCAGATTTTTTATAAGGGAATATATTATATTCCCTTTTTTTAATTTTTATGGTATACTAACTATGTTGTGAGTAGAAAGGACATTATTTAAATAACAAAGGTAAAAATATGAAAAAAATACCAATTAGAACTGAATTTATTACACTAGGTCAATTTTTGAAATTAGCTGACATTATTTCAACCGGTGGTGAAGCTAAATTCTATTTGCAAAATAATGTTATCTACGTAGACAACATTGTTGATAATCGCCGTGGTAGAAAACTATATCCTGGAACAATCTTAAAATGTTCAAATGAAGAATATGAAATTGTAAAAGATGATAATCAAGAATCTTAAGTTAAAACAATTTCGTAATTATGATGACTTAAATGTTACATTTGAACCAAATATTAATTTTATTTTAGGAAAAAACGCTACTGGAAAAACAAATATTGTTGAAGCAATTCATTACATGTCATTAACTCGTTCATTTAGAAGTGATGACGATAGTGATTTGATAAAAAATAATTCAACATTCGCAACTATTGAAGGAACATTTTTGTTAGGAGACGTCACAAAAAATATTAAAATTGTAATTTCTCCTAAAGGAAAGAAAATTCTCTGTAATGGTTATGAAATTAAAAAAATATCAGAATTATCAAAATTAATAAATGTTATTGTGTTTAAACCAATTGATGTTTTGATGTTTGATGACACACCAAGTGTTAGACGGAAGTTTTTAGATATTAATATTTCTAAGATGGATTATACATATCTAAAATCCATGAGTGAATTTGACAAACTTTTAAAAGAACGAAATGAATTATTGAAGCAAGAAAATTGTGATAAGAATCTTTTAGAAGTATTGACAGATCAATTAATTGCTTCACAAAAACAAATTGTTTTAAAAAGAAACGCATTCGTCGAACAATTAAATATTGTTATAAACAAAGTTTTGAGGGCAATAAAAGGAGAAAACGATACTTTACGTATAAATTACTATCCTTTTGTTAAAATCGACGAGAATTACTTAAAAGAGGCAAAAAAAGCATATGAAGATAACCTCGATGGCGATCTTAAACACAAAAGTACCTCTCTTGGTGTACATAGAGAGAACTTTAAAGTGTTATTAAATGGGAAAGATATTTCTTCATATGGTTCTCAAGGAGAAAAAAGATTAGCTGCCTTAAGTTTAGTTCTTTCACCTTATTTTCTAATTGGTGATAAGGACAAACGGCCAATTGTTATATTAGATGATGTTTTATCAGAACTTGATAAAGTTCATCAAAATAAATTAGTTCAATTTGTTTCAAAAATGGAACAAGTATTTATTACAGCAACTCATTACGATGATCAAAACTTAAATGCGTTTTATATAAAAGATAGAAAAATTACGCGGAGGTAATTTGAAATGGAAGAAAAAACATTAAAAGAAGAACAAGAACTTCTTGAAAAAGAAGAACTTGAACTTGAAAAAGCTGATGAAAATTACACAGCTAGTAACATTCAAGTTTTAGAAGGATTAGAAGCAGTTAGAAAACGTCCAGGTATGTATATAGGTACTACTTCAGTAGCTGGTTTACATCATTTAGTTTGGGAAATTGTTGATAATGCTATTGATGAAGCTTTAGCAGGCTTCTGTGACACTATTAACATCACAATTAATCCAGGTAACACAATTACTGTTAAAGATAATGGACGTGGTATTCCTGTTGATATTGTTGCTAAAACTGGTAAGAGTGCTGTCGAAACAGTTTATACAGTTTTACATGCGGGTGGTAAATTCGGTGAAGGTGGAGGCTATAAAGTTTCTGGTGGTCTTCATGGTGTTGGTGCTTCTGTCGTTAATGCTTTATCTTCATGGCTTGAAGTTATTGTCCATAAAGAAGGTGGAATTTATAAAATTCGCTTTGAAAAAGGTGGTCATACTGTAGGTCAACTTGAAAAGATAGGAACATGTGAAGATACTGGTACAATTGTTACTTTTGCACCTGATCCTTTAATTTTCCAAGAAACCACTGAATATAATTTCGAAACTATTAGAGATCGTATACGTCAAACAGCGTTTTTAAACAAAGGTGTTAGAATGATTGTTCGTGATGAACGTAATGAAGAAGCTGTTGAAGAAGTTTTCCATTATGAAGGTGGTATTAAAGAATTTGTTAAGTACTTAGACCACAATAAAAACCCTTTATTTGAAGAAGTCATTTATTGTGAAGGAAAAGATGAAGGAGTATATGCAGAAATTGCATTAAGGTACAACGATACTTATCAATCAAATGTTTATTCTTTCTGTAATAACATTAATACTCACGAGGGTGGTACTCATGAAGAAGGATTTAGAATGGCTTTAACTCGTGTTATTAATAACTATGCAAGAGGAAATAAATTTTTAAAAGACAATGATGATAATTTAACAAGTGATGATGTTCGTGAAGGTTTAGTAGCTATCATATCTGTAAAACATACAAATCCTCAATATGAAGGACAAACAAAAACTAAATTAGGAAACTCTGAAGTAAGGAAAATTGTTTCTAATATTGTAGGAACTCAACTTGATAGATTCTTAAAGGAAAATCCAACGATTGCTAAAAAGATTATGGATAAAGTTATTCTTGCTGCAAATGCTCGTTTAGCTGCAAGAAATGCAAGAGAAGCAACAAGAAGAAAAGGTGCTTTAGAATTAACTTCTTTACCAGGAAAATTAGCAGACTGTTCTTCAAAAGATCCAAGTATTTGCGAACTTTACATTGTTGAGGGTAACTCAGCTGGTGGTTCTGCAAAAAACGGTCGTGATAGAGAAACTCAAGCTATTCTTCCTTTAAGAGGTAAAATTTTAAATGTCGAAAAAGCAAACGAAAGAAGAATTTTTGCAAACGCTGAAATTGGAAATATGATTATTGCTATCGGTGCTGGTTTAGGTGATGAATTTGATATTTCAAAAATTAGATATGACAAAATTGTTATCATGACCGATGCTGATGTCGATGGTTCACATATTCGCATTTTATTATTAACATTCTTCTATAGATTTATGAGACCTTTAATTGAAGAAGGACATGTCTTTATTGCTCAACCTCCATTATATAAAGTTGAGTGGAGAAAGAAACAATATTATTGCTATAACGATGAACAACTAGATTTATTAAAGTCAAAGATTCCTGGTGGAAAATTAGATATACAACGTTATAAAGGTCTTGGTGAAATGGACGCAAGTCAGCTTTGGGAAACTACAATGGATCCTAAAGCTCGTAAAATGTTAAGAGTTCAATTAGATGACGCTGTTGAAGCTGATCGTATTTTTGATGAATTAATGGGTGATGAGGTAGAACCTCGTAAGAAATTCATTCATGAGAATGCAAAATTTGTTAAGAATTTAGATATTTAGAAGGAGGTTAAAGTATGTTAGACGAAAAAGAATTAGATGAATCTTTAGAAAAGGAAGATGAAGAAAATGAAAATAGTGAAGAAGAAATAACCTCTGGAAAAAGTGAAGAAGAACTAGATAAAGAAGCTGAAGAATTAGAAGGAATTGAAGCAGGTATTGTAGCTGGATTGACAGATATTGATCTAACACACGAAGTAAAAAATTCTTTCCTAGATTATTCAATGTCTGTTATCGTCTCTCGTGCTATTCCAGATGCACGTGATGGCTTAAAACCTGTTCATCGTCGTATTATCTACGGAATGAATGAATTAGGTATGCAACCAGATAAACCTTATAAAAAATCGGCACGTATTGTTGGTGATGTTATGGGTAAATATCACCCTCATGGTGATGCTGCTTTATATGGTGCTCTTGTTAGATTAGCTCAACCTTTCTCAATTAGATATACTCTTGTAGATGGCCATGGTAACTTCGGTTCTATCGATGGTGATGACGCTGCTGCTATGCGTTATACAGAAGCAAGAATGTCTAAGATTGCACTTGAAATGGTTAAAGATATTAACGAAGACACTGTTGATTTTATGGACAATTATGATGGAACTGAACAAGAACCAGTTGTTCTTCCTTCAAGAATTCCTAACTTATTATTAAATGGTTCTTCAGGTATTGCAGTTGGTATGGCAACAAATATGCCACCTCATAACTTAAGTGAAGTTGTTGATGCAATTAAGATGGTATCTGAAAATCCTGATGTTACTGCTTTAGAATTAATGAATACAGTTTTACCTGGTCCTGATTTTCCTACAGGTGCTTTAATCTTAGGATGCAGTGGAATTAGAAAAGCTTATGAAACAGGCCAAGGTAGTATTGTTTTAAGAGCTAAAACTGAAATTGTAGAATTACATAATGGTAAGAAAAGAATTATCATTACTGAAATTCCTTATCAAGTTAATAAATCTAAAATGGTCGAATCAATGGCTAAATTAGTTCGTGATAAAGTCATTGAAGGAGTTACAGATATTCGTGATGAAACAAACAAAGAAGGTATTCGTATTGTTGTTGAACTTAAGAAAGAAGCTGTTGCTGAAGTTATCTTAAATCAATTCTTTAAATTAACTCAATTACAAATATCTTTTGGTATTATCAACTTAGTTCTAGATCATGGACAACCAAAAGTTTTAGGTGTTGTTGATTTATTAAAACTATATTTAGATCATCAAGTAGAAGTTGTAACAAGAAGAACTAAATTCTTACTTAAAAAAGCAAGTGATAGACTACATATTTTAAATGGATTAATCGTTGCTATTGATAACATTGATGAAGTTGTAGATATTATTAAAGCTAGTGCTAGTGTTGAACTTGCTCGTAATGCTCTATGTAATCGTTTTGGTATCGATGATATTCAAGCTAGAGAAATTCTAGATATGAGATTATCGAAATTAACAGGCTTAGAAAAAGATAAGATTTTAGCTGAAATAGCTAAATTAAATAGTTTAATTGAAGAATACAATTTCTTATTAGCAGATAGACAACATATTGTTAACAAGATTATTGAAGAATTAGATGAAGTGAAAGCTAAGTTCGGTGATGAACGTCGTACTGAAATTTCAAACGATCTTTCAATGATTGAAGATGAAGATTTAATCCCAGAAGAAGATATAATCGTTACATTAACAAAGAATGGTTATATTAAACGTTTAGCTCCAGATACATTCCGTTCTCAAAATAGAGGTGGACGTGGTATCAAAGGTATGCAAACAAATGAAAACGACGTTGTTGATATTTTAGTACATACAAAGACTCACACTGATGTTTTATTCTTTACAAACTTCGGTAAAGTATATCGTATTAGAGGATATAAGATTCCTGAATTCTCAAGAACTTCAAAAGGTCTTCCTGTAGTTAACTTATTAAGATTAGATAAAGAAGAAAAAGTTAGATCTATTATTAGTATTGACCAATACGAAGAAGGACATTATTTATTCTTTATTACTAAAAATGGTCTTGTTAAGAGAACAAAAATTTCAGAATTTGAATCCATTAGACAAAATGGTAAGATTGCAATCACATTACGTGAAGGTGATGAATTATTAGATGTTAAACATACAGATGGTAATATGATTATTGGTATTGCTTCTGCAAAAGGAAAGATGGTTAACTTCTATGAAAATACTGTAAGAGCAATGGGACGTACTGCAAGTGGTGTTAAAGGTATGAACGTCGATGGTAGTGAAGTTGTCGGTGCTACTACAAGTGGAGAAGGTCGATATATCTTATGTATTACTGAAAAAGGTTTTGGTAAGATGACGGATGCTTTAATCTATCGTAAGACTTCTCGTGGCACTAAAGGTGTTATTACTGTTAATACTTCAGAAAAGAATGGTAATTTAGTTGCAATGAGAGCAGTTGATGGAAGTGAAGATTTAATGATGATTACTCAACAAGGTGTTGTCATTCGTATTTCATTAACTCAAGTCAAGATTTGTGGACGTAATACATTAGGTGTTCGTGTGATTCGATTAGACGAAGGTGCTGTTGTTTCTTCAATAGCAGTTTTAGATCCAGAAGAAAATGATGAAGAGACTGAATATGCAGAAGTTGATCAATCTGGAGAAGAAGAAACAATCAGTGAAGAAGAATTAGCAAAACAAGAAAAAGAATCTGAACAAGAAATTGTTGAAGAAGAAAATGAATAAAAACTAATTAGAGGCTTAAAATTAGCCTCTAATTTTTTTATAAAAAGAAAATCAAGTATTGATATTAAAGCCAACAAAGATTAAAATTATTAGTGCTTAGTGATAAGGGAAAAAGTCATAGGCTCAGCATAGAGAGTTATTGGTTGGTGAAAAATAACAAGAGAGTTGATGTTGTCCACCCTTGAAAGCGAACTTAATCGTTCCGTTACTCGCGTTAAGAGCTGAGAGTGTTATCAATCATAATCATTGATAAAATTTGGGTGGTACCGCGTTATTAACGTCCCTTAATAAGGTACTTTTTTTATTGAAAAGAGAGGAAAAAAGATATGTTAGATTTAAATTTAATTAAAAGCAATCCTGAATATGTTTCAAAGGCATTAGCAAAAAAAGGTTGGGATGTCGACTTTACTGAAACAATTCAAAAAATGAATCAAAGAGTAGAATTACTTCAAAAAGTTGAAGGGATGAAAGCAAAAAGAAATCAACTTTCTGCTTCTGTTCCACAAGTCAAAAAAGCAGGTGGAGATGTTCAAGCAATCTTTGCTGAAGTTAAACAAATTAATGCTGATATGGAAAGTGATGAGAAATTACTTCAACAAATTGAAAATGAAATCAAATCATTCGTCGAAACTTTACCTAATATTCCTGATGAAGATTTATTACCAGGTGAAAAAGAAAATAACAAAGTTGTTAAAGTTGTTGGTGAAAAACCAGTCTTTGATTTTAAACCAAAAGATCACGTTGAACTCGCTGAATCTTTAGGTCTAGTTGATTATGAAAGAGGAGCAAAAATTTCTGGTCGTGGCACTTGGATTTACACAGGATTAGGGGCTCAACTTGAATGGGCATTAATTAATTTCTTTATTCAAGAACATTTAAAAGATGGATACACTATGATTCTTCCACCTCATTTATTAAATGAAGAATCAGGTTATACTGCAGGTCAATTCCCAAAATTTAAAGAAGATGTTTTCTGGTTAGAAGGACAAGATAAGTTTATGTTACCAACAGCAGAAACAGCTTTAGTAAATTTACACCGTAAAGAAATCTTAAGTGAAGAAGATTTACCAAAGAAATATTTCTCATACACTCCTTGTTATCGTATGGAAGCTGGAAGCTACCGTACTGAAGAAAGAGGTATGATTAGAGGATATCAATTTAATAAAGTTGAGATGGTTCAATATACTACAGAAGAAGGTAGTGATGAAGCATTCGACGAATTATTAAATAAAGCATGTTCACTTGTTGAAAAACTAGGATTACATTTCCAAGTTTCTAAACTTGCTGCTGGAGATTGTTCTCATTCTATGGCTCGTACAAGTGATGTTGAAATTTGGATTCCTTCAATGGGTATTTATAAAGAAGTTTCTTCAGCTTCTAATGCTCGTGATTATCAAGCACGTCGTGGACAAATTAGATATCGTGATAGTAAAACAGGTAAGACAAAATTCTGTCATACGTTAAATGCATCTGGTTTAGCTACTAGTAGATTATTCCCTGCATTATTAGAACAATGTCAACAAGCTGATGGCTCAGTGAAAATCCCAGAAGTCTTAGTTCCATTAATGGGTGGAGTTACTGTTTTAAAACCAGTTAAAAAATAAAAAAAGAATATAAAGCTCGTGCAAACGAGCTTTATTTGATAAAGATGGAGGTATATCTTGTGGATGATTTAACATTAGATTATTTGCCAAAACATGATGAAATTAAAATATATCAATCTAAAACAATGTTTAGAATAAATACAGATACAACCTTACTTGGTGAATTTCTTGTCGTAAGAAATAATGATCGTATTTTAGATATAGGTACAAATAATGGTGCTTTATTAATTTATGCTTCTTTACAAGGAAGAAAGTGTGAGTTGAATGGAATTGATATTAATAAAGATGCTTTAGAAATTGCAAAACTTAATATGAAAGAGAATAATCTCGAAGCAAATTTTGCAAATGCAGATGGCAAAATTTTTTATGATGAAAAAGGATATGATGTTATTATTTGTAACCCACCATTTTTTAATACAAAAGATGAAAGACTAAAGAATGATAATAACTCAATTAAGAATGCTAGACATGAAGAAGAATTTTCTTTAAATGATATGTTTATGTGTTTTAAACGTAATTTAAAAGACAATGGTAGATTTTATATAATGCATCGTTCTTCTAGACTAAATGATATTTATAAAGAGATGCAAAATGTTGGTATGAGGATTACTAAACTTCAAATGGTTTATGATAAAGCTAAGAAAGATTCCATTGGTGTTTTAATTGAAGGAAAAAGGTCTAAGAACTGTGAATGTAAAGTTTTAGAACCTAAATATATTGAGAGATAAGTATACAAAAAAGATTTTTGTGATATAATAATAATGCCATTGCGATAGATAGTGGCGAACCTGGTCAGGACGGGAACGTAGCAGCCATAAACTTCCTATCTATGTGCGATGGTTTTTTAATGTAAAAAAGAGGTGATGACATCAATGGATAAAGATGAGTTATTTATGAAAGAGGCTCTTAAAGAAGCTCAAATTGCTTTAAAAAAAGATGAAGTACCCATTGGTGCTGTTATTGTTCATAATGATAAAATAATTGCTAGAGGTCATAATATGCGAGAAACTAAACACGATGCTTTAGGACACGCAGAAATTGTGGCCATAAGAAAAGCAAACAAAAAAATGAAGGAATGGAGATTAGTTGATTGTACGATTTATGTAACAGTTGAACCTTGCTCTATGTGTGCTGGAGCAATTTTGCAATCTCGAATTGGAAGGATAGTTTACGGAACTGAAGATTATAAAGGTGGAGCATTAGGATCATCTTTTAATTTGTTCGAACAAAAGAATATTAATCATATTCCAGAAATAAAAAGTAATGTTTTAAAAGAAGAATGTAGGCAAATAATTAAAGATTTTTTTAAAAACAAAAGATAAGAATATTTCTTATAAAAATATACAAAATATAAATGGGGTTGTTATGAAAAAATTATTTGTAAGCTCATTTATTTTTTTTATTTTAATTATTTTAGGAAGTGTAATTACTGTAGTAACTTTATTAAATATTAATCATAGTGAAGAAAATCAATTGAATGTTATTAATGAGGTAATAGATGATAAAAACATAGAAATATCTTTAAAAGAAAATAATGAGATTTCAGGATATTTATACGACGAAAACTTAGATAACAAAATGAATATAATTAACATAGGAATTGATATGTATTACATTTATTTATCTCCTATAGAATTAGTTGTTGAAAATGAAGTTCACTATCATCTAGTGAAAATCGATAATCTTGAAACAATTTCATATTTTTGTATAAATAAATAGGCTTTTTCACTTTTTTTCAAATGGAAATATTATATAATAATAGTTGGAGTTGATTTAAATGAAAAGTAAAAAAGCAGTTAATCAAAAATCAGAATTTTATAATGTTAAATTTGATCCAGATCCAAAAATCGGATTAACTCAAGAACAAGTTAATTCAAGAATTAATGATGGATTAACAAATAGAAATGTTAAGCACTATACAAAATCATATTGGGAAATTTTTAAAACAAATGTCTTAACTTTTTTTAATATATTTTTATTTATAATTGCAGGTTCATTAATTGCTGTAAAAAGATACAGTTCTTTGTTCTTTTTAGTCGTTCAATTAGGAAATATTTTAATTGGTATTATTCAAGATATACGTGCTAAAATTGCTATTGAAAAAATGAGAATTGTTACTGAGGCTCACGTTGATGTCCTTCGTGATGGTGAAGTAAAATCAATAAAAAACTCTGATATCGTATTAAACGATTTGGTAAAAGTTTCTAATGGTAAACAAATTGTTGTTGATGGTCGTGTTGTTGATGGAGTCATTGAAGTAAATGAATCTTTATTAACAGGTGAATCGATTTCTATAAAAAAAGAAATTGGGGATAAAGTTTTTGCTGGTTCATATGTTACTTCTGGAAATGCAACTATTAAAGTTAGAAAAGTTGGCGAAGATTCTTATGTACAACAATTACAAAAGAAAGCAAAGGTTATAGTTAAACCAAAATCTGAATTATTAAATTCTTTAAATACAATTTTTAGATTCATCTCTTTCATAGTTGTTCCTATGGCAATCTTTATGATTGTTGGTAACTATGTTCAACTTAAAGCTGATGATACTTTAACTACTGGCGAACGAATTTCTGAACTTGTTGGTAAAACAGCAGGCTCTCTAGTTTCAATGATTCCTGCTGGTATGTTCTTATTAACATCTATGACTTTAGCAGTAGGTGTTATTAATTTAAGCAAGAAAAAAGCATTTGTTCAAGAATTATATTCAATTGAAGCATTAGCTAGAGTTGATGTTATTTGTTTAGATAAAACTGGTACATTAACAGATGGTACAATGAATTTTGATAAAACAATTCCTTTAGGCAAATATTCTGAAAAACAAATACATGAGATTTTAGGTAGTTATTTACGTGCTGTTGGTGATGATAATCATACTTCAAGAGCTCTTGAAAAAGAAGTTCCATTGAATGAAAAATATATTTCTTCTAGAAGACTTCCTTTCTCAAGTGATAGAAAATATTCAGCAGCTACTTTAAAACAAAAAGGTACTTTCTATTTAGGTGCTCCTGATTTCTTATATAAAGGAGATAATAAAGAAATACTTCATAAAATAAAATCTTATAGTGAAAAAGGTAATCGTGTAATTTTCTTTGCTAGTTCAAGTAAGGCAATCAATGAAAAAGGAACATTACCTGATGATTTAACACCAGTTGCAATGTTTATTTTAAGTGATCAAATTAGACCCGATGCTTATGATACAATCTCATGGTTCCAAGATAATGATGTAGATATCAAAATTATTTCAGGTGATAACCCTGCTGCAGTTGCTGAAATTGCTAAAGAAGTAGGTGTTAAATATGCTGAACGTTACATTTCACTAGAAGGTATGTCCATAGATCAAGTTGAAAAAATTGCGCGTGATTATACAGTGTTTGGACGTGTTTCTCCAGAACAAAAAGCAGCTATTATTAGAAGTTTAAGAAAGCACAAATACACTCCTGCTATGGTTGGTGATGGGGTTAATGATATTTTAGCTTTAAAAGAAGCTGACTGTTCTGTTGCTATGGCAGCTGGAAGTGAAGCAGCAAGAGATATTGCACATATTGTTTTAGTTAATTCTAACTTTAGTGTTTTACCTGATGTTGTTGCCGAAGGAAGAAGATGTATTAATAACTTACAAAGAGTATCATCTGTTTTCTTAGTTAAAACTGTTTTCTCTATCATGTTTTCTTTGATTTGGCTAGTAATTATGTTCTCTACTCCAGGAGCAGGAGCTAATACTTATCCATTCCAAACTCAACATATGTATATTTGGGAAATTCTATCCATTGGTTGTGCTTCATTCTTTATGGCACTTCAACCAAATAAAAATAAAATCAGCGGATCGTTTATGCAAAATGTTTTAAGACAAGCATTACCTTCTGGTGTTTTAATAACTCTTATGATGTGTATTCTTTATATATTCAAGACAAATAATCTATATGATGTTGATCAAGGTAATACGTTCCTTGCAATTGGATGTTTAATCATGTATGTAATGAGTTATGCAATCTTATTTAGACTTTGCTTACCTTTTAACTGGTATAAAGGAATTTTGTATGTTGTTTTAGTTGGTGTTGCAATTCTATGTATGTGTTTTAATGAATACATTGTTGGATTTAATTTCCTAGGATTTAAGTTAGGTGAACTATCTGCTACAAGTGTTAAGATGGCAATAGTTTTAATACTTTCAGGTATCTTAGTTTATGCTTTAATTAATGTAGGTATTCACTTCTATGAAAAATATCATGAAGTAAAAAGGAAACACGCTTTAAAAATTTTACAAACTAGAAGAACAGAGGATGAAAATGATGAATATTAGAATATCAGACAAAGTACAGGAAGCATTAAAAAACAATAAACCTGTTGTTGCATTAGAATCAACAATTATTTCTCATGGTATGCCATATCCTAAAAATGTTGAAACAGCTTTAAGAGTAGAAAAAGAAATTTCTTCTATTGGAGTTGTTCCTGCAACAATCGGTATTATTGATGGTGTTGGAGTAATTGGAATGACACCTGAAGAAATTGAAGAATTTGGTAAAAGAAAAGGTATTGTTAAAGTTTCTAGAAGAGATCTTCCTGTAATATATGCTAAGAAAATGTGGGGAGCAACTACAGTTGCAACTACAATGATTTTAGCTGCTCAAGCAGGAATTGAAGTTTTTGTTACTGGTGGAATTGGTGGAGTTCATCGTGGTGCTACTAAAACTTTTGATATATCTGCAGACTTAGAAGAACTAGCAGCAACTAATGTGACAGTTGTCTGTGCTGGAGCAAAAGCTATATTAGATTTACCTTTAACTCTAGAATATTTAGAAACTGCTGGAGTACCAGTTTTAGGTTATAAAACAAAAGAATTACCTGCTTTCTATTCTCGATGTTCGGGCTTAGAACTTGATTATGCAATTGATACACCTGAAGAATTTGCTTCTATTATTAAAAGTAAAAGAGACAACAATATTAAAGGTGGTATCTTAATTTGCAACCCTATCCCTGAACAATATGAAATTAAGAAAGAAATTATCGATAAAGAAATTGATACTGCACTTTTAAAAATGGAAGAGCAAGGAATTCACGGAAAAGAATGCACGCCATTCTTATTAAAAACAATAGTTGAACTTACTGGTGGTAAATCACTAGATGCTAATATTGAACTTGTTTTAAATAATGCTCGCCTTGGAGCTAAAATTGCAACAGAATTATCTTTATTGCATAATATAAATCGAGGCAAATAATGAAAAACAAAATAAGAAAATTATCAAAAAAAATAGGAAATACAAAAACAGTTAGACTATATAACATTGAAAAGAAATACAATTTAAATATTCACTTATATGCCAAAATTGAATCTACTAATTTAACAGGTAGCATTAAAGATCGACCTGTTTTTGAGATTGTCAAAAATATGGTTGAAAACGGCATTATCAATGATCAATCAATTTTAATTGAAGCGACAAGTGGAAATGTAGGAATTTCTTTATCTTACATAGGAAAAGAATTAGGAATTCCTGTTGTTATTGTGATGCCTTCAAGTATGTCCAAACAACGTCGTGAAATGATTAATAAAAACGAAGCGGAACTTATTTTAATTGATGGCACGATGACAGATTGCGTTAATTATGTAAATGAATTAATAAATAAAGATTCTAGATATTTATCTTTAAAGCAATTTGAAAATCCAATATGTGTAAAAGCACATTTTGAACACACTGGTGTTGAAATATATAAAGATATAAAAGATATTGACTGTCTTGTCTGTGGTATAGGAACCAGTGGAACAATTATAGGTTGTTCTAAGTATTTAAAAGGTAAAAATTCAAATATTAAAGTTGTAGGGGTAGAGCCTTATTCTTCACCTTTTATAAATAGACACATTGCAGGCAAGCATAAAATTGAAGGTATTGGAGCTGGTTTTATACCATCTCTTTATGAGCCAAAATATGTAGATGAAGTCGAAGAAGTTAAAGACGATGATGCATATAAAAAAGCAAAAGAACTATATAAAGAAGAACATATTTTTTGTGGAGTATCTTCAGGTGCTGCCTTAGCAGGTGCATTACAATATGTAAGCAAACATAATGAAATTAAAAACGTTGTCATTATTTTGCCAGATTCAGGAGATAGATATACATGGGATTAGTTTTAAGAAAACATGATGCAGCCAAGTTTATTAAGTTAAACGAAGAATTATTATTTAGAGATTTATTAAATAAAAAGTTAAAAATTAAAATTTTTGAAAAAATACACATAGCAAGAATAAAGGAAATATTAAGAATTACTGGAGCTAATAAAGATACAATCAGATACTTTTTAAATGAAACTAAAAAGTTGAAAAATATATTAGTAGCAGATGCTGAATTTGCTTATCAGTGTGACCCTGCTAGTGAAGGGATAGAAGAGATAATCCTTACATATCCTGGCTTTTTTGCTATTTTTTGCTATCGTATAGCTCATATATTAAAGAAAGTAAATGTTAGATTATTACCTAGAATGATTACTGAAATTGCTCACACCAACACTGGAATCGACATTCATCCAGGGGCAACAATTGGACATCCATTTTTTATTGATCATGGAACTGGAATTGTTATAGGTGAAACAAGTGTTGTAGGAAACTTTGTTAAAATGTATCAAGGTGTAACTTTAGGAGCTTTATCTTTAAAAGAGGGACAAAGCTTAAAAAATACAAAAAGACATCCTACTGTAGGTAACAATGTCACTTTATATGCAAATGCTGTTTTATTAGGTGGCAATACGATCATTGGTGATAATGTTACAATTGGGGGCAATGCATTTGTTAGAGAATCTGTGCCTGATAATAAAGTGGTATATTTTAAAAGTGATGTGATTACTAAATAAGTTGTATTTTTTTATTAAATGACCTAAAATGATACTAATTAGACAATGTCTAATTTTTGGAGGTTGTTTATGAAAACTGAAGACAAATTATGTAAGGCTCTTAAAACATTAATGGCTACTGAACCATTAGATACAATTACAGTTAAACGATTATCACAAATGTGTGGGATAAACAGACAAACTTTCTACTATCATTATCGTGATATTTATGATTTGTTAACTTCAATATTTTTAAATGAAAAAATTGAAGGATTAGAACAATGTACATCCATAAAAGAAGTGATTCTTCTCTTATTAAATTACTTAGAAGATAATGCTTCCTTTATAATCAATATTTTAAATAGTGCTGGAAGAGATTTATTTAAAGAATTTATTTATAATGGACTATACACAAAAAATTTAAAGATGCTAACTCATAAAGATGTTAATAATGTTATGACATTAGATGATAAAAAGTTTGTTTCTAAATTTTATGCTGCTGGACTTGAGTATTCTTTAATTTCATGGGTTGACTCAGGAATGAAAGAAAATAAAGAAGGGGTTGTTAGAAGAGTTTCTGTTTTATTAGAAGACTACTTTGAAAATACAATTTCTAAATTTGAAAAGGCATAGAGGAAAATAGAATGATTGATTTTGATTTTCAAATTCCAACTAAAATAATCTTTGGTAAGAATAAAGAAAATGAAGTTGGACATATTATAGCAAACTATGGGTTTAAAAAAGTATTAATTCATTATGGAAAAGGTTCTGTTGTAAAATCAGGACTTCTTGATAAAGTTATAAGTAGTTTAAAAGTAAATAAAATAAACTATGTTCTACAAGGTGGAGTGGAACCAAATCCAAAGTTATCATTTGTTAAAGAAACAATTTCATTAGCACGAAAAGAAAATATAGATTTTATTCTTGCTATTGGTGGAGGGTCTGTTATTGATTCAACAAAGTTAGTAGCAGCTGGTTTTTATTATGATGGAGATCCTTTTGATTTTAACTTAAAAAAAGCAACCCTTACAAAGAACTTACCTTTTGGAACCATATTAACTATTGCTGCTGCAGGAAGTGAATTATCCACATCCTGTGTGATAACGGATACAGATAGTTGTATTAAAAGAGGATTTAATAGTGAACTAAATAGACCATTATTTTCGATTATGAATCCAGAACTTACATATTCTGTTTCTAAATATCAAACATCTTGTGGTATAGTAGATATAATGATGCACACATTAGAAAGATATTTTTCTCCTTCATATTCTCTAGAATTTAGTGATGACATAGCATTAGGTCTTTTGAAAAATGTATATAAAAATGGTAAAGTAGTTATGGACAATCCTTGTGATTATCAATCACGAGCTAACTTAATGATAGCTTCTTCCATTTCACACGCTGGATATACAAGTTTAGGAAAAAAATATTCGATGCCTGTTCATCAGTTAGAACATGTCGTATCAGGTGTATACGATTTTGTTGCTCATGGTGCTGGGTTATCTGTTTTATTTCCAGCTTGGGCTTTAAATGTTTATAAATCTGAAATTCAAAAATTTCAACGCTTTGCACTTGAAGTCATGGAAGTTGAGCATACTACACCTGAACAGGATGCTTTGAATGGTATTTTAAAATTAGAAGATTTTTTTAAGACTATTGGCATGCCTTTATACATGGAGGATCTTGGAATAGATAACTTTGATATGAATTTGTTCATAAGTATTTTAACTAATAATGGACAATATGAAGTTCCAAGTATTGGAGGTCCAATCGGAAAGGAATTAGCTATTAAAATATTTAATACAGCTAGAAAGGGATAATTATGAAAAAACCAAAGAATTTTACTTATTTGCTTTATATTATTATCTTAATAGGTTTGTTTTTAGTAGGACGTGAAGTCATACAAAACTCTAGAGGCTTACCATATGATAATGCTACAATTTTCTGCTTAGTATGTTTTGTTATTTCATTTGTAGCCACAGGCATTTTATATGAATTAGGGCATCTATTTGGTGCACTCATTTGCGGATATGAAATCGTATCATTTAATATTTTTGGGTTAACATTTGTAAATGCTAATCATAAAATATCTATTCGTTATGAAAGTTATAACGGATTTACTGGAGAAACAAAGATTGCTCCAAAAAAAGATAAAGCCAATCCTACATTCTTCTTTTTAAGTGGATTTTTATTAGTTTTAATTGTTAATATTGCTTTATTACTTGTTGCCTTACTAGGTAATGAATTAAATGAAAATGCACCTGTTTTCTATTATGGTGCTATTCTATTTGTCACTTTATCTGTTTTTATTAGTTTGTATTCAATAGTTCCAATTAATGTAGATAATATATCTGATGGAATGTATTTAAGATATATTAGGAAAGGAAAAATTGAAGAATTCAATAATTTATGTGTTTTACAAAAACAGATTATTTGTGGAGAAAGACTTACTAACATTGATGCAATTACAGATTTTAATGCAGGTGTATCAATGCAAAATTTCTTAGCATTTAATAGTGCACTTTATGAAGAAAATTATCAAAGAGCACAAGAAATAATTGATTTATTATATGAACATTCAGAATGTGTTGTTCCAGCTGAGTATAATAGTATTATTCCCAACAAATTATTAGTACTTTTAAAAACTTCTACGAAAGAAGAATTTTTGAACTCATATAATACCCTACCTTCTTCATATCGTAGTTATATAACAAAACTTGAATCTTTAGAATGTTGTAGAGCAAATTTATTAATTAGTGGAATTATTTTTGAAAATGAAGTTGCTGTTAATAATTGTTTGCGTAAGTATAGAACTTTCTTAGATAAAATTAAATCTAGTGGTATTAAAGAGCAAGAAGAAAAACTAGCAAATGATTATTTAAAAGAAATTCAAGAAGCTCATCCTGATTGGAATGTTGCTTGGTAATCATAAATTTATTCATAATTCATATAGTATAATATCAAAAGCTTTAGCATTGCTAAGGCTTTTTTTAAAGGAAAATTTATGTTTGAAACATATTCGAAAAAGGAAGTATTAAGTAATTTAGAAACATCATTAAATGGGCTAAAAACATATGAAGTAAATAAACGATTAAAACTGAATGGTTATAATGAACTTGTAAAAGCACAGAAGACTTCTTTTTTAAAAAGATTTTATTTACAAGTAAAAAGTCCTCTTATAATCATTTTATTAATTGCATCAATAATTTCTTTTATTTTAAAAGAATTTTTTGATGCTACAATGATTTTATTTATTGTTGTAGTTAATGCAATTGTAGGGATAATTCAAGAAAAGAAAGCGGAAGATTCTATTAATTCTTTAAAAAAATTGTCTTCGCCTCACTGCAATGTTTTAAGAGATAATTCATTAAAAACTATATCTTCTCGTGATTTAGTTAAAGGAGACATTGTAATATTAAAAGCTGGTGATATAGTTCCAGCTGATCTTTATATTTTAGAAGCTAACAATCTTACTGTCGATGAATCTTTATTAACAGGTGAGTCAACATTAGTACATAAAAAAGAAGATGTTATTTTAACTAAAAACAATAAAATTACTGATTGTCATAATCTTCTATTTATGACTACATCTATTATGAGTGGTACATGTAACGGTGTAGTTACTAAAACTGGTATGGATACAGAGGTTGGGAAAATTGCTTCTATTATCCAAAAAGAAAAAAATGAAACTCCACTTACAATTCGTCTTAATAAATTAGGAAAGATTCTTGGACTCTTAATTATTTTGATTTGTATTTTAATTTTCATATGTGGTGTTGCACAAAATATTGACGTTGTTGAAATGGTTTTAACAAGTATTTCTTTAGCAGTAGCTGCTATACCTGAGGGTCTTCCAGCTATCGTTACAATTGTTTTAGCATTAGGAACATTAAGAATAGCAAGAGTAAATGCTATAGTTAGGCGTATGAGTTCTGTCGAGTCATTAGGAACTGTCAATATTGTTTGTAGTGATAAAACAGGAACAATCACTGAGAATAAATTAAAGGTTTCAGATGTTTTTTATAAAGATAGAAAAATTAAAATAAATCTAAAACAAGAAGAGCTAATTAATAAAACTATTTATATTTGTAATGAATCATATGTTGATGAAAACGGAGAAATAATAGGTAACGCTGTTGATGTTTGTTTAATGAAATATTTACGAGATATTAAATATGATACAAAAGATAATATAAAAATTATTAGTAAAGAACCTTTTTCTTCTCAAACGAAAATTGCTAGTATTACTATCTTAGAGCATCAAAATAAGATAGAGTATATAAAAGGTGCTTTTGAAAAAATAATCATGATGTGTAGTCATGATTTTCATAATAAAAATATGTCTACAACTGACAAAAATATAATTATAAATGAATGTCAAAAGCTTGCACTAGAAGGGAAAAGAATTATCTCATTAGCTATTAAGAAAGAAAATAAAATAATTTATGTTGGAACAATTGCAATGCAAGATAGACCACGTAAAGGAGTTAAAGAATCGATAGCTACATTTTATAAGGCAGGAGTAGAAACTATAATGATAACAGGCGATCATTTAAATACTGCTTTTGCTATTGCTAATGAAGTTGGAATTACTAATGATATTAATCAATGTATTACAGGAAAAGATTTAGATTTAATTAGTGATGAAGAACTTTTAAAAAAGATAAACAATATTAAAGTTTACTCTCGTGTAACACCAAAAGATAAAGTGCGAATTATTGAAACTCTAAGGAAAAGTGGTAAAGTTGTCGCTATGACTGGGGATGGTGTAAATGATGCACCAAGTTTAAAATGCGCTGATATTGGTATCGCAATGGGGAAAAATGGTACAGATGTTGCTAAAGAAGCAAGTGATATTGTTTTAATGGATGATCATTTTTCTACTATTGAAAAAGCTATAGAAGAGGGTAGAACGATATATGAAAATATTAAAAAAGCTACTATCTTTTTATTGTCTTCAAATTTTGGTGAAATTTTCTTAATGTTTATTTCTATTGCTTTAGGTCTTCCTGTTCCACTTGTGGCTGTAGCTATTTTATGGGTAAATCTATTAACTGATATTTTACCTGCTATTGCACTTGGTGTTGATCAAAAAGACCCTGAAGTAATGACTCAACCTCCTCGTAAAGTTAGCGAGTCTTTATTCAGTCATGGTGGCATTAAAAAGTCACTGTTATATGGTATGGTAATCGGGCTTATTTCATTTATTGCTTATATTATTTATCCTATATCTATATATGGATTGAGTATAGATACATTTAAAAATTTAAAGGATATAATAAATCAGGAAGACATGCTTTCTATTTGTCGAACATTATCATTTACAACATTATGTTTATCTCAACTTATACATATGATTGGAGTATCACTTGGTAATAATTCATTCAGAAAAATTTTTAAAAACAAAAATATATTAATTTATATATCGCTAATAGTTGGACTTATTTTACAATTTACAATTATCAGCGTTCCTTTTATCAATAAATATTTTGGTACAACTTCTTTAGAAATAAAATATATTATTTTCGTTTTAATATTTAGTATTATACCTTTATTTATGCATGAATTATTAATTAATAATCAAAAAATAAAGAAGAATACTTAATAAAAAGTAAGTATTTTTAGACTAAAATTTAAAAATGTTTAATAAATCATCTTTCAACAATATACTATATTTTATATATTTTTGTTATAATAAAAGTACTTGGAGGATATAATATGGAAAAAATCAAAATAATTGTTGATTCTACATGTGATTTAGAAAAAGAAGATATTGAAGCTAATGGTATCGAAGTAATACCTTTAAATGTTGTTTTTGGAGATAAAATTTATAGAGATGGAATTGATATTAATACAACGAAACTCTATGAAATGGTTTCTGAATCTGGACAATTACCTAAGACTAGTGCAGTTAATTCGGAGGTCTACAGGGAGATATTTAAAAAGTTCATTGATGAGGGATATAAATTAATTGTTTATACAATTTCTGCTGATATGTCATGTACATGTCAAAATGCTCGTATTGCTGCTAGTGAATTTGGTAGAGATAATGTTAAGATTATTGATTCAGAAAATTTATCTACTGGTATCGGTTTACAAGTATTAAAGTGTGCAAAGTTTATTAAAGAAGGATGCTCTTTTGAAGAAGTTTATAGAAAATGTTTAGATGTTCGTTCAAGAGTACGTGCTCAATTTTGTGTAGAGAAACTTGATTATTTACACAAAGGTGGAAGATGTTCTACAACAAGTAAAATCTTTGGAACATTATTAAAAATGAGACCAGTCATTGCTGTACGTCATGGAAAAATGGCTGTTGATAGAAAACCTATTGGTAAACCAGTAAAAGGTTGGCAAGGTGTTCTTGAAATTTTAAAAGAAGATATGACAGAACATAAACTTGATTATGATAATATCTTCATTACTCATAGTAAAGCAGAAGCTGGTGAAGAATATTTATATAATGAATTAAAAGCACTTGTACCAGAAGAATGCATTAAGGTTTCAAATGCTGGATGTGTTATCTCATCTCATTGTGGACCAGGAACAATTGGAATTCTTTATATTTTAGACGACTAAAAATTAAGCGATTAATTACTCATTGAAAGATGATTAATTAATCGTTTTTATTTTATTAATTTTTCACATAATATATTTATGAATAGTAAGCATGATTATAAAAAAGTTAATATTCCTTTAAATGTATTATACTGTTTTCTTACTCTTGGTATTTATTATTTTATTTGGAATTATAAGTTATCTAAAAACATAAAAAGATTAAGTAACATAATTGTTTTTAATCCACTGGAATTATTATGTTTTATATTTATTCCATATTTTAAAATATATTGGTTTTATACTAAATTCGATCGACTAGTAATAGGTGCTAAAAATGTTGGTGTCGAATTAGTTGAAAAGTCTTTTATTGCTGTTATTTTTTCAATTACTGGATTATCTTTAATAAATACTATATTAATGCAATATGATTTAAACTATATTTATTCAAATATTGATAAAATAGATTCTAATAAGATTAGTTTATTAAAAACACTTTCTATTAATATGGAGTTTATATCAACTCATAATATTGCTTTAAGTCTTATTTTATCTTTTGTCACATTTAAAATATCAGATATTTTTTGGCTTAATCGTATAATAACAAATATTGATTTATTTAAAAGAAAATGGGTAAAAATAATTAGTTTAATTCTCTTTTGGTTTTTACCTTTTTTTAACATATTTTTACTTTTTAAGATACAAGAAAAAATATGGTCATTAGGGAAAAAAGGTAAAGACAAAATAAATAGTAAATGTGAGATTATTCTTCTTTTAAGTGTTAATAGAATGAACACCATTTGCCTTGCTCTATTACAAAATGATTTATTTATCATAAAGCATCAAACTAAAAAAATATTGAATTATTAAATGATAATAATTTATTGATCTAAAATTATGTGAAGAATGCACAAATTACAGAAAATAAAGTTAAATTAATGTTGTATACAACAAAAATGATTTATAGTATAATATGTATAGGATATATCTTTAAAGATAATAGAGGAGAGTTAATCATGAAAGAATTAGATATTCGCTATTCAAATCATCCAGAAGATTCTAAGCACTATACAACTGAACAGCTTAGAAAACATTATTTAATTGAAAATGTATTTGTTGAAGATGATATTTCTTTAACATATTCACACCAAGATAGAATTATTGCTGGTGGTGCTTATCCAGTTAATAAAGTTTTAAAATTAGAAGCTGGCGATGCACTACGTGCTGATTATTTCTTACAAAGACGTGAATTAGGTATTATTAACATAGCAGGCGATGGTATTGTAACTCTTGATGGAGTTAAGTATGAACTAACTAAAACAGACTGTTTGTATGTTGGAATGGGTACTAAAGAAGTTTTATTTGAATCTAAAGATAAAACTCATCCAGCTAAATTTTATATGTGTTCAGCACCTGCTCATAGAACATGCCCAACAGTTTTTATTCCAATTGCAAAAGCTAATAAGGTACGTTTAGGTGATCAAGAACATATTAATGCTAGAACAATTAATCAATTTATTCATAGTGATGTACTTGATACATGTCAATTATCAATGGGTCTAACAATTCTTGAACCAGGATCATCTTGGAACACAATGCCAGCTCATACTCATGAAAGAAGAATGGAAGTTTATTTCTATTTTGAATTAGGTGAAGATGATGTAGTTTTCCATTTAATGGGTCAGCCTCAAGAAACAAGAACTATTGTTATTAAAAATGAACAAGCTGTTATTTCTCCATCTTGGTCAATTCATGCAGGTTTTGCAACAAAAGCTTATGCTTTTATTTGGGGAATGTGTGGAGAAAATAAAACCTATAATGATATGGATGTTATAAAAACAACAGATTTGAAATAATAAGGAGATAAACAAATTATGAAAAACATGTTTTCACTAGAAGGTAAAGTAGCTCTTATTACTGGAGCATCATATGGTATTGGTTTTGGTATAGCTGAAGCTTTTGCTGCAGCAGGTGCTACTATTTGTTTTAATGATATTAATCAAGAATTAGTTGATAAAGGTTTAGAAAATTATAAAAATGCAGGCATTAAAGCACATGGTTATGTTTGTGATGTAACAAACGAAGAACAAGTTCAAGCATTAGTTGCTCAAATTGAAAAAGAAGTTGGTGTTATTGACATTTTAGTTAATAACGCAGGAATTATTAAAAGAATTCCAATGACTGAATTATCAGCTGCTGATTGGAGAAAAGTTATTGATATTGACTTAACTGGACCATTTATTTGTTCAAAAGCAGTTATTCCAAGCATGATTAAAAAAGGCCATGGTAAAATTATTAATATTTGTTCAATGATGTCTGAACTTGGCAGAGAAACAGTTTCAGCATATGCTGCTGCTAAAGGTGGATTAAAAATGTTAACAAAGAATATTTGTGCTGAATACGGTGAATTTAATATTCAATGTAATGGTATTGGACCAGGATATATTGCTACTCCTCAAACTGCTCCTTTAAGAGAAGTTCAACCAGATGGTAGTAAGCATCCATTTGATCAGTTCATTTGTTCAAGAACTCCAGCTGGAAGATGGTTAAATCCTGATGAATTAGGTGGACCTGCTGTATTCTTAGCTTCTGATGCTTCAAATGCTGTTAACGGACATATTTTATACGTTGATGGTGGTATTTTAGCTTATATTGGTAAGCAACCTAAATAATTATTAAGTCCTATTACTTTTGTAATAGGATTTTTACATTTAGACTTAGTGCACAAATAACTTTATAGCAATAATGATAAAATATTTATAGAAAGTAAAGGTGTTCATATGAAAGAAAAAGTAGTTGCTTTTGGAGAAATTATGTTAAGGTTAACACCACCTGATTATACAACTATTTCACAAGCAAAAAGTTTCATAGCTAACTATGGTGGAGGAGAAGCTAACGTATTGGTTTCTTTATCACATTTAGGTCATAGATGTGAGTTTTTAACAAGTATTCCTGATAACCAACTTGGTGCCTCTGCTGAGCAACATTTAAAAAGTCATGGAATTATTACAGACCATATTGTAAAAGGACATGCTAATTTAGGAATGTATTTTGTAGAAACTGGTTTTGGTGGAAGACCATCTAAAGTTATTTATAATAGAGCTCATTCCTCAATTACTAGAATTGAAATAGATGATATTGATTATGATGATGTTTTTAAAGATGCAACTTGGTTCCATCTTTCAGGTATCTCATTGGCTTTAGGTGAAAAGGTCAGAAAAGTAGCTTTTAAATGTTTAGAGTATTGTGAAAAATATGGAGTTAAAGTCTCTTTTGATTTTAACTACCGTTCTAGATTATGGACTATCGAACAAGCACGACCTTATTTTAAAAAAGTAATTCCTTATGTAGATGTTTTATTTGCTAGTTACTTTGACTTAAATACAATTTTAGAAATTCCTTGCTTAAAAGAGGAAGAAGATATTGTGGAAAAAAGAATTGAAACAAGTATGACACTAATGAAGAACACACATATTAAATACATTTTTGGAACAGATAGAATTGTTCATACAGCAACAGATAATTCGTTATCATCTTATTGTGTAATTAATACTGGAACATATAAAACTAACGGACCTATTCGTTTCAATATTTATGATCGAATTGGTGGCGGTGATGCATTTGCTTCTGGTGTTATCCATATATTACTAAAGGATTATGATAACGCAGAGTACGCACTAGAATTTGGTTTAGCTACATCAATTTTAAAACACACTTTATATGGAGATGTTTCAACATTAAGTTGTGAAGAAGTTGAAGAATTTATAAAAACGAAAGGTAACATATCAGTTGTTAGATAGGAGAAAATTATGATAGTAGGTTCATTAAAAATTTTAAATAATTATAAAGGTTTATCAAAAGCATTAGATAAAGCCATTGAAATTGTATTAACAAAAAAATTTGATTCATTAGTAGATGGATTAAATGTCATTGATGAAGATATTACAATTACAAAACTCACTTATGTAGGAAAAGAAAAAGATAAAGCAATTCCTGAAGAACACTTTGAACACCTTGATATGCAAGTATTATTAAAAGGTAATGAACTTTGTTTCTTTGAAGAGAAAAAAGACAAAGAATATGTAGTTCATACTGAGTACAATAAAGCAAAAGATGTTATTAAATATAATGCTTTATTAAGTAATTCATTTGTTTTAAATACAGAAAATTTTGTTATTTATTATCCAAATGATATTCATCAACCATCAGTGAAAATTGATGATGAAGAAATTGTTAAATTAGTTATTAAAGTTAAAATATAAAAATAAAAAAGAAATGATTGATATCATTTCTTTTTTTGCACAAGTTTTTAAAACACTATTATTTGAGGATTACTCAAGTTCCAGTTTACCTGTATATAATTGATAATATCGGCCTTTTTGTTTTAATAATTCTTCGTGAGTTCCTCTTTCAATAATTTCCCCATGTTCAAGGACCATAATAGCATCACTGTTTCTAATTGTAGATAATCTATGTGCAATTACAAAGACAGTTCTACCTTTCATTAATTGATCCATACCTTTTGTAATTAATGCTTCAGTACGAGTATCAATAGATGATGTTGCTTCATCTAAAATTAAGACAGGTGGATTAGCTACAGCAGCACGTGCAATATTAATAAGTTGTCTTTGACCTTGAGATAAGTTACTACCATCACCGGTTAACATAGTATTGTATCCATCTGGTAAATGTTCAATAAACCAGTGAGCATTAGCAAGTTTAGCAGCTTCAATGCATTCTTCATCAGTTGCATCTAGTTTACCATAACGAATGTTTTCCATTACAGTACCAGTGAATAAATGAGTGTCTTGAAGTACCATAGCAAGTGAATGACGTAAATCATCCTTTTTAATTTTTTGGATATTGATTCCATCATAACGGATTTTGCCTGATTGAATCTCATAAAATCTATTAATTAAATTTGTGATAGTTGTCTTACCTGCACCTGTTGAACCGACAAGAGCAATTTTTTGACCTGGTTTAGCATATAAACTAATTTCTTTTAAAACTGTTTTATTTGGTTCATAACCGAAAGTAACATTTTCAAAAACAACATCACCTTTTAGTTCAGAGTAAGTAACTTTACCATTTTTGTGAGGATGTTTCCAAGCCCACATACCAGTTCTTTCTTGAACTTCTTGTATAGTACCTTTTTTATTTTTAGTAATATTTACAAGTTCTACATAACCATCATCAACTTCAGAAGGTCTTTTCATAACATCAAATATTCTTTCTGCACCTGCTAAAGCAGTGAATACACCATTTAGTTGTTGAGATAAGTTTGTAATAGGATTCATGAATTGACGAATATAAGTTAGATAAATAATTAAGAATGGAGCTTCTAATGATAATAAGAAAGTTAAGAATGATGAAGAAGCAAAGGCACCATTATATGTTCCGATAACTAAAGCTGATCCAATCATACCTACAATAACATATAAAATGTGACTTAGGTTTCCCATGATTGGCATTAAAACCATACCATACGTATTAGCTGTTGTTGCTGATTTACGCCAAGTTTCATTTAGTTCTTCGAATTCATCAATAGTCTTTTGTTCATGTGTAAATACTTTTACTACACGAGCACCTTCAACCATTTCTTCAATGTATCCATTTAATTTACCAATATTTTTTTGGTTAGCAATGAAATATTTTGATGATCTTTTTGTAATGAATTTAACTACTTGAATTAAGCCTATCAAAGCAATGATTACAAAAACTGTTAATGGAATTGAAATAATAACCATAAATGTAAAAACAAATACGATTGAACATAACGATGAAATGAATTGAGGAATACCTTGAGATAACATTTCTCTAATAGCATCTGTATCATTTGTAAATCTAGACATTAATTCACCATGTGTATTAGTATCAAAATATTTGATATCAAGAGTTTCCATATGAACAAATAAATCGTCACGAATTTTCTTTAGTACACCTGTAGATACATTTACCATTATTCGTTGATAAGAATATGATGAT
The DNA here is from genome assembly GCA_051872335.1 of Bacilli bacterium. GTDB lineage: Bacteria > Bacillota_I > Bacilli_A > RFN20 > CAG-826 > SUG2458. Next base: position 17,651 of record JBJEDT010000005.1, on the reverse strand, counting down.
ACTAAAGCAACAACATACACAATACCCATTTTAATAACATTTTTACCTAGTTCAGAATGTATTAAGTAATCCCATGAAACTGCAGCGGCTGCATCATTCATATGACTTGTAATACCTTCTTTTATTGCATTACCTAAAATATAAGATGCATATGTAGAAGAGAAAGTAGCAGCAATAATACAAAGTACGACAATTATTAGTAATCCTGTATAAGGTTTTAAATATGAAAGAATACCTTTAATAGTCGATTTCATATTTTTTGGTTTAACAAATTTTCCTTTTGAAGGTGGCATATTATTCAGCTCCTTTCATTTGAGATGTATAAACTTCTTTATAAATCTCGTTATTTTTTAATAAATTTTTATGAGTATCAAAACCAACAACATTACCATTGTCAAGAACAATAATTTTATCTGCATCTTGAACAGAGCTTATTCTTTGAGCAATGATAATGGTTGTAACATCAGATAGATTCTTTTTAAACTCGTCTCTAATTTTAGCATCAGTTGCTGTATCAACAGCACTTGTTGAGTCATCAAGAATAATAATTTTTGGCTTTTTAAGTAATGCTCTAGCAATACATAAACGTTGTTTTTGCCCACCAGATACATTAACTCCACCTTGGCCTAAATCAGTGTCATAACCATCTGGGAAAGATTGAATAAAGTCATGAGCACAAGCTTTTTTACATGCTTCAACTATTTCTTCATCTGTTGCGTTTTCATCACCCCAGCGTAGATTTTCTTTAATTGTTCCAGAGAATAATACATTCTTTTGTAGCACCATTGAAACATCATCTCTTAATGTTTTAAGTTTATAATCTTTTACATTATGATTACCAACAATTAATTCGCCTGTTGTTACATCATATAAGCGTGGAATCAAAGAAACGATAGTAGATTTAGAAGATCCAGTGCCACCAATAATTCCAATTGTTTGACCTGATTCAATGGACAAGTTAATGTTAGAAAGGACACAGGAATTCTCATCATTTTTATATGAGAAATTAACATCTTTAAATACAATTGAACCATCTTCTAATTGTAAAGAAGGATCATTGTTTTCATCAGAGAATGTAGGTTTTTCTTGAAGAACTTCAGCAATTCTTCCCATTGAAGCTCTTGCTAAAACAAAGTTAACTAAGAACATAGAAATCATCATTAATGAAAATAAAATTTGAGTTGTATAAGTAATGAATGCTGTTAAATCAGAATATTGCATTCCATTAACACCTTTAATAATATCAATACCACCAACGAATGCGATGATGACTAAACTACTATACATACATAAGTTCATGATAGGGTTTCCTAAAGCAATTAATTTTTCTGCACCGATTTGTAATTTTCTTACTTCACTAGATGTATCAATAAATTTTTCTGTTTCATATTGTTCTCTAACAAATGATTTCACAACACGAATACTAATAAGATTTTCTTGAACATCTCTATTCATTGCATCAAATTTTGTAAGCATTGCTCTAAATTTTGGGAATGCTAATATCATAATAATCATAATTGCAACAAATAGAATTGGAATAGCTACTAAATATACCATTGATAAACTTGGGTTTATAGTGAAAGACATAATAGTAGCAAATACCATCATAACAGGAGCTCTAAACATCAATCTAATTGTCATTTGGAAAGCACTAGCAGTATTTGTAACATCCGTAGTTAATCTTGTAACAAGAGAAGATGTTTGGAATTTATCAGTATTTGCAAATGAATAATGTTGAATTGCTTCAAATTGTGCTTGTCTTAAATTTTTAGCAAATCCTTGTGATGCAGTTACTGCAAATTTAGTGCCTAATGCTCCTGCAAGTGTAGAGATAATAGCCATAAGGACCATAACTCCACCCCAGATTAATACATATTTAAATTCACCTGGAACAAAGATGTTTTCGTTTGCATTGTCATAACTACCAATACCTTGAGCAATCAAATTGGCCATACATTTAGGAATTAAGACTTCAATAATTGATTCAATCATAACAACAAGAGGTGTTAATATTGCATAAACTTTATATTGCTTTACATAAGATAAAAGATATCTAAAAACCCCTTTTTGTTTTTCTTTTTTCTTTTTCTTCATATTAATTTTCTCCTTCCGTTTTTAATAATATTCTTTGTATTGCTTTTGATGAAGGGCAACTATATTTTTCTCTTTTATTTTTTAACTTATCAAAAAGCATACCATACATTAATGAGTGAAATAATAATGTTAATTCTTTAGGATCTCCTTTATGTACAGTTCCTTCTTTTTGCCCTTGGATAATAATTTCTTTTAAAATATCATCAAAAAATTTATGATGAATTTTTCCTTTACCATCTCTTACAGGTGGAGGTGGTAAAGTTTTTTGATAATCAATATTTGTAAACATATAAAATGAGAAGAATCGATCTTCATCACCATTAATAATATTGATAATAGCATCACATATATGAATAATTTGTTCTTTAGCAGATACCTTTTCTTCATGAATTAATAGGTTAAATCGATATACATCAGAGTGTAAATAATTCATTAAATCATGAAAGATATCTTCTTTATCTTTATAGTAATGGTAAAGTAATCCATGACTACATTCACATTTTTTTGCTATATCATCCATTCTTACAGCATCGTAACCTCGAACTGCAAATAATCTTAAAGAAGCTTTCAAAATAGAACGACGACGATCTTCTTTCATCTGATCGTATGTTTGTTTAGTTTTGGGCATCGTATACCTCCTATCTTTTTGTTGACAAAAAAGTCAATTTAAATTACATGATACAATTATATGTTTCATTGACACTTTTGTCAACAAAAGTTATATAAAAAGAAAATTTCGTGAATTCACGAAATTATCTCATATTATTATCTAATAATTTTTCTATTTCTTTTTCATCTAATTCACGATATTTTCCGAGTTCTAAAGTTGACAATTCTAAGAAATCAATACGTATACGATTAAGTGACATTACGGTGTAACCAAAAGACTGAAACATTCTTTTTATTTGATGGAACTTACCTTCTTTAATAACGATATTAGCATGTTTATCATCTTTAATAATAAGAGTTGCAGGTAAACATTTATATCCATCATCAAGGAGGACTCCTTCTTTAAATTTTAAAATTAATTCATCTTTTAAAGGATAATTAACTTCAACCTCATATTCTTTTTCAACATGTGATTTTGGTGATGTTAGAAAGTGAGCAAGTTTACCATTGTTTGTTAATAATACTAAACCGGTAGTATCAATATCAAGTCTTCCAACAGGAAATAATCCAAAATCTTGATATCCTTCAATTAGATCAATAACTGTAGGATATTTAAAATCTTCAGTAGCTGATACGTAACCTTCTGGTTTATTTAAAAGTAAATAATAGAATTCTTTGTATTCTACTATTTCATTATCTACTTTAATGATATCTTTTGTTTCATCAATGTTTAAACTATCTGTATTAATAAGTATATCATTTACAGTAACTAATTTTTTTCTAATTAAATTCTTAACATCTTTTCTTGTGCCATAACCAGCATGTGATAAGTATTTTCCAATACGCATGAATTAACACCTCGTATCAATTCTACTTGATTTTCTATTTATTAACAATTTAAATAATTTTATTTTCTTATAATATTTTTACATTTATTGACGAAAATAGTAGTGTGACGAAAGGAGTTAATTTATAAATGCCACAAATAAAATGTTATAAAAATTGTTGTGCTCATAATTACTGCACACATTGTACAAGGGAAGGAATTAATGTTAATGATGATGCACTATGTTCTTCATATAATGAACGCAACGAAACAAATGCTGAAAATGCTCGTTATGAATATGAATTTGCTAAAGATATGGGAGATCCTGTTGATTTAGATGGCCATCCTATAACTTGTCAAACTGATACTTGCTATTATTATAAAAGTGGATTATGCGGAGCACGTCATGTTCGTATAGATGATGATGGTGAGGTAGCTTGTTGTGCATCGTTTACTTTGAAGTAGAATTTAAATAGATTTTAGAAGATAATGTCCCACATAAAGCAATAAAAGGAAGAAATAGACTAGTAATAATTCTAAAGCATAATTCAGGGTTATTACCAGGATTTTCTCCATCTATATAATTAAAAAGTAAAGACACTAAAAACAATATAAAAGAACCTAACAATAGAGCCAAACGTCTTGTAAAACTAGATACCGATAAAATGAATCCAGTTATACATTGACCATGGTTCTTTTTTTCTTTATCAATAATTCTTGAAATTATTAAATCAGGAAAGATAAAAAAACCACCTAGAAAAGGGCAACATAATATAATAAAGATTAGAGCGGAATAAAATGAAAAAGAAAGACTTAAAAGGATTACAAGAATTGGAAAGATGATAAATGAAATTTTATAAATTTTTCTTAATCCATATTTATTAATTAAAAGAGAAAATAATTTGATAGAAAATAATATTAAAAAACATGCGACAACAGTTAATATAACTTGTTGATAAGCATTTATTTTTAAAATATATTTCACGATAAAAGGAAGAATAGTAACAAGAGTTCCTAAAATTGTTAAAAAAGATGAAGTTGTTAAAATATAACTTACAAATTCTTTGTTTTTATATAATGCTTTTAATACATCTTTAAATGAAAAACTTTCTTTTTCTTTATTAACACTTTCTTCTTTTTCTTCAATTAATGAAAAACAAATATAAAAGATAATAATGACAATTACTGAGATTAAATAACTTGTTTTGAGGTAACCTATATTTTCTTTTAATATTGGGCCTATGATAAAAATAATTCCAATTCCTAGAATTTCAAATATATGTGTTAAAGAAGATACTTTATTTCTTTCTTGTTCTTGTTTATATAGATTAGTAAATAAAGCATTGTAATTTACAAACATAATTGAGGAAAAGACATCAAATAATATAGTAACTATAATATAATAAAAGAAAAATTGTATATTGCTTAATTGAACATTTTTATTTATTGCATATGTAAATATTAATGCAAAGCAATAAAAAGGAAGAGTACAAATCATCCATTTACTTCGTGGTATATTTCTATGTTTTGTTTTATCAGAAAGGATACCGAAAATGATATCGTTTACTCCATCAAAAACAATGAATATCATTTTAGCAAGGGAAGCTTGTTTTAAAGTGATCAATGCCATATCATCAACAAAATATGAATAATTATAATTTGTAAACATTTGGCTTATTAAGGTTAAAGATAAAAGAATTAATGCATAAACATAAGGGTTGTTCTTTTTCACAATGTTCATTTCAAAAAGTACTTTATATGATATAATATGCTCGCATGGGGTGATTAATTATTATGAAATTAATTGTTGGGTTAGGTAATCCTGGAAAAGAATATGCTAAAACTCGTCATAATATGGGTTTTATGACTATTGATAGATTATGTGATGAATTAAATGTAGATGTTGATAAAGAAGATTTTAAAGGAGTATATGGTCGTTTTAAATATCAAGGAGAAGATATTTTTATTTTAAAACCTTATACTTATATGAATCTATCAGGTCAATCAGTAAAAGCATTGATGTCTTATTTTAAAATAGATGTTAGTGATTTAATTGTAGTTTATGATGATCTTGCTCTGCCTCCTGGAAAAATGAGAATGCGTCCTAGTGGAAGTAGTGGAGGACAAAAAGGAATTCAAAATATAATTGATTTATTAGGAACTTCAGAAATAAAAAGAATTCGTATTGGTATTGGTGAACCAAGATTTAATACTGTTGATTATGTTCTTGGTGTTCCTACAGGGGATGAAGCAATCTTAATTGACCAAGCAATTGATAAAGCTGTTAATGCTTTAAAAGTAACTTTAAAAGAAGGCTTTGATAAAGCAATGGCAAAATGTAATGGATGATTTTAAAAGTTGAGCAAATGATGATGCTCAACTTTTTCTTTTAAACATATTCTTGTGTTTGTCAAAATTTATAAGTTCAAATCAGTATTTTTTTGCTTATTTTTGTTCTATATATAGTTGTATTCTATATGTAAAAATGTTATTATGTGTTTGATTTTCGATTTTTTGTAAATTAATGAAAATCATCATCAAAGAAAACACATTTGTATTATAAATATCGAATTATTTTCTTTAAATTTGTAGGACTAATTTATTAGTCGTTCACATATGGTAGGAGGAGAAAGATATGGCTACAAAAAGTAATTTACCAAACAAAGAGATAGGAACAGCAAGTCCTAAAATTTACAGCAAATTAAGATCAACAATCGAATCTGCTTTTTATCGTAATAATGTTATTGAAGTAACTTCATTAAAACAAGCTTACGAATTAGCAAAAAATTGTCCAGGTACAATCGTTACAGATATGCCTGTTGTAAAAGCAAAAGAATTAGGCTTACCTGCAAATGCAAAAGTTTTATTATTTAACGATGGATTCATCACAGGACGTCAAGCACGTTTACGTCGTATTGCTAATAATGAAACACGTGAAAAATATGCTGGTCAAGTTCGTGAAGTTTTATTCAATAGCTGCCGTAAGACTATGTATCATGCAACTGCTTATATTGGCTTAGATGCTGATTTTATGGTTAAAGCGCACTTACTTATTCCACAAGGATTTGAAAACACACTTTACTCATGGTTATTAAATTTCCAAATTGCTGATGCTGCAGCAAATAAATTATATGCAAAATCAAAATTAATCGATGAAGGTGATGTCTTTATTTATTCGGATCCAGATTGCAAAACAGCTGATTATCCAGATGGTTTAGCATTATTTGACCCAGATTATAACTGTGCATGTTTACTAGGTATGAGATACTTTGGTGAACACAAAAAAGGCACATTAACACTTGGCTGGTCAATTGCACAACGTCAAGGTTATACTGCTTGCCACGGCGGACAAAAGAGATTCAACCTTGAAGGTGGAAAAGAAAAAGTTATTTCTGTTTTCGGTCTTTCAGGTTCTGGTAAATCTACAATTACTTTAAGTGATCACAATGGTAAAATGAATACAACAGTTTTACATGATGATGCATTCATTATTAGTAATACAGATGGTTCATCAGTATCATTAGAACCATCATACTTTGATAAAACACAAGATTATCCTTTAACTAAAGATCAATCTAAATACTTCTTAACTGTTCAAAACTGTGGCGCAACCGTTAATGATGAAGGTAAGATCGTCCCAGTTACTGAAGATATTTTAAATGGTAATGGTCGTACAGTTAAATCTAAATTTGCTGCTATGAACCGTGAATATAAATTCAATAAATCAACAGATGCTATTTTCTGGATTATGAAAGATGCTACTTTACCACCAGTTGTTAAAGTAAACGATCCAGCTTTAGCTTCAGCAATGGGTGCTACTCTAGCTACTAAACGTACAACAGCTGAATATGTTCCTGGAGAAGATCCAAATAAATTAGTTATTGTTCCTTACGCAAACCCATTCAGATTATATCCATTAGCTCTTGATTTCGAATCATTCAAAGCATTATTTGAAAACAAAAACTTCAATGTTGATTGTTACATTATTAACACAGGTTTCTTTGGTGAAAAGAAAGTTACACCTGCTGTTACATTAGGTTTAATTGAAGATATCGTTAATGAAAAAGCTAACTTTGTTAAATTTGGTCCATTCTCTTCATTAGAATATTTACCAATTGAAGGATTTGAACCTAACTTCAAAGATGCTGCATATTGCAAAGATGTAAAAGCTCGTATGGAAGATCGTTATAAATTCGTTAAGGATTTAGATGCATACAATGCTTTACCAAAAGAAGCTTTAGATGCTTTAAAGAAAGTTGCTAGTGAAATTAAAGTTAGCGAACCAAAAGAAGATAAAGAAACAAAAGCAGCACCTAAGAAAGCTGCTAGTAAAAAAACTACAAAAAAATCTACTAAATAAATTACAGGAGAATAAATAAATGGGAGTCAAAGTTGTTGAAACAGCTCTAAGAGATGGACATCAATCTTTATTTGCTACCCGTATGACTACTGATGAAGTACTCCTTGCTTTAAAAGAATTAGACGGAGCAGGGTATTATGCTTTAGAAGTATGGGGTGGAGCTACATTTGATGCATGTCTAAGATTCTTAAATGAGGATCCATGGGAAAGATTACGTAAGATAAAAAAGGTATGTAAACATACAAAATTACAAATGTTATTCCGTGGTCAAAACATTTTAGGTTATAGACATTACTCTGATGATGTTGTTGAAAAATTTGTTCAAAAATCCATTCAAAACGGAATCGATGTCATTCGTATATTTGATGCTTTAAATGATTTAAGAAATTTAAAATGTGCAGTAGATGCTACCAAAAAATATGGTGGAGAATGTCAAATAGCTTTAAGTTATACAACAAGTCCAGTACACACAGTCGAATACTATGTTGAACTTGCTAAAGAAGTTGAAAAGATGGGTGCTGACTCAATTTGTATTAAAGATATGGCTGGCGTTTTATTACCAGAAGATGCTTATAATTTAATTAGTCAAATTAAAGCTAATACAAAGTTACCTATTGAACTTCATTCACATTGTACTGGTGGATTAATGGAAATGACATATTTACGTGCTATCCAAGCTGGTGTTGATATTATCGATACAGCTCTTTCACCTTTATCAGGTGGTACTTCTCAACCATGTACTGAATCAATTAATTATGCATTACGTGGAACAGAATATGATCCAAAATTAAATGCTGATTTACTAGATAAAGCAGCTACTAAGTTAGCTACAGTTAAAGCTAAATATTTAGAAAACGGAATGTTAAATCCAAAAGTTTTATCTTGTAATCCAAATATTTTAAAATATCAAGTTCCAGGTGGAATGTTATCTAACTTAATTTCACAATTAAAACAACAAAATGCTTTAGATAAATTAGATGATGTTTTAAAAGAAGTACCTGAAGTAAGAAAAGATATGGGTTATCCACCTCTTGTTACTCCACTTTCACAAATGGTTGGTACACAAGCTGTTTTAAATGTAATTTCAGGTCAACGTTATAAAATGGTACCTAAAGAAATTAATGAATATTTACATGGTAACTATGGTAAATCACCTGCTCCAGTAAATGAAGAAATTAGACATCAAATTATTGGTGATGATGCAGTGATTACTCATAGACCTGCTGATGATTTAAAACCAGAATTTAAAGCATTAAAGAAAAAATATGCTGATATTGCTAAATCAGATGAAGATGTATTAAGTATTGCTTTATTTGGTGATGTTGCTATTAAATATATCACTAAAAGAAATGAAGACAGTAAACCTAAAACAATTAAGGTTTCTGCTTAAGAGGTGATTAGATGAAAACATTATCACTTTATCCTGCAGATATAAAAATTGGCGATGCTTTACTTATTGCTTTAATTGCAATTATATTAGTCTTTGTTGTATTACTTCTAATTATTTTAATTACTGGTGGATTTAGCAAAGCTATGAATGCCATTGATGCAAAAACAAATATTATGCCACGTGCTGAAAATAAAATTTTAGACGAGGATGAAGATGCTGTTGTTGCTTTATTAGTTGCAACAATCGAATTTGAAAATGAGACTCATAAAGATTCTAATTTAATTAGTATCAAGAGAATTGATTAAGGAGAACGTTATGAAAATTTATAAAGTTAAAGTTAATGGAAAAACTTATGAAGTTCAACTTGAATCAGTTGACGAAGTAAAAACTGAAGCAGCTGTTCCAAGCGAAACTAAAACAAAAGAAGCTCCTAAAAAAGAAACATCAAAAAAGGCTTCATCAAGTTCATCAACAAATCTAGTTGAAGTTGTTGCACCTATTCAAGGTAATGTTATTGATGTAAAAGTAAAAGTTGGCGATAAAGTAAAAAAAGGCGATGTTCTTTTATTAATCGAAGCTATGAAACTTGAAAATGAAGTTAACTCTCCATGTGATGGTGAAGTAGCAGAAGTTATTATTGCAAAAGGACAACAAGTTACTACAAAACAATTATTAATTAAAATTAAATAGGTAATTTTATGGAAAAAATTCTAGAATTACTAGAAAGCTTCTTTAAACAATCTGGTATTGCTGGCTTCTTTGCTGAGGGTGGATGGAAATACCTCATCATGATAGCTATTGCGTGTGTTCTATTGTTCTTAGCTATTAAAAAACAATTTGAACCATATTTATTATTACCAATCGCCTTTGGTATGTTACTTGTAAATATTCCAGGTGTTAAAGATCAAATTTTTGTAAAAACATTAGTTGAAGGTACTGGTGTTGATGGCATTCCTGCTGAATATAAATATTCAGGTTTAATTGGTTATTTATATTACGGTGTAAAATGGGGAATCTATCCTTGCTTAATTTTCTTATGTATTGGAGCTACAACAGACTTTGGACCACTTATTGCTAATAAGAAGACAATGTTACTTGGTGCTGCTGCTCAAATTGGTATTTTTATTACTTTCATTGGAGCAATTGCATTAGGCTTTGATGCAAAAGAGGCTGCTTCAATTGGAATTATTGGTGGAGCAGATGGTCCTACAGCTATTCTTGTAACATCAAAACTTGCTCCTGAATTATTAGGATCTATATCTATTGCTGCATATTCTTATATGGCTTTAGTTCCAGTTATTCTTCCTCCAGTTATTAAATTATTAACAACTAAGAAGGAAAGACAAATCAAAATGGAACAAGTAAGAGAAGTTTCTAAAAAGGAAAAAATTCTCTTTCCAATTATTGTTACAATAGTTGTTACTTTATTAGTTCCTTCATGTGCTCCATTAATTGGTTGCTTAATGTTAGGTAACTTAATTAAAGAATCAGGAGTAGCACCTAAAATTACTGAAGTTTTAGGTAATACATTTATGTATATCATAACAGTTTTATTAGGTGTATGTGTTGGTGCTACGGCATCAGCTGAAACATTCTTAACTCTACAAACATTATATATTTTTGCATTAGGTATTATTGCGTTTATTGTTGCTACTGCATTTGGTGTATTAGGTGGTAAGTTAATGTGTGTATTAACCAAAGGAAAAGTTAATCCAATGATTGGTGCTGCTGGTGTATCTGCTGTACCTATGGCTGCTAGAGTAGTTCAAAAAGTAGGTAAAGAAGAAGATCCAAGCAATTTCTTATTAATGCATGCAATGGGACCTAATGTAGCTGGAGTTATTGGTAGTGCTGTTGCAGCTGGTATTTTATTGCTATTATTCTTATAATGTTTTATATTTAAGTCTAGCTATTAAAGCTAGACTTTTTTAAAAGGAGTATTATGAAAGAGTTTAATTATATACATTTTGCCGAAATAGATTCTACATCGTCTTATCTTAAAAGACACTACAAAGAATTAGAAGATTTAACTCTTGTTAGTGCTTCTTTACAGACTAGTGGTCATGGAAGAATGAACCGTAAATGGATAAATAAAAAAGATGAGAATTTGATGTTTTCTTTGTTAATTAAAGATAAGAGTCTAGTAGATAAATTTGCTAATTTCTCACTTGCTAGTGCTGTATGTGTTTTTAATACATTATTAGATTTTAAAATTAATAATGTATCGATAAAATGGCCTAATGATGTTTATGTAAATGATAAAAAAATCTGTGGAATTCTTTTAGAAAGTATTTCTTATAATGAGGGAATAGAAGCGTTAATTATAGGAATTGGTATTAATGTTAATTCCAGTTTTAAAGATAATGAGTTGTTTAATAAAGCAACATCTCTTTTTGAATTAACTAATAATCTTTTTGATATTAATGAGGTATCATCTAAAGTTTATAAATACATTTATAATATGTTAATTGATATTAAAAACAACGACAAAAGTTATTTAAAGATTGTTAGAGATAATAATTATTTAAGAAATAAATACGTGTATTGTTTAATTAATAATAAGGAAGAACTTGTAAAAGTATTAGATATTAATGATGATAATTCTTTAAAAATATTGCTTAATAACGATGAAGTCAACATATCTAGTTCAGAAGTAACTTTTACAAGTAATAAGACGCATTAAAAAGTATCTATTTGATTATTGAGTCTACTGTTAGTCTACTTTTTAAATATAAAAATTGCTTATAAAGTAAGCAATTATATAATAACCTCATGGAGGTTATTTTTTATGAAAAGAATAATTAATCTTGCGTTTATATCTTTAATGGCATCTGTAATGTGCTCTTGTGATGAAACATGTGCTCATGTTGAATCCGAATGGATTATTGATGCCGAACCTACTTGTTATGAATAAGGAAGAAAGCATACTGAATGTTCGATTTGTGGAGAAATTCTTAATACTGATAATATTGCCATTGTTGAACATAATTATGTTGATGGGGAATGTACATATTGTCATGATAAACTAATTCCTAATTATATTTTAGATGGTGAATATATTTATTTTGGAAATTACCCACAATCTGTTAAAGAAAGTTCTGTTCAAATACTTAATCAATTAGATGAAAATCTTTATTATGGTAGTGATGGCTTTACTTATGTACAAGCTGTGGCAGATCCTGATTATTCTGGATCGTTATTTTCTGATGGTACAAAAATTAATACTGGAGAAGTTTATTATTTTAAAGTTGAACCAATAAAATGGAAAATTATTTCTATTGATGATGGTAAATATACTTTGCTTAGTGATGTAGCTTTAGATGTACAAATGTTTTATAGTTGCAAAGAAAATCATATTATAAATGGAGAAATATATTATGCAAATAATTATGAATATTCAGATATACGTGAATGGCTAAATGGATATTTTTATAATTATGCCTTTACTTCAGCACAAAAAGATTTAATTTCACTAACTGAAGTGAATAACTCAGCTAGTGGTTTTTCAAGTTTATCTTCTGCAACATACGCTTCAAATAATACACTAGATAAAGTTTATTTATTAAGCGAAAATGAATATTCTTCATTATCAAAAGACACAAGTAATAAACTAGCAAGTGATTATACAAAGGCACTAGGTGGAGTTGAGTTTAATAGTAAAAGTGTTTATTTCTTTAGAAGCCCATGTCAATATGAAGATGGTGTCTTAGCTTCAAGTACGAGCGGCGGTGTTTGCACATATATTTATGTAAACGAAACTAATGTTTGTGTTGTACCTTGCTTAGTTATTAAAATTTAATAATGTTATAAAAAAAGCAATTAGTATTGATTATTGTCAAGCTAATTGCTTTTTATTATGTCTAATTAGAGTCGATTTCTCCAGCTTTTTTGAATGCTACACGAGCTAATATAACTGCAATGATCTCATTTATGATAGCTGCAGCAACGATAGTTCCTGAAATAACTTCAGCATAACTACTATTAATGCTATTTAAAGTAGTAACAGCAATTCCAGTAAATACTAAAGATACTCCTGAATGTGGTAGTAAAGTAAGACCTAAATATTTTGTTACGGTGTCTGGAGCTTTGGTTATCTTTCCACCTAAGAAAGAACCACCAATTTTTCCAATAGCTCTTGATACAATATATATTAAAGTAAATAGACCAGCACCTGCGATTAAATGATAATCAAGTGGCATACCTAAATTAATAATAACAATGACTAAAGCAACATTTAAAATTTTATTATAAGGAATCATTATCTTTTCATGTTTTTGTTCATCGAGCAAATTAGTTACAGTTCCACTAAATGCCATACCTAATAATAAATAGTTCATTGTAATTGTCTTGAATACTAATAAATCAAAAACTAAAGCTGATGCTCCTGTTAGTATGATAAATACTACATAGAAAATAAATAATAATTTTTCAGATTGCACTTTTTTAAAAATGATTGAATATATGAATCCAAATAATATACCAAATACAAATGGAAGAAGGACCATTCCTAATACAGACCAAATGGAAATTGAAGCACTTCCTGATGTTGCATTTACAATTGAAATAACGGTAAAGAATACAATAACACCAATTATATCATCGATTGCTGCTAATGGAATTAAGGTATTAGTAATTGGACCTTTAGTTTTATATTCATTAACAATTGATAATGCAGGAGCTGGAGCTGTAGCTAAAGCAATTCCTCCAAAGATAAATCCTAAATAAAATGGTAAATTAGAGAAATGTAAAATTAATCCGAAAACCAATGAAACAAAAATAAATGTTCCCAATGATTGAACAATAGTAATTCCAACCACTTGTTTGCCATAAGTTTTAATTGTTCTAAAACGAATTTCTCGACCAATCATGACACCTGCTAGACATTCTAATATTTTTGAAAATATTTGATACCATGTTTCGTTGATGATATCAAAAGTAATAAGGCTAACTAAATATGGACCAAAAACAACTCCAACAATTAACCAACCTAAGATTGCAGGTAAACGTAATTTCGATACTAACTTTCCTAATAATAACGCAGTAGCAAAGATTGCAAAAACTTTTAAAAGTTCAATAACATATAACATTTATATTAACCCTTAAAGATATTTTTAAAATCTTCCTTTCTAATTTTTATTTTATGCTAAATTAAATATTATTAATTTAGTTTTTATGTTAATATAAATATAGTATAGCACCTTTTTAAATGAAGATTTAATAAGATTAAAATTGTTATTTTTTTTAGTAGTAATGTCAAATAAAATTTGGAGGATTTTTATATGAAAATAAATAAAGAGAAGTTGAAAAGTGAATTAAAACAATTAAAGTTTACAAATTTTCTAGCTATATTTATTGCAGGTATTATTAATGCAATTGGAGTAACTTTATTTTTATATCCTGTCAAGTTATATGATGCTGGCATTTCAGGAACTAGTATGTTATTAACTCAAGTTTGCTCGACTCCTTTTTTATCTTTATCTTTCTTCTTGATTATATTAAACATTCCTATCTTTATTTTTGGTTTAAAAAAGCAAGGAATTAATTTTACTATTTATTCTGTTTTTTCAGTTATCATATATTCTTTAGTAGCTTTCTTAATAACTGATGTTTTACCAATTGATGTATCGATTGCTTCACCTTTAGCAGAATCTGATTTATTACTATGTGCTATATTTGGTGGTACTTTATCAGGCATTGGAAGTGGTCTTGTTGTTCGCTTTGGAGGAGCAATTGATGGTATTGATGTTTTATCTGTAACTTTTGCTAAGAAAATTGGTATATCTATTGGAACATTTAACTTAATATATAACGTAATTTTATATATTATATGTGGTTTTGTGTCAGGCTCTTGGATTTTACCTTTATATTCAATTATTACTTATTTTGTTGGTTCAAAAGTAATTGACTTTGTTGTTGATGGATTTGATTCAAGTAAATGTGCAATGATTGTTACGACGTGTGCTGATGAGATTAATGAAGAACTAAGTCAACACTTTTCTTCATCAGGAACAATCGTTGATGCAGTAGGTGGTTACTCAAAAGAGAATAAAAAAATTATATATTTCATTACCAATCGCTTTCAAGTTAACACAATTAAAGTGATTGTTCATAAAATAGATCCTAATGCTTTTATATCTCTTCATGAGGTAAGTGATATTATTAAAAAAAATGATAATGCCTAATTATTAATACTTTATAAAGAATCAAAATAAAAATTTAAGTGAAAATCTAACTTATAAAGATATTTTTAAATAATTTTTAATATGAAGATATAAAAATTAAAAATACAATAGAACTAAATTCAAAATGACAAAAATATAAATCAGTATCATATATATAATTGTCATCTTAATTTAATTTTATTTTTAATTATTTTTATTCGTTTTTGTTATTAACAATTTTAGCTGGAGAAATGCGTTTTGTTGATATTATAGGTACTAAAGTGAAAATAATGAATATAGCAATAACTAATAAATAATTAAATATAAAAATATTAGATTGGAAAGAAAATATCTTAATAATATTTATACTTTTTCCAAAGAATATTGAATATGCATTCATAAGTAAATAATTTGCTAATTCTAGGAATGGGAAAATCAAAGCCGTAGTGAGTATCAATGATAAAATACTAAAAATAATGTTTTTTATTAGGAATATACTTGTAATATCTTTGAGTGGCATTCCAAGAGATTTAAAGACACCAATTTGATAACTTTTACTTATAATTGTTTTATTTGCAAAAGATGAAAAGAACACTACTAAAATTATGATTAATAAAGCATTTAAAATTCTAAATATATCGCCAAATAATGCTATGGTTTTAAGAACAACACTATAAATTGATGTATTTACATCAGATAAATAGAAATTATGGTTAACTGTATTATTTATTATAGTTGAGCAATTTTCATAAGTAGGGAAAAGATAACCAACTTCAAAAATCTGCATAGCTGCAGTTCGATTTAGATTGTTTGGACTAATAAGAAAATGGTATTCATTAAAACCTACTATTTTTAATGAGAACGAATCAATTACTTCTCCACTTAATGTATCATCAACAGTTTTTATTATATTAATAGTCTGACCGATTAGTTCTTCGGCTGTATCGACTTGAAGTAATTTCGCATATTCTAGTGCTTCACTCAATTTAATAATTATTTCATCATCGTTTAAGCTATCTTTAGACATAAACACACTGTCATATTGAATATCAAAATCACTAGGGATTAGATCAGTTGAAGCAAAGAGTCCCTTATTACTAAAATGATTTTTAACTGTTGTAATATTAACTTTAGCTTCGTTTAAGAAGTTTGAATTATTTGAAAAACTCAATGACAAAGAGCCATTAACAATATTAGAAAAGTAATTCTCATAAAGTTTAGATTGTGTTAGTTCGTTGGTCTCTTTAATTGGAAAACCTTTGGCTTTAAGATCTTCATATTTATCAAATAGTTCTTTATATTTTTCTTTGTAATTTGTTTTTATAATACAACCAATGCGTCCACTATTATTTGTAGAAATTGATTTATTATGTGGATAGCATAAATAGGTAAAATCTATCAAATCTTCATATGTTTCATTCATACCAAGTTCATAGTGAGTGTCAATAATACTATCTGCTATATAATCAGTTATTATCAAATTAAGAGAGCTTCTACAGTCATCTAATGAACCTGCAAGAATTTCCAATTCACCATTTTCATTTTGATATCTATTTATTAGGTACTGGTCATCAACTATTGCAGTTCCTATTGGATTTGAAAGATAAAAACCATGTTGATTAACATATTCTTTTAATGTATGAATATAACCAGCTTCTGTGTTTGTTGGATTACCTAAGTTATTTATATCTAGTATAAAATTAACGATAGGATAATATGTTCCTTCATAATTATTAAATAAATTTATTTTGTCTTCTTCGTTAAATCTTAAGAATTTTGTTGGAGAAGATGTCGCAGCTTCAACATCAGTTTTATGAATCATTATGATATCTTTATTATCAATATTAATGTTGTTCACATAGATTTTAGTTGAATCAAAATTTAAAAGTGTTTGTATAAGAATAACTAAAACTAAAATTAAAGAAAATAAAACTACATTAATTGATGAATTTATTTTACCTAATTTTAAATATGTTTTTGTTAATTTTGCTTTTGCTTTACGATTGAAATGGTTATAGGTTGGTGTGAAAGTATCGTCTAATTCATTATGCAAATTATATTGTTTAAAACCATTTCCAATTTTAACTATTTTATCAATTTCGTGTGTTTTCAGTTTTTGATTAAAAAGTTTTTCTTCTTCGTCAGTAAGTTCTTTTTGATATGGTAAGTAAGCAACATTATCAATAATTTTGAAATTATTATCATAATCAT
>JBJEDT010000004.1:0-18387 GCA_051872335.1 Bacilli bacterium | reverse complement strand
ATATTTATAGAATTTAATTTGTCAAACTAGAATTTACTTTGGCAATTCACATTTTTATCAATTTATTGATAATAATACTATTAATTTTATAAATTCTTATTTTTTTCTATTGTATAATCGTATAATTCTTCAACAGCCAAATGAATTTTAGTGACAACATCATTTTCGGTTTGTAAAT
Organism: Bacilli bacterium; assembly: GCA_051872335.1. Classification (GTDB taxonomy): domain Bacteria; phylum Bacillota_I; class Bacilli_A; order RFN20; family CAG-826; genus SUG2458. The sequence continues at coordinate 18,209 of JBJEDT010000004.1, read as the reverse complement.
AAGCAAACCATGTATCATCAAGAGTGTCTATATCTAAAGCTTGTCCAGGTTTTACTGTACCTTTTTTATGGTAATTATAATCAATATGAATAGATGGAGTATTTTTTGGATTATTATCAAAATCAAAATCTGTTCCGTCTTCCAATTTACCATGTAAATGTAAACCATTCATATCATGAGTAAAATGAACTTTACCTAAATATTTATAACCAACTTTAGCATTTTCTAAATGTTGTAAAATAACTTCATCTTCAAAATGGTAATTTCCCGAATATATTTCTTTTCTAACTTCTTCTCGTTCCCATTTATACCAGTCAGGGATATGTGAGAAAATTGTTTTTCCATTAACACATTCTAATTGACAATAATCATTAACATAATATTCTGTATTACAATTTGTACACCATAGTTTGTTATTTAATGAATTCATCATAAATTCTTTTCCACAATGAGGACATTTATATAAAATCTTATGTAAATTATGTCCTCTATATTTTCCCTTAACTTTTATTTTATTATCTAAAACCCATTTAAACTCATCATAAACAAATTCTTTTTCTACACGCTCTTGAATTTCTTCTGCGCTTAAATTTTTTACTTCATCTTGAGTAACTATACATTTTTTAATAATCTCAAAAGGAACTTTATTATGTTTAGGATTCCATTGTGGTTTATGAATAAAATCACCTAAAGTTAATAATATTACAACAGGCATACCTGCTAACTTCGCTAGTTTACCAATACTTTTATCAATTCTTTCATTAATACCTGCAATACTATAACGAGCTTCAGGATAAACTGTAACACTATTTTTTTCTTTTTTTAATAAATTAAGAGTATGCAATACTGGTATTAAATCTTTTGTATATTTACGTTTTGGAAAGCAGCCAATTCCTCTAAATAAAGATTCTCTTCCAATAAATTCTTCAATTGATGCAATATAATTACTATGATGTGGAGCACAAACTTTTGTATTCCAAGCAAAATCAATAAAAGAAGCATGTGAAGCTAAAATTAAATATGGCCATTTCAAACCTTTACAATTAATTTTTCTAATTTTATATTTCATAACTGCTGTATAAAATGTTCCAGCAACAGTCATTATAAATCTCCAAAATAATAATGGTTTTTTTGGTTCTGTTTTTAAATCAATAATTTTTTCAGTCATACTAAACTCCTACTACTTTCATTATTTTACAGAATTTAGACACTTTTAGCAATATGTAAAAAACTACCACATAAGTGGTAGTTTCATTTTCTTTAAAATTTTTATTAATAATTTTCAGCTTTAACTTCAAAGTATGCTTGTGGATGACTACATACAGGGCATACTTTTGGTGCAAATTTGCCAACATGAATATGGCCACAATTACGGCATTTCCAAACAACTATATCGTCTTTAACAAATACCTTTCCTTCATCAAGAGCAGCTAATAATTTACGATATCTTTCTTCGTGTTCTTTTTCAATTTTTGCAACACCTTCAAATAATCTAGCAACACGATCAAAACCTTCTTCTTTAGCTTCTTCAGCCATACGTTTATACATATCTGTCCATTCTTCATGTTCACCCATAGCTGCTTGAAGTAAATTTTCTTTAGTAGAAAGAATTTCGCCACCTTGCAATTCTTTAAACCACATTTTAGCGTGTTCTTTTTCATTATCTGCTGTTTCTAGAAAAATAGCAGCAATTTGTTCATAGCCTTCTTTCTTTGCTTTTGAAGCCCAGTAAGTATATTTATTTCTTGCTTGAGATTCACCAGCAAATGCTTCCATTAAATTTTTCTCTGTTTTTGAACCTTTTAATTCCATATTAATTATCTCCTTTGTCTAAATAATATCACTCGATTTTTTTCAATTCAATAAATTTGCATTTTAAAATTAAAAAATTATAGCCTAAGCTATAATTAAATAAACATTGGTTGCGGGGAAAGGATTTGAACCTTCGACCTCCGGGTTATGAGCCCGACGAGCTACCAACTGCTCTACCCCGCGATAATTAAAAATAAATGGCGGAGGCTTAGAGATTCGAACTCTAGCGGGACTTGCATCCCCTATTGGTTTTCAAGACCAACCCCTTCAACCACTTGGGTAAGCCTCCGTACAAAATATTTGGTGGACCCTATAGGATTCGAACCTATAACAGCTCGGTTATGAGCCGAGAGCTCTGACCGTTGAGCTAAGGGTCCAATTCTACAGAAATTAATATGGTAGCTGCGGAGGGGGTCGAACCCACGACCTGTCGGGTATGAACCGACCGCTCTAGCCAACTGAGCTACACAGCCAAAAATAATAAATATGGTGGAGCTGAAGAGGATCGAACTCTCTACCCCCTGCTTGCAAAGCAGGTGCTCTCCCAGATGAGCTACAGCCCCATGTAAATATTTAAGATTTTTAAAGAATCTTTTAACTTATATCTATATCCACATAACTAATGTTATGAAATAATCATGGTCGGGAAAACAGGATTCGAACCTGCGACCCCCTGGTCCCAAACCAGGTGCACTACCAAGCTGTGCTATTTCCCGAATATTGGTGCGCCCAGCAAGAATCGAACTCGCAACCTTTAGATTCGTAGTCTAACACTCTATCCAGTTGAGCTATAGGCGCATTGCTAAATTATATTAGCAAAAACTGCCGATTAAATCAAGTTTTTTTTTAAAAAATTGGAGGATCCTGTCGGACTTGAACCAACGCTCATTGAGTTGCAGTCAATTGCCTTACCACTTGGCTAAGGATCCATATATCTTAGCGACGATATATAATATACCATTGCTAAGTTATAATTTCAAGATATTTTATAAAAATTTATGTCATTAACTAATTATTTATTCATTTGATTTAGTAAGATATGAATATTAAGCTTTTTTTGATGCACGACGAGCTTCACGACGTTTTTTAGCATTATGCTTTTTTACTAAAGTATATACTCCAAAACCAACTCCACCTAATACAATAGCACCTAAGAAGATATAAGTACCAATTGAAAGTTCAGAAGCTCTGACACGAGTCCACATAGCAACTACTTGCTCATTTTGAGCACCAAAGTCATGCATAACACCACATCTTTGTAATAATTCTTCTGAAGGATATTGTGTTTCTAACATACCATTTCTTTCAGATGCTGGAGCAACTATTATTGCACTTTTATCAGCTGAAATAGTTCCATTAAAGAAATATCCTAAATCAAGAGAGAATGTATCTGTTTCAGATTCATCAGCATCATAACTATCATGTAAATAGTCAATTACAGTATCTCCAGCAATAGCAGTTGTATAACCAATATAATCCATATTTTTAACTGCATTTTCAGGATCAGAAACATAATCTATAAATGCATGTGCTAATTCTGTATTTGCTCCTTTTGGCATAGCAAATCCATCAAACCAAACATTTGAGCCCTCTTCAGGAAGACTATAACATAATCTTTGATCATTTTCTTCAGCTGCTAAATAAATTGCATAGACAGCATCTCCACTCCAAGCAAAGTTAATATCAATTTTGCCCGTTACGATATCATTTTTACCACTATCAACTTCAAAACCATAAACATTATCTTTTAAAGTTTTTAATGCATATTCAACTTCTTCGATTGTAGCATCATCACATAAATTAAAATATTCATTTACTTTTTGGTTATAGTATGCGGAAGTAATTAACCCTTCTTCTAATTGTTCTCTTAAAATATCAAAAACATGTTTGTATGCTCTAAAAATTCCTAAAATATAAGTATCTCTCATGGAATCTTTAATAGAAATTTTATTTTGATATTTCTTATTCCACATAATATCCCAAGATTTGACTTCTTCTTCATCAACTACCTCAGGATTATAAATCATACCCATTGTACCCCACATATAAGCAGTACTATATTCAGTATAATCATTCTCATCAAAGATATTCTTTAAATAAGGAGAAACATATGTTGAATAATTTGGTAATTTTGAATAATCAAATTTTTCTAATTGTCCTTCATTACGCATTTTTTCAATCATATAATCTGAAGCAACAACAATGTCATAGTGATTTTGTAAATTAACTACTTGATTATACATTGTTTCATTTGTAGCATAGGTATCATATTCTACAGTTATATCAACGTCATATGTACTCTCATACCATTCCTCAAACTCGTCAACCATTGTTAAACCAGTTTCTTCATCTTCGTATATATAATCTTCACAGTTATATATTTTCAAAACATATTGATCACTCGATGCTTCTTTAGCTCTAACTTTCTTAATAACAGAAACTGAACATTCAGATGAGCAAGGAATTAATAAGGATGTTAAAAATATTCCTAAAACAAATTTTTTCATTTTACAAATTTCCTTTCTTATTTCTTACACGCATTTTAGATTCTCTTTTTGTGTTTCTATTATTGATAACAAGAATTAAAATAGCTAATAAAAATACTATTGTAGTCAAAGCTCTTAATTCAGCTGGAATTGATGATTTAACAATAACTCCTTGTACATAAGTTGACAAAGTATTAAAACTATTATTTCTTGTGAAAGCTGTAATAATATAGTCATCAAGAGATAATGTGAATGCTAACATAAAGCCAGAAATAATTCCTGGTAAAATTTCAGGGAGAACTACTTTATGAAGTGCCTTATTTGGAGTACATCCAAGGTCAAGTGCAGCTTCATACATATTAGGATCCATTTGTTGTAATTTTGGTTTAACACTTAAATAAACAAATGCAACTGTTAAAACAACGTGACCTATTAATAATGTTAAGAAGTTGTTTTTCCATCCAATTGCAACAAACATAACTGCTAAAGATAAAGCAATAACAATTTCAGCATTAACAACAGGTATTTGAGTTATTGTTTCTGTTATTTGCTTATTTCTTTTTGATGAATAAAAAACACCGATAGCACCTAAAGTACCTAAAACTGTAGATACAACTGCAGAGCTAAAACCAACTAAAAGTGTATTCCCTAATGCAGTCATAATTGTCTTGTTTTTAAATAAATCAACATATAATTGAAGTGAAAAACCAGACCACACTCCAACATTTTTACTAGTTGTAAAACTAAACACAATTAAAGTGAAAATTGGAAGATACATTAAAAAGAGAATAAAGTAAACGTAAGTTTTTGCAAGAATCTTTTTTACCATAAGTTTGCCTTCTCCTCTCCTTGTTTACCAACACTTTTTGAAATAATGACGCTTAATCCAATTAATAGCAACATTACAAGTGCTAATAAACTACCATTATTCCAATCAGATTGGCCAAACAAAATATCAATATATTTTCCGAATAAAGTAACTTTTCCTTCTGATAAAATATCAGAAATTACATATGAAGACATTGTAGGCATAAATACCATCATTGATGCTGAAATAATTCCAGGCATCGACATAGGAATTATAACCTTAATAAATCTTTGGACAGGATTACAACCTAAATCAGCAGCTGCTTCAATTTGACTCTTATCCATTTTAAGCATTGTAGAATGTAAAGGTAAAATTACAAATGGAAGATAATTCATAACTAAACCAATCATTGTAACAAGTTTTGGATATTCTCCTCCTGGTAGTCCTACCCAAACAAGTAAATCACGAGTAGCCCATGTTCTTATGACAAAGTTAATCCACATAGGCATAATAAATAACATAACTAGGCCAGATTTTTTGAATATATTTTTGCTTGCTAAAATATAGGCAATAGGGTATCCAATTAATAAACATATGACCGTATTAGCAAAACCATAGATGAAACTTATGATTAGAACATTTATTTTTGTACTATCATTAAAGAAAGATAGCAAATTTTTAAAAGTAAAATTACCAGTACTATCTGTAAAAGCATAATATATAATGATAAAAATTGGTAATACAACAAATAATACTAAAAATAGAATATATGGAATTGAAAGATATTTTCTCTTAAATCGAAACTCGAATTTTGTTTTTTTCTCTTCTTTATTTATCGTAGACATATTTTGATGCCTCACCTTTTAATTTAAGAGAAATTTTATTTGCAGGAATTGTAACTCCTACTTTGTCATTTTCATTCCATGTATATTCTGTATCAACAATAAAATCATCTTCATCATTTCTAACTAAAACTTGATAGTGATCACCTTTATAAATAATTTGAATAATTTCACCTTCTGCTTGTCCAATTTCTGTATCATCAGAAAGTTCGATTGCTTCAACAGGAACTTCAACTATAACATCAGCATCGTAAAGGTCATATTTAACGCCTTTTTCATCTATTAAATATCCTTCTTCATCTAATGTCGAATTAGGAATTAATTGAGTTAAATCACAATCAAAAACACCATCAGCAAATGCAACTTTATTTTCTTTAGTAATATAACCTTGATAAATATTAGCAGAATAATTTTTATGCATAATATGTATTAAATCAGGTTCAACACTTATCGATACTTCTTTATTGACATCACGATTTTTTGTATCTTGAATAACTACTTCATTTTTACCAACCATTACTGTATATTGATAATGAATTCCTTTAAATACTTTTGATACAATCTTTCCATTTACCATACCTTTATTTTTAGCATGAATCTTAATATCTTCAGGTCTTAATACAACATCAACTTTTTCATTTTTTTCAAATTTATCAACACAGTTAAAAACATGGCCAATAAATTTTACTTGATTAGAAGACATAATTGTACCTGAATAAATATTTGACTCTCCAATAAAGTCTGCTACAAAAGCATTCTTAGGTTCATTATATATATCGGTAGGAGTTCCAATTTGTTGAATTTCTCCATCAGACATAACAACAATTGTGTCAGATAAAGTTAATGCTTCTTCTTGATCATGAGTAACATAAATAAAAGTAATGCCAAGTTTTTTGTGCATTTCTTTTAATTCAATTTGCATTTCTTTTCTCATTTTTAAATCAAGTGCACCTAATGGTTCATCTAATAATAATATTTCAGGTTCATTAACAATTGCTCTAGCAATAGCAACACGTTGTTGTTGACCACCTGAAAGAGTAGATATATCACGATCTTCTAATTCTTCAAGATCGACAATTTTTAAAGCTTTGATTACTTTTTCATCGATTTCATCTTCGTTGTAATGTCTAACTTCAAAAAGAGGTACTTCTTTTGATTCAACTTTAGTAATCTCTTTTTCTAGTGATTTAATTGTCTCTTGTTTTTCTTCATCACTTAATTTAGATTTTGAAACTTTTTTAATTTCTTTTTTTAATTCCTTTATTTTTGCTTTATCTATACCAATCATTTGATCATTAGTAGCTTTATCAATTTTTGGTAATAAGCCCTTGTATAAACGAATACCAAAAGCAACATTATCATAAACATTTAAATGTTGAAATAAGGCATAACGTTGGAAAACAGTATTGATCGGACGTTTATATGGTGGGATTTTTGTAATATCCTCTCCATTTAGGGTGATAGTTCCTTTTGAAGGTAACTCAAACCCTGCGATCATTCTTAAAGTTGTTGTTTTGCCACATCCTGATGGGCCTAGGAATGTTACGAATTCTCCTTTTTTTACATAAAGGTTGAAGTTCTCAACAGCGTAATCACCGTTAAATTCCTTTGCTACATCAGTGAGTTGAATAATAATTTCATCCTTGTCCATTAAATAACCCTCTCTTACTTCCATAGGAATTTGGCAATGATCTTCAATATTGTTTCCTTTACGAAGAAGTCCTATTTTTACATAAAATACATAAATTTAGGCTTGTTTTGCACGAAAAAATAATAAGGTAAAAATTCCCAAAAATCAATAATAAATTTTTTCAAAAAATTTCAATCAACTTTTTTGAAAGATTTTTGAAAACGAAAATAATAAAAAAAGCACGATTAAATCGTACTTTTTTATAATTTTGACAGTGTATTATTTTTTTTGAATTTTTTATATACTTTTTTATGCTATTTTTTGCTATTTTTTCTATAGGTTTTTTAAAGGTTTTTTGTATATTTTCAAGTATTTTTTTTAAAATTTATTAAAATTTATTTCTAATAGTTTATAATATTAAAAATGAAAGGAGATCATTATGAGAAAATCTACCATTCCATTACTTATAGCTACAAGTATAGCATTATTACCTTCATGTGGATCATCAAAAATTGTTCCCTTAGAACGTCAACTAGGAATTAAAGAGCCTATTAAACTTGAATCTTTCTCAGATCTTAATTTAATGATTAGTCAAAAGCAATCTTTCTTGCTTACTACTTATAGTACAACTTGTTTTTGTTCAATTGATTTCTACAATAATATCTTAAATCCTATTGTTGAAGAATATAGTATTGTTGTTTATAAAATATCTGAAAAAGAATTTGCTAAAATGGCTGGTTTAAGTTTTACTCCAAGTACTCCAGAAATTATCACATATAAAGATGGAGAAATCATTGCTCATATTGATGCATATTCTAAATGGAATAATGAAGTAAAAAACAAAGATAAAGTAGTAAATTATATTTCTAAATATTTTTATATAAAATCTCCAATGATTACATGTACAAAAGAAGAAATTGAAGAATTAATAAAAACAAATCAAGATATTTTAATATATTTTAAACTTAAAACTTGTCCTGATTGTCGACAATTTGAAGAAATGTTTTTAAATAGTTATTTGATGAATAAAAATAATTCTAGTAAAACAATATATGCTATAGAAACTAGTTTGTATAGAGATGAAAATGACTCATCATTATGGGAAAACTTTACTAGTGATTTTCAACTTTCTTATGTAAGTAATAATGAGCAAGGCTATTTAAATGGTAAAGTTCCAACCATTCAATACTATAGCGGTGGACAACTTCAAAAAACATGTGTGATTTATAATGACCAATATACACAAAATGAAGATTCATCAATTACAATTACAAGTGGATATTATAATGAATTCAATGGTCAAACTTTTAAAAATAAAGATGAATACCGTTCAAAAACTTTAGATTTCTATAAAAATAAATTTTTAGAGTTAATTGATGTAGTCTACCAGTAATAATCATTGATAAATTCAATTAAACCATTGACCATCGTTTGTGCAATGGTTTTTTTATTATTTATAATAAAAAGTGCTTCATCCTTTCGATCATGGAATAAAAATTCCATTAATGCAGTATGATCAGCTTTTGAATTATTTGTTTCATATAATGTATTTTGAACTTTGACACCTCTTTTATTAAAATTTCCCAAAGTTAAAAATGCATTATACATCTTTGTTGCAAAAGCTACTGAATCTTTAGTATAAACTTCTGTACCACTTCCACCACCTGCATTAGAGTGAAGAGCAAAATGTATATGTCGATGTTTAGAATTGCTTTCCGCTACTGCTTCTTTTAAAGAAAGGGTTTTATAGTATGTATTACAATCAACATTTATATAAGGAATATTTATCAATTCCTCGTACATTATATGTGCAATATCTTGCATATGTTCAGCTTCTGTTCCTAAATCACCATAATAAAAATTTTTTGTTTGAACACTAGGATTTAAGTAAATGTATATAATTTCTTTTTCCTCTACTGGTGGAACAATATCTTCTTTACTACCTTCTTCTGTTTCTACTTCATCAGGAATAATAGGAACTTCTATATTGTTATTTTCATTGTTATTTGTTGCACCAATATTAATATCAGGCTTTTCTTGATTTTCTATAACTTCTTTACGTAATGTGGAACCCGAAAGAATAATAGAACTTGTTAATATTAATCCAAAAAATAATTTTCTTTTCATATGATATACCCCCTAATTTGAGTTGAAAGTATAACAAATAAAAAAAGAGGATTAAACCTCTTTTAATTACAAAAATTGGAAAATTATTTTTTCATTCTCTCAATAATTTGTTGGCATTTTGTATATATAATCTTTATATCATCGACTAAAAATTGGTTATCTTTATATAAAATTTTTCCATTAATCATAGTCATTTTAATAATATCTTTAGAACCAGCATAAACAAGGTTAGTAATAATATTATTTATTGGTCTCATATTAGGTTTTGCTAAATCAATCATAATAATATCAGCTAATTGACCTGCTTTTAAAGTACGGCACTCATCTAGTCCCATAATTTCTGCATTGTTAATAGTAACAAATTTAATAATTTCGTTAGCTTCTATAGATACAGGATCATTGTGTTTTAATTTTTGAAGTACACTTAATAAAAACATCTCTTTAAACATATCTAATGAATTATTAGAAGCTGCTCCATCTGTTCCAACACCTATTTTAATATTGTTTTTTTCAAAGTTAACTAAATCAGGAGTTCCATTAACTAACTTAGAGTTAGAAGCTGGACAAGTTACCGCATTAAGATTATATTTTTTAAAAAGATTAATATCGTCTTCATTTAAATATATACAATGATAAAATCCACCTCCATTATTTAGTAAACCTAAATTATCTAAATATTTTACTGGTGTACATCCATGATTTGTTACACAATCTTTTACTTCTTTTTCGGTTTCACATAAATGAGTAAATATAGGTTCTTTTAATTCATTTGCAATTATTGAAATGTTTTTCAAAACATCTTCGCTTATTGTATAAACTGAATGAAAACCTATCTTGTATGTAATTAAAGAATCTATATGATTCATATCATTAAACATGCGTTTCATATCATCAACAGATGTCGAATAATAATCAAGACACCCTGTCATTACACCACGATAATTCATATCAACAAATGCCTTTGCAGCATCAAAAGGATATAAGTACATATCCATAACTGAAGTTATGCCACTTGATAGATATTCAAGTACAGCAAGTTTAGTTAAATAATAAACATCTTCACTAGTTAATTTATTCTCAAGAGGAAAAACATTATTAAATAACCATTCATGTAAAGTAACATCGTCACAATAACTTCTTAAAAATGTCATTGCACTATGACTATGAGCATTCTTAAAACCAGGCATCAATAAATTACCTTCACAGTCAATTTCTTCATCACATTTTACATTTTCAATATCATTTCCACAATAAAGAATCTTATTGTCTTCAACAATAATTTCTCCATCTTGAATTTCTAATTTTTCTACATCTAATATTTTTGCATTAAATAATCTAGTTCTTTTCATATTACACCTATAGTTGTTTATTTGAAGCTTGTGAAGCATCATCATCGTCAATTTCAATTTCTTCTTCAATCGTAGTATTTATATCTTTTATTATTTGAATAATATCTAATGGTGAATTAACAACAAAATCAGGATTATAAATATTTAAAATATCGGTATTACGATATCCATAAGCACAACCAATTTTCTTAAGGTTAGCATTGTTTGCTACTTCCATATCAGCTTCACTATCACCAACATAAATTACTTCTTCATGATGAACATGTAATTGACTTAAGACTTCGAAAAGTAAACTTGGGTCTGGTTTAGTTGGAAATCCTTTTTGTTTACCTACGACGACATCAAAAACATTGTTTCCAAAATATTTTTCAATGATTTCTGTTGTGTCACTGTGATCTTTATTTGATAAAACAGCCATTTTAATTTCATTTTCTTGTAAATATTCAATTAATTCTTTTATACCATAATAAACATTAGTCTTATTTGTTTTTCTTTCAGTATATTCTAAAGAATAACAATCTTTTATATTAGCTTCTTGAATCTCATTATGTGGACTACTAGCTAATGCGCGATGTATAAGCATTGAAACACCATTTCCAATATATCTTTTAGTATCTTCTAAAGTAATTGGACTAAAACCATTTTGTTCTAATGCATAATTTAATGAATCATTAATATCATCAATAGTATTTAAAAGAGTTCCATCTAAGTCAAAAACAACTGCTCTAATCATAAAAATCACCTAAATAATTATAACATATATTATAAATAATAAGAAAAATATTTATTTTGAAAGAAAAATGAATCGTCGAAACGATTCATTTTATAAATTTATTCAGTTCTTAATGCAACAACTGGATCTTTCTTTGCAGCACTTTTAGCAGGAATAATTCCAGAAATTAGAGTTAATAATACACTAATAAGAACCATAATAAGTGCTTCATAAATAGGGAATATTGCAATGTTGAAACCAATTAAAGGTTTTAAACAAATATTTACAATTAATGAAATTAAATAAGTAATACCAACACCCATTACCCCAGCAAATAAACCAATCATTACTGTTTCAGCAATAAATAAGTTGGAAACATCTCTTTTACGTCCACCAAGAGAACGAATGACACCAATTTCTTTAATACGTTCAACAACAGATACATATGTAATAATTCCAATCATAACTGTTGAAACTACTAATGATAAAGCAGTAAATGCAATTAACGCATAAGAGACAATATCAATCATTGTATTAATTAAAGAAATTATTAAACCAACTTGATCTGTATATGTAATATCTTGTCTATCTGCTGCTAATAATATAGTACCATTTGATAATGTAATATCAGAATTAGAATTCCATACTTCTAAATAATCAATAACAACATCTTTTTCTTCAAAATTTAATGGGTAAATATAAATTCCACTTGCTACATCAACACCACCTAAAGCTCTCATAGATAAAGATTTTAAGCCTTGTAGTGCTGAAGATGTAGATGAACCAATCATTGATGACAAAAGACTCATATAACTTGGTCTACCTAAAGTACAAGTTTTATTTTTTGTTTCCGAATCATTTGGTCTATAACTCATTACATAAGAAATAGGATTAGATTTTCCTTCACTATCAGGAATTGTAGTGTAAGAATCTTTATTTGTTTCCTTTAAATAAGAAACAACTTCAGAATCTTTAGAATCTTGTAAAAACTTTTCTGTAAATTTTGGAGTGTAATAGAATCCACTATCTAAACAACCATATGAAATATTATCTTTAGCTTGTAAAATACCAACAATTTTCATTTCCATACCATTAGTAAATGTTTCAGCATTTTTTAAATAATTGTATGTCATCATTGTATTAGTACCAATGGTAATCTTTTTATATACAGTATTATTTGGATAATAATAAATAGATTTATTTAAAATTTCATCATAACTGAATTCTCTTTTATCAGTTTCAGAATCATATTTTTCATCACCCATTGCTTTATAAGCAATATTTAAAAATTCATCTTGAGTATAATAACCAAGCTCACCTAAAACAATATCAGTTAAATCCGTGTTTTTAGAAACAACAACCATGATTTCATTTGCTTCTGTTGCTACTTTTCCTTTTAATACATTATATTGAGATAAAATATATTCTTCATTGCCAGGAGCTTGAGCTACTGAATCATAAAATAAATCAATAAAAGTTGTTAAATCGCTATAATCTTCATTTTCAGCTAAAACTTCTTTATAGTTAGAAATAATTGATGATAATGAACGGACTTCTCCTTCTTCATTATCTTTTACCTTAAAATTGGTGTAGAAATTATTTGTTGGATCAATACCATAATTTAATGAAATTGCCGAATAATAACTTTCTGGCATATCTAATACATAATCAACATATTCTTGAGTAATATCATTAGAAACCATCATATTATCTTTTTGCTCGTTCATTTTTAAAAGATAATCAACAAGGGAATTAACATTAATATAACCATTTTGTGGTTTAATAATATCAACAACATTCTTTTGATTTGTACTTTCTAACAATAAACTTGCATCATATGTTTCTTGTTCGACAGATATTGGATTTCCTGATAATAAGTCATCTTGCATACTATCAATATATCCATGAATACCTGCTGAAAAAGATAAAACCATAGAAACACCAATAATACCTATAGAACCTGCAAATGCAACCATCGATGTTCTTTTACGTTTTAAAAATAAATTTTGGAATGATAAACGAATAGCAGTGCCTAGAGACATTTTAGCTTTTTCATTATCATCATTATGAGAATTCTTCTCAATTTCTTTTATTTCATCTTCTTCAGTAAATGGGTTGGAATCATCTTGAACTTCACCATCTAGTAATTTAATAATTCTAGTGGAATATTTTTCTGCTAAATCAGGATTGTGAGTTACCATAATAACTAATCTTTCTTTAGCAATCTCTTTAATTAATTCCATAATTTGAACTGAAGTAACTGTGTCTAATGCACCAGTTGGTTCATCAGCAAGTAAAATTTCAGGTTCATTAACTAAAGCACGAGCAATAGCAACACGTTGACATTGACCACCTGATAATTGATTTGGCATCTTATTATATTGATTTTGTAAGCCAACTCTATCAAGAGCTTTTTTTGCCCTTTCTTGACGTTCTTTTTTTGAAATACCTGCAATTGTTAAAGCTAATTCAACATTACCTAAAATTGTTTGATGAGGAATTAAATTATAACTTTGAAATATGAAACCAATACGATGATTACGATAAACATCCCAATCGCGATCTTTAAAATCTTTTGTCGATTTTCCATTAATGAATAAATCACCATCAGTGTACTTATCTAGACCACCAATAATATTAAGTAAAGTTGTTTTACCACAACCTGAAGGACCTAAAATAGAAACAAATTCATTTTTTCTAAATGATAAAGAAATACCACGCAATGCATGAACTTGTGTATCAGCAACGTCATAATCTTTAACAATATTTTGTAATCTTAACATAACTACTCATTCTCCTTTAAAATATCATTTATTTCTGATAAAGATTGAATAATCTTATCAGCATTTTCATCACCGATTTTTTCAAGAAATGAACAATAAGTATCAATTCTTTTTTCTTTTAAGTTAACTATGTAATTAAAACCATTTTCTGTTAAATTCAGTATCATTTTTCTTTTATCTAATACATCGAGTTCGACATTAATGAATTCTTTCTTTTGTAGCTTTTTTATAATAGAAAAAAGTCTAGCTCTTGATAAACTCAATTCTTGAGAGATTTGATTAGCAAACCCTTGCCCTTTTTCGTATAAAAATTTTAAAACAGCAATCATACCACAATCATTATCATTTTGAAAAAGATCTTTTACGTTCTTTTTTAAATCATAAATCAAATTGAAAAGTGTCGTTGCAGTATTTTCCTTAGCCATCACATCACCCCTTCCAGTTTTGTAAACTATGTTAACATTTTAAAAATGAGTATATGTTATGTCAATAAATAATTAACAATTTTTTTACATACGACAAAAAAATTAAAGTACAGCTTTTAAAAATTCTTTTAATCGTTTTGTTTTTGGCTTTTCAAATATTTGTTCAGGTGTGCCTTGTTCACAAATTACACCACCATCCATAAATATTACACGATCTGCGATTTCTCTAGCAAAACCCATTTCATGAGTAACAATAACCATTGTCATACCGGTGTTTGCTAATTCTTTCATTAAATCCAATACTTCTTTTACCATTTCTGGGTCAAGAGCAGAAGTTGGTTCATCAAATAGCATTACATCAGGATTCATACATAAAGATCTAATGATGGCAATCCTTTGCTTTTGACCACCTGATAGACTACTTACAAAATTATCTTTTTTATCTAAAAGTCCAATTCTTTCAAGTAATTTTAAAGCAAGAGCAGTAGCTTCTTCTTTACTCATTAATTTTAATTCAACAGGAGCTAATATTAAATTTTGAAGAACTGTATAGTTATTAAATAAATTAAAATTTTGAAAACACATACCCATTTTTTGACGAGCTATATTAATATCTTGATGATTTTCTTTATAGAAGTTTTTGATTGCCTTGTTGTATTCTTTTCCTTCTTTTAATGCCATATTTTCATTTAATAAATCATTTTCTTTTATTTGTCTAATAGCTTCCTTTTCTTTCTTTTTTACTGATAAATCAATTTCGTTATTATTAATTTCTTCATAAATTTTTTTATATGTATTTGATAATGTAATGATATCTTCATGGAGATATGGATCAACAGGTGTGAGTAATTTGTCTTCCATCCATACTTCTCCATATGTAGGAGTTTCTAATAAATTCATACATCTTAAAAGAGTTGATTTTCCGCTACCAGAAGAACCAATAATTACAATCTTTTCTCCTTCTTTTACATCTAATGTTACTCCTTTTAAAACTTGTGTATTTTTAAAATTTTTATATATGTTATTAATTTTTATCATGAGCAAACAACTTCCTTTCTACAAATTTTATTATTAATGTTATTCCATATACTATAAATAAATACATTAGACCAGCTAAAATTGCCGGTGCAAGATAATTTGCAATTGTTTTATTAATTGTTTGAGTAGCTATATTTAAATCAAATGTAAGAGTACCAACTGTAGACCCAACCATTGAAACAATAGATGTTTCTTTGACAAGTGCTATTAATTCATTACCAATTGTTGGAATAATGTTTTTAATTGCTTGTGGAAATATAATCTTAATTAATGTTTTTGACTTTGATAAACCAAGTGCACGTCCTGCTTCCATTTGCCCTTTATCAACCGACATAATTCCAGCTCTAACATTTTCAGCGACATACGCACTTGAATTTAATGCAAATGTAATAATGACTGCGGGAACTTTAAAACCTTGAAAGGCTAATATAGCAAAAACCATAATAAACATTTGCAATGCAATTGGAGTTCCTCTAATAACTGTAGTATAAATATTACATATCGCATAAGGAATTTTCAATTTTTTATTATCTTGGCAAAATACTTTTATTAAAGCAATAATAACACCAAGTATTAAACCAAAAAGCGAAGCTAAAATACTTATAATTAACGTATTTAAAAATCCGTGTAATAAATAATTTCTTAATTCAGCAGTAGAAATAATTTCCCAAATATCTTTTAATAAATCCATATAAATCTCCTCCTATATTCCTAAATGTTTATTAATTAATTGTTCTATATAATTCAAGCCATTTTTATCGAATGTATTTAACATTTCATCTAATACTTCATTAATTGTGTTAAGTAATTCATTTTGACCTTTAGTGACTGCAATTGCATAACTGTCATAAGCTTGTTCATCTTCATCACCTTCATAATATAAAGGTACATAGTTTAAATTTTCATTGTTTTTAATCAATTGTTTTGCAGGTAATTCATCAATAATTACATAATCAATATTTAATCCAATATCTTTTACAGCTGTATCAAGTTTTGAATAATAACTAACTTGCGTATTTTCTAAAGAACCACCTTCAATAGTTTCTTCACTAAGAAATAAATCAGCCGTAGTTCCAATTTGAACACCAATTCCTTTTTGACTATTTAAACTAGACCAATAAGTTCCTATATTTCCATCTGTCATAGTTTTAGTAAAATCAGAAGTTACATTATTTATATTATAAATTGCACATAAATTTGCTTGGTAATATTCATGTGAGAAATTGACTTTTTCTTTTCGTTCTTCAGTAATGCTTAAACCTGCTGCTCCTACATTAGACAAATTACCTTCTTTAACGATATCAATGATTAAATCAAATGAAATATTTTCAAATTGTATTTTTTTATTAAGTTTCTTTCCAACTTCTTGCATAATTTCAACATCAACACCAACAATACTCATACCTTTTATATATTCAAAAGGTGCAAATCCTGCTTCAGTATAAACAACTAAAACATTATTTCGGCAAGAAGATAACAAAGATAAACTTATAAGTCCTAAAGTACATAATGCTTTAACTTGCTTTTTCATAAAATCCTCCTTTAAAACAAAAATCCTTAGGCATATATCAATATGCCTAAGGACGTTATTAACGTGGTACCACCTTAGTTTATTATTTCCTCAAAGAAATAACCTCATCGAGTACTAACATACTCTAGTGCTTTAACGGGCACACTCGTAAACTCCTATGAATTCAGAGTTTAAGCTCCAGAACGCGTTCACTTAGTTTCATAATATTACCCTTTCACCAAGACGGTAACTCGCTACATAAGAAGACATAAGTTACTATTTTCCTTCATAACCTTCTTGCATTTTTATACAATATTTTATAAATTAAATCAAGATAAATTTAAAAATTATATGATTTTTTTACTTTTATATTTTTTATAAACTTCAACATATCTGAAGACTTGATGCCTAAGTTTGATAAAACTACATAAAAAGATTCTTTACTGATATTATCATATAGTACTTTTAATTCAGTAAGTAATCGTTTAATAAATACTTTATAATCTTCCTCATCCAAAAAATATTTTAAATAAATAATAACGTTAATTAGATGAATGTTTTCAGGAAGTTTAAATCCTTTTCGTAGAAGTTCCATACTTATAACTTCATCAACATGTGTATCATTAAATTCAAAATCAAATATTTTTTCATTATGAGCACACTTGTTCCTTAATTCACGAAACAAAT
>JBJEDT010000003.1:0-118927 GCA_051872335.1 Bacilli bacterium | reverse complement strand
GAAAGGAAAAGTTATAAAGTTATTCATATCTTTGAGTAATTTTATAATACAAGGACAATACTTATGAAAAAGAAAAAATTAGGCTTACTTTTTTTATTACCTGGAATGGTTTTCACAGTATGTAACTCAGTTGGTTGTTCTGATCCACAACCAGATGTTGATAATACAGATGATAGTAATGATATCAATGTAATTAAAGCATCAATTGTTATGAATGATTTGACTGTAGATTATGATGGAGAAGTTCATTCAATTACTGTTCAAAATCTACCTGAAGGTGCAACAGTCACTTATACTAATAATGATAAAGTCAATCCTGGTGCTTATACTGTTGAAGCACATATTACATTAGCTGATGGCACTGTTTTTACTAAATCCGCAACTTTATTCATCAAGAAAAATGCATCGGTTTTAACAGCTGACCCAGTACAAGTAGCAACAACATATGGAGGTGCAATACCTGCATATACATTGAACAATGACAGTCAAGAAGTTGTTGTTACACCTATTTATAGAGCTGGTAAATACCAAGTAGAACTATACGCTGAAGCAAATGCTTTCTATAAAGAAAGTAATCATGTCATTGTTGATTTTACTGTCGTTGATGGTAACCCACTTGGTGTAAGTTTCAAATCAGAAAAATTTACATATGATGGTACAGCTAAGACTCTAGAGGCTTCAGGTGTTCCTGATGGCTATACAGTCGAATATGTAAATAATACTGGAACAAATAAAGGAAAATATAATGCAGTTTGTAAAGTATACGATTCAGGTCATAATTTAGCATTATCCTTAAATGCTATTTTAGAAATTGATGTTTCACCTAATGCAGCATTTGAAACATTCCTAGATACTTTCTTTGTTGATTATTTAGGAACAGACTATCTTGCATGGAATATTTTCACAATCAATCCTGAAAATTTTGACTTAATTAGAGATGTAACAGACGAAGCTACATGGTATACATATGAATCTATAACTGAACAAGATTTACTAGATGCATATAATGAAATGAGTGATTATAGAACTCAATTAACTACATTTAGTACTGATACATTATCTGATGATCAATTAATCTCATATGATAGATTACTTGAATTCTTCGATTCATATGTTGAATATTATGATCCTGCTAATGGTTATTCTCCATTAATGTTAGTCAACTATATTGACCAATTTGGTGGTTATCCTGCTGACTTTGGTACATATGCAGAAGCTTATGAATTTAGAACAGAACAAGATATTAAAGATTTATTATCTTATATTAAGAGTTTACCATCTGCATTTGCATCATATGTAACTTATGGTCAAGATAGAATTACTGCTGGTTATCCACTTTCTGATTATACAATTAGCGAGATGACAAGTTATTTAACAGATGTTATTAATGCTGGATCAGAATATTACTTAGGTGAGGTCATTAAAAATAAAGTTAATGCTTGTGATTATTTATCAGATACACAAAAAGAAACTTATTGTAGTACTGTAGATACTTATATGTCTACATACTTCATTCCTGCTCATGAAAGTTTAAAAACTTCACTTCAAGATTTAAGAGGTAACTGTACAGTAGAAGGCTACTTAGCTTCATATGGAGAAGCAGGTAAGAAACTATATGAGTACGAATTAAGAGACCTATTAGGATTAAAAGATTTTAATATTTCTGAATTTGGTGAATATTTAGTTGAAAAAATTGATCTATATAGTGGTCAAATGAATAATGTAATTGGTAAAGCACAATCAAACTCATCTGTATGGAAACAATTTATGAGTTACTACAATGGATATACATCAATTGTTGGAATTACCGATCCTGTTGAAATGATTGATTATCTAAAAGAATTTGCAACTACCATTGTTCCTACATTATCTACAGACCCAGAAATTTCTATTAAATATATGGACGAAGCAGCAGCTAAAAAATCTAATGCAGTTGCTTACTATATGAAATCGGCTTTAGATAGTGATAATTCTGAACATATTACACTTAATGGTGAAAAATTACGTGATGACTATAATGAAACATTATCAACAATGGCTCATGAAGGTTATCCAGGTCACTTATATGCATATTTATTTGATAAACAATTAAATATTTCAAATGCTGCTAAAATCATGACAAGTACTGCTCATGGTGAAGGCTGGGCAACATATGTTCAATTAAAATTATTTGAATATATTAAAAACACAACAGTAGCAACTTCAACAATTCAAAAAGATGCTATCGAATATTTCTGTGATTATAATTATTATAGTAATTTAACAGCTTACTTAGCATACACATATGTTGATTATGGAATTCATATTTTAGGATGGACAGCTGATGATATCAATGCATTCCTTGGAGGTATTGGATTCAGTTCTAGTGCTGGTGATTCTATTTATCACACATTAATTGAAACTCCAACAACTTATGCCGCATATGGATTTGGTATGAGTTACTATGTAGATTTACATGATAATGCTAAAGAAAAACTTGGTGATTTATACGACGAAATTGAATTCAATTCAGCAATTTTATCACATGGTTGGTGTTCATTAGGTGAACTTAAAGAAGTTACTGATGAATATATTGAAGATACATTATTTGTTCTAGGTGCTTTAAGAGTAAGTAAATAATCTAAAGAATAACAAATAAAAAATCTTATATCGCTTGATATAAGATTTTTTTTATTCACTTATTGCTTTATCGTAGTTTTTAAAGTTCATTTTACAAACTTTTCGTAATTCTTCTTTACCAAATTTAGAAATAAATTTTCTAGCAAATTCATCTACCTTAATAGAAGCTCCTAATGGGAAAGCCATACCATAATCCTTTTTAAGTTGTTCCATTTTTATTAGGAAAGCATAACGAGCAATACATGAAGCTAAAGCAATAGAAGGATAATAAGATTCACCTTTTGTTCTAAAAACAATTTTATCTTTAACTTCCTTTGCTCCTTTTAAATATTCATAATATGTATTTTCAGGGCAGAATTGATCAACATATGTAGGATAATTACCTTTATATTTATTTGATAAATGTAATAAAGCTTGATTATGTAAGTAAGCTTTAATCTTATTCATATTAAAACCTTTTTCAATCATTTCATTATACTTTTCATTTGAGCAACACAATTGACAATAACGATATTTTTTTAATAAATTAGGAACTATTTCTTTAATAGCTTTATCAGTCATCTTTTTCGAATCATCAATTCCTAATTCTTTAATTTCTTGAATATCTTGTTTAGTTAATAATGTAGCAACTACACTAATTGGTCCAAAAAAGTCACCAGTACCAACTTCATCAGATCCTAGTTGAGTGTTTGTATCAACCCAAAATGTAATTGCTTTAGGTTTTTCTTCAATAACTGAAGCATTTTCATCATAAACTTTTGCAGCATTTAAAGCATCATCACCAATAAATGTAACTTTAAAACTATTTGGTGTATTTGATTTATATGCAGTGACGACAAAATTAGGTGTACGAGCAAAGAATTCAATGTATTCGCCATTATTTGGGCATAAAAAAGATTCATAATCTTTACGAATTCTATCAAGTACCTCATTATCAACTTTTAAAGTGACGAATTCTCTTTTCATTAAATTCTCCTCCCACAAATATATTAACATAATTTTACTTTTTTTTCTAAAGTTATTTTTTTGTGATAATATAATAAACGGTGAATGCATATGAAAAATTTATACGACACATTAGAATTTAATAAAATTCAAGAAAAATTAAATACATATATAAAAACAGAAGTAGGTAAAAACATTGTAAATACTTTGGAATTATCTACAGATTTTGTATTACTTCAAAAAGAATTGTTTTTTGTTGAAGAAATGATGAATTTAATTGTAAGATTTGGAACACTACCAATTATTAATTCAAGCGATCTTGCTACAAAATTAGGTTTTGCTAAAAAAGGTGGTATTTTAACACCAAAAGATTTAAATGATATAGCTGAAGATATAGAAACATCATCAAAAGTAATTTTATTTGTTAAAAAATGTGAGGGAAATTATGAAAATATTAAAGATTATATAAAAGATTTTAATATTTTAAGTAATTTAAATAATTCTATTAAAGGTATTATTTCTCCTTCTTTAACGATTTATGATAATGCTTCTAGTAAACTTAAATCTATAAGAATTAAAATTACTTCGACTCAACAAGAATTAACTGTACGCATTAATTCATTAGTTCGTACATATTCTTCTATTTTAAGTGATGGAAATATTACTTTAAGAAATGATCATTTTGTTTTGCCTGTTAAAACTTCTGAAAAAAGTAAAATTCAAGGTATTATACATGATGTTTCAAATACAGGAGAAACAACATTTATTGAACCAAATAGTATAGTCGAATTAAACAATAAAATATATGTTTTAAAACTTGAAGAACAAGAAGAAATTAAAAGGATTCTACTTGAATTAACAAAAGAAGTTTTATCATTTGAAAATGAGATTCTAACCAATAATCAAATGTTAGGTTATTTAGATTTTGTTCAAGCAAAAGCTTTATATGGTAATGAAATTGATGGTTATGTAGCTACTCTAGAAAAAGAACCACAAGTTTGTTTAATAGATGCCAAACATCCTTTACTAAATAAAGATACGTGTATACCTAATTCTTTTGAACTGAATAAAGAAAATCGCATAATGATTATTACTGGACCAAATGCAGGTGGTAAAACTGTAGCTTTAAAAACAGTAGGTTTATTAATATTAATGAACCAATGCGGTTTACCTTTACCAACTAGTAAAAAACCAATTTTATCGATATTTAATAATATTTATTTAGATGTTGGTGATAATCAATCTATTCAAGATAATTTATCAACTTTCTCGGCACATATTACAAATATTGCTTCAATTGTTAAAAAAATAGGAGGAAAAGATATTGTCTTAATAGATGAATTAGGAACTGGTACATCACCTAATGAGGGAGAAGCACTTGCTATATCTGTTATTAATGAAATTTTATTAAAAAATAGTTTTGGAATAATTTCTTCGCACTTTGAAGGAGTTAAAATTTTAGCAATGCAAAATGATAATATTATCAATGCATCAGCTTTATTTGATGAAGAAAAATTATTACCAACATATAAAATAAAAGTTGGTATGCCAGGTAAATCATATGGTGTTGATGTTGCATCAAGACTAGGAATGCCAGAAAAAATTATTGAAAATGCTAAAAATTATTTATCTAATCATCAA
The DNA here is from genome assembly GCA_051872335.1 of Bacilli bacterium. GTDB lineage: Bacteria > Bacillota_I > Bacilli_A > RFN20 > CAG-826 > SUG2458. Next base: position 113,722 of record JBJEDT010000003.1, on the reverse strand, counting down.
GAACAAAATCTTGATAATGCAATTAATAAATTAGAAAAACAATTTTTAATAAATGAAAAACTAACTAATGAATTAAATGCTAAATTAAAAAATCTTGAAGCTAAAGAAGTAGAATCAAATAAAATATTAACTAATATTGATAAAATTAAAGAGGAAGCTTTATTAGAAGCAGAAGAACAAAAAGAAGAGTTACTTGCTAAAGCTCGTGCTGAAATTGATTTGATTTTAAAAGAATTAAAGGAAAATGAGATTAAATTACATACTATTACGGCAGCTAAAAAGGCTTTAGAAAATTTAGAAACAGAAGAAATTGAAGTTGATTCACCAAATCAAGAAGTCGAAGTAAATGATTATGTAAAGATAAAAGATACTAATATGCAAGGAAAAATTATTCGTAAAGTAAAGAATAATATTACAGTTATCACACAAGAAGGGCTATCTATTAATACGACAACAAATAAAGTTATTAAAACGATGGCTCCAACTAAAAAAGTTGCTCCAAGAATGACAAAAGGTGATCAAATGATATTTAAACAATCAGTACCTTTAGAATTAAATGTTATCGGTTTACATGTTGATGAAGCATTAGAAAAAGTTGAAAAGTATCTTGATACCTGTTTGGCTCGTAAAATTAAATCATGCCGTTTAATTCATGGATCTGGAACTGGTGCTTTAAGATCAGCAATTCACAATTATTTAAAGACTCTCAAATCAGTAGATAGTTTTCGCCTAGGTGGTGCTGGTGAAGGTGGAGTTGGTGCTACGGTGGTTACATTTAAATGAATAAGAAATTAGAAAATGAGATAGAATTACTTCCTGAATCTCCAGGCGTATACTTAATGTATAACGTATTAAATACAATAATTTACGTGGGCAAGGCTAAAAATTTAAGAAAACGTGTTGCTCAGTATTTTTTGCGTGACCAAGTAGGTAAAGTAGCACGAATGGTTAGAGAAGCCGATCATTTTGAAACTATTCAAACCGAAAGTGAAAAAGAAGCTTTATTACTTGAAATTAATTTAATTAGAAAACATTATCCACGATTTAATATTTTATTAAAAGATGGCAAAACATATCCTTTTATTGCTCTAAAAAAAGATAAAGCTCCCTTTTTAAAAATAATGCATAATGATAGTGATAAATCGTATAAATATTTTGGTCCTTTTCCAAATAGTGGCGCTTGTTATGAAGTTATTGATTTATTAAATAAAATTTATCCTTTAAGAAAGTGTAAAACATTACCTAATAAACCATGTCTTTACTATCATTTAGGTCAATGTCTTGGACCATGTATTAATGATATTAATGAGGAAATATTTGAAAATATTTCAAATGAAATTGAATTGTTTTTAGATGGCAAAGATAACACAAAACAAAAAGAAATTTATAACTTGATGATTAAAGAATCAAATGCATTAAATTTTGAAAAAGCAGCTGAATATAAAAAAATCTTAGATTCTATTGAACATGTTGTTTCAAAGCAAAATGTTCATTCGGTTGATAATATAAGTCGCGATATTTTTGCTATTTCTTCTCGAGATAGTTATCTATGTCTTTATGTCTTAACATATCGTAAAGGAAAACTTTTAGGTAAAGAAGCCTTTATTGTTGAGCAATTTGGTGATATCCACGAACAAATGATTGAATTAATAGGACAGTATTATCAAAATCATAAAGCTCCAAAAGAAGTTATTGTTTCATCTAAAGAATGTGTTGATTCCTTAAATGCAATATTAGATTCAAAAGTTTTATCTTATTCATCTGGACCAAAGATGGAACTTTTAAATATGGCTATTAAAAATGCAAAAGCAGCTCTTGATGAACATTTTCAAACTGCAAGACTTGAAGATGATAAGATGGAGTTATTAGATCAATTAGGAAAACTTTTAAATATTAATACACCATATCATATTGAGCTTTTTGATAATTCTCATATTCAAGGAAGCAATGCAATTGGCGGAATGGTTTGTTTTATTAATGGAGAAAAAGCTAAAAGTATGTATCGTAAATTTAACATACAACATTATGAAAAACGTGATGATTATGCTTCGATGACCGAAATTATTAAACGTCGTTATAAAAGATTAAAAGAAGAAAATAAATCTTTCCCTGATTTAATATTAGTTGATGGTGGTCTTGGTCAAATTCATGCTGCACAAAAGGCATTAGAAGAATTAAATATTGAAATTAATTTAGCTGGATTATATAAAAACAATAAACATCTTACAGAAGGTTTAATGGATAAAGATGGTAATAAATATGTAATTGAAAACAAATCACCTTTATTTTTCTTTTTAATGAGAATGCAAGATGAAGTACATCGTTATGCTATTACTTTTCATAGAGAACTACGATCAAAAGGAATGGTTTCATCAATATTTGATGATATAGAAGGACTAGGAAAAGTACGTAAAGAAATGCTACTAGCACGCTATCCAACAATTAAAGATATTCAAAATGCAACAATTGAAGAATTATCACAAATTTTACCTTTAGAAGTCGCTAAAAGAGTCAAAGAAAAAATTCAACAATTTTAATATTTATCATATTATGCAATGAATGGTAAAATTATGCATTCTATTTTAACTAATCAAGAGCGAAGAATATTTGAACTAATAATTAATAATAAGTCGACAGAAGAAATAGCTTATATGCTTAATGTATCACCTAAAACAGTTCGGAACCATATTTCTAATGTTATTCAAAAATTAGGTGTCAAAGGTCGAGCTCATGCTGTTGTTGAATTAATTAGATTAAATGAAATAACATTATAAACCTCTTAGTAAGAGGTTTTTTTATTCATAATTCATATTGTGTTCATATAAAATATATTAGATATGTATGAAAATATTTGTATATGATTCAGGCAAAGGGATTTTATCATTTATTAAACTTTTTTTAAAAAGTAATAAAAATAACGATTATTATTTCTTTATGGATAAAGATTTTTTTCCATTAGGAGAAAAAAATAGTAAAGTTATAAAAGAAAGACTAAATTATATAATTGATTACTGTAATAAAAATTTCTTTGATTTATTAATTATTTGTTGTAATACAGCTAGTAGTGAATTAGATTCATCTTTGAAAAATAAATGTAAATGTCCAATTTTTGATGTATTAAGTTATAGTTTATCTTTTTTAAATAATGGCTATTTACTATGTAGTTCACGTTTATATAGTAATTTAAAAAATAAGTATAATTTATTAATCGAATGTCAAACTTTAATTAATAATATTGAAAAAAATAATATTAAAGAATGTATCAAATGGATAAAAGAAAATGATTCATTATTAAATAAAAATAATCTTGTCTTAGGTTGTACCCACTTAACTTTAATTTCTTATTTATTTAGAAATAAAAAAATTATTGATCCTTTAGTATATTTAGTCGATGATCTTCCAAATAGTAAAGAATTAACTCTTAGTGGCAATAAGTACGCTATGAATGAAATTTCAAAATTTATACATAAGTAAACAAACTAAATTATATAGTTTATTGAGGTGTCTTAATGTCTAAATTTAAAGATTTTATTTTAAGTTTATTTTCAAAAAAGAAAGAGCAAGTTAAGAATAATGAAACGCAAATTGAAGAGAATAATTTAACATGGAATATACCAACAAGTGAAATTATTTCTAGTACAGAAGACAAAAGAAATAAAAACAAAATACCACGAAAAAAAGTAATTTTAGCTTGTTCAATAATATTTATTTTATTACTTGGATCAGGAATTACTATTGGTGTTATAAAAGGAAATCTTGATTCCAAATATAATGTAGAATTAAAAGTATCAACGGAAAAGGAATATCGAAGAGTTTATCTTTTAAGTAGTGATAATTATGTTGTTCCTTTATCTTTGAAATTCGAAAACAAACAAACTCTTCAAGAGGAAATAATCGATGTTTTTGAAAGTTTGAAATTAGATAATGATTATTCTTCATATGGATTAACAGGTTATATACCTGAAAATACAAATATACAACATCTTTCACTAAAAGATGGTATCCTAACTATTGATTTGTCAAAAGATTTCTTAGAATTAGCAGAAACTAGAGAAAAACAAGTTATAGAATCATTAACATATACTTTTTTAGATTTTGTTGGAATAAATGAATTAGAATTGAAAGTTAATGGTAATCCTTTAAATCAGTTTCCTCATAATACTATTGTTCCTGAAAAATTAACTTTGGATTTGGGTATTAATGAGTCATATAAGACTGCAATTGATGCATTAACTAAAGATAAAGTAACAATTTATTATTCTAAGGAAATAAAAAACAATGAGTACTTAGTTCCATGTAGTGTGTATGTTGATGAAAAAGATCATTTTGTTAATTCATTTTATGAATCATTAAAGACAAAACAAGTAATATCCAGCGGTTTAAAATTTATAAAAACATATAATCAAGTAAACTTAAATGTTTTACCTTTAATTAGTGATGATCAAGTTGTTATAGGATTAAATGAATCATCAATTATGGAAGAAGGAATAGTAAATAAAGACATTTATGAATTATTGGTTCTTAGTTTTGCAATTAATAATGTAGATATGAAAATCGATTTTCAACTAGATGGAGAATCATTACGTGTAAATGGTTATCTAGATAATGAAACAACCCAAGTCAGTTCAATTATATATAATTCTATTGGTGTATAAAACTTTAGAGCAATTAGTTCTCTAATTGCTTTTTTATTTACTTTTTTTTACAAAAAATGCAATAAATTTAATATTATTTCTTGATATTTCATTGATTTATGATATTATATTTATGCTGTCCACATAGCTCAGCAGGATAGAGCAACAGCCTTCTAAGCTGTGGGTCGAGTGTTCGAATCATTCTGTGGACGCCATTTTGTAAAATAAGTTACGTTTCAATACGTAACTTTTTTCTTTTTTAGAAGTATTTTTTAAAAGAAGTATATATTTTTTGAATAAAATTTATTATCATAAAAATACTAAAAATAGCATTAAAAATATTTTTAGGAAAAACTTAATTTGTCCCTAAATTATTATTAGAAAAGAATAATGAGGTATAAACATGAATAAATTTGAAAAATTAATTTTTGAAGGTAAATATGATGAACTTCTTGAGGAAACCAAAAATTTAAATAACTTAGATGAAGCATATGCTCGTTTTAAAGTTCTTGTGATGACTGAAAAATATCAAGAAGTATTAGATTTAATAGCAAAATACAAAAATGATTTTATTTTTACTTTAAATAAAAGAAAAGAATTATTTGTAAACCATATGTATGTTTTATTTAGATTAAATAAATTCAATGAGATGTATAAAGAAATTGAATATTATGATTCCTTGCCTTATGAAGATTATGAATTTGAAGAAATTATTAAAGAATATAAAACTAAGTTTTATAATAATATGGAAAAACTTCAATTACAAAATGAAAATACTTTATTAAAAATTGAAAAAGCATTAATGCATCCTACTTCTATTGCAGAAACATTAATGCGAATCGATGAATTGAGATATCAAGACTTTACAAGTATTTTCCCAGCTATTAAAGAGTTTTTAAAGTCAGATTTTGATGATTTAACTAAAACTTATTTATTGTTAGTATTAGTTGAAAAAAATAGTTTTGAAGAAATTGAATTACATAAAAATGGACTTGAGTATAAATTATTACCTTATGATTTAGATCCACCATTTGAAAACGATTATCATAAAGATATTATAAATTTAATCCAACAATATGCTGAAAATCCAAGTGTTTCATCTCTTGCTACAAGGTTATTATCACTATATACATTAAATATATATCCTGATGATTTTTTTGATTTCGATAAAAATGATATCGTTGTGTCTTTCTTAGAATTAGCAGCTGAAGCATTACACAATGAAAAAGTACAAGAAAAGAAATTAGAAGGACTAGATTTTAATCGTTCTATTGTTGATGCAATAAAAGAGGAAGCAAATGAGTTTCAAGATGAATCAAATAACATTATTAATTAATTTATTAATTAAGTTTTTATTTAATTTTTTTGACATCTGACTAAATTTTATGTTTTATTGTTGTTTATTACAATAATTTAGATTATAATTTTATTCGTGTGAAATATATTAATTTCTTATGGGAGGTTTTATTAAAAATGCAAAAAGAAGTAACAAAATTAGAAAATTCACAAACTAATATTACATTATCCTTTTCTGGTGAAGAATGGACTAATGCTCAAAAAAAAGCTTTTAATAAATTAGCTAGCAATGTTGAAGTACAAGGTTTTAGAAAAGGACACGCTCCAGAAAACTTAGTAAGACAAAAAATCAACCAAGCTCAAGTATTAAATGATGCTATTGATGTCGTATTACAACCAGCATATGAACAAGTATTAACAGAAGAAAAATTAGTACCATTTGTTCAACCTGAAGTTGAAGTTACAAAAATTTCTGAATCAGAATTAGAAGTAATTATTAAAATTACAACAGCTCCAGAAGTTACACTAGGTGCTTATAAAGGATTAAAAGTTGCAAGAGAAGCTGTTGAAGTAACAAAAGAAGAAATCGATGCTGAAATTGCTAAATTATGTGCTAATAACGCTGAATTAGTTGTTAAAGAAACAGAAGCAAAATTAGGTGATACAACTGTTATTGATTTTAAAGGATTTGTTGAAGGAAAAGAATTTGATGGAGGTTCTGCAGAAAACTTTGCTCTTGAATTAGGATCAAATCAATTCGTTCCAGGATTCGAAGATCAATTAGTTGGTACTAAAGCAGGAGATTCTAAAGATGTAGTAGTTACTTTCCCTACTCAATATGTTCCTGAATTAGCTGGAAAAGAAGCAACATTCAAAGTAACAGTTAATGAAGTTAAAGAAAAGAAAGTACCTGAATTAAATGAAGATTTAGTCGCTGAATTAAACTACGAAGGTGTTAAAACTGTTGAAGACTTAACAAATAAAGTATCAGCAGATGTTAAAACAAGAAAAGAAAATCAAGCAAGAAACGCTCAAATTGAAGAAATTTTAAAGCAAATTCGCGAAGCTTCAACTATTGCAATTGGTGAAAAAATTATTGAAAAAGAAGTTGAAAGCATGAAAGAAAACTTCAAAAAACAAGTTGAGCAAAATGGTTTAACAATTGAACAATATTATCAAATTACAGGACAAAAAGAAGAAGATACAGTTAAATCAATGCACGCACAAGCTGAACTTAACTTAAAGAACTTCTTAGTAATTTCTGAAATTTCTAAATTAGAGGATATTAAAGTTGAACCAAAAGATTTAGATGCTGAATATCAAAAGATTGCTGATCAATATGGAATGGACGTTGCAAAAGTAAAAGAAATTTTAGGACCTCAATCTCAACAATTAGCATCTGATATTCATCAAAGAAAAATTATTGATTTCTTATTAGCAAATAACGAGTAGTAAAAATGGCGTAAGCCATTTTTTCTACATTATATATTAAAAAAGGAGGTAATTGAAAATGAGTGAGAACATGCCAAAAGATATTTTTCCTGTATTAATTACACGTGGTGTCGTTTTATTTCCTGGTCATCTAAGCACCGTGGATGCAGCTAGACCAATGTCTGTTGCAGCTATTGAAGCTTCTAGAGAAAATCATGATGGACTTATTTATCTAGTTTCACAAAGAAGCCCTGAAATTGATGATCCTGATGTAAATAATGATATCTATAAAATTGGTACATTATGTCGTATTCGTAATGTAAATGAACAAAAAGGTTTCATTAGAATAAGAATTGAACCAATGTCAATTTTTAAAATTGTAAATATCTATAAAAAAGATGACAGTTATTATGTATGTGAAGGTGAACCACTAGTTGAAGTTTTAGGAGAAAAATTAGAAGAGCAAGCAATTGTTAGAAAAATTATTCAGAAAATTGAAAAAGCTCCTGATTTAACTTCTTATTTTCCAAAATCTTTTATTAATACACTTGCAAAAGGCATTTCATCACCTGAACTAGCAAATGCTTTATCAACTTATTTACCAATTCCATATGAAAGAAAGCAATTATTACTTGAAGAATTAAACATTAATGAACGTCTAAAAAAAGTATTAACATTTTTAGAAGAAACAGTTCAAATGGAAGCTATTGAGAAAAAACTCGATAACGAAGTTCGTAATAATGCTGAAAAAAATCAAAAAGAATATTATTTACGCGAAAAAATGCGTGCTATTAAAACAGAATTAGGTGAAGACCCTAATGATGAAAAATCTGTTGATAACATTCGTAAAAGAGTTGAGTCTCAACCTTACCCAGATTTTATTAAAGCAAAAGTAAAATCAGAATTAAAGCGTTTTGAAATGATGCCTGCTGCATCTTTAGAAGCATCATTAATCTTAAACTATGTCGAATGGCTTCTAGAAACCCCATGGTTTAATAAAACTGAAGATAACGATGATTTAAATAACGTTCAAAAGATTCTTGATGAAGATCACTATGGTCTTGAAGAACCAAAAAAACGTATTGTAGAATATTTAGCTGTTAAGAAAATGACAAATTCATTAAAAGCTCCTATTTTATGTTTTTACGGTCCACCAGGTTGTGGTAAGACTTCATTAGGTAGATCCATTGCTCGTGCTTTAGGACGTAAATATTTTAAAGTATCATTAGGTGGTATATCTGATGAAAGCGAAATAAGAGGCCATCGTCGTACATATGTTGGATCTATGCCAGGAAGAATTATTTCTGGAATGCGTAAAAGTGGAGTTACAAACCCTGTATTTTTACTAGATGAAGTAGATAAATTAAGTTCTTCATATAAAGGAGATCCTGCAAGTGCATTATTAGAAGTTCTTGACCCTGAACAAAATTATGCCTTTAATGATAATTTCTTAGAGGAACCTTATGATTTAAGTAATGTATTATTTATCGCTACTGCTAATCAAATTGAAAATGTTCCTGGACCATTACGTGATAGATTAGAATTAATTGAAGTCAATAGTTACACTGAAATTGAAAAATATCATATTGCTGTAGAGCATTTAGTACCAAAACAAGTCGAAATAAACGGTTTAAAAAAGAACCAAATTTCATTTACTAAAGATGCTATTTTATTCATTATACAAAGATATACACGAGAAGCTGGTGTTCGTGAATTAGAACGTAAAATTGGTTCATGTGTACGTAAGGCAGTTGTTGAACTATTAAAAGATAGCGAAATCAAAAAAATTAAAGTCGACACTGCTAAAGCACGTGAATATCTAGGTATGGAAAAATTTGATGATTCAGTTAAAGAGAAAGAAGATCAAATTGGTGTAGTTACTGGTTTAGCTTATACTCAATTTGGTGGTGATATTTTACCAATTGAAGTAACACATTTCAAAGGAAAAGGTGGATTAGTTTTAACTGGTAGTCTTGGTGATGTTATGAAAGAATCTTCATCCATTGCTTTTGACTATGTAAAAGCTAACGCTGATAAATATAAAATTGATTCAAAACTATTTATGGAAAATGACGTCCATATTCACTTCCCTGAAGGAGCAGTTCCTAAAGATGGTCCTTCTGCAGGTGTTGCAATTACTTTAGCTATTATTTCTTCTTTATCAGGAAGAAAAGTAAATGCAAATGTCGCAATGACTGGTGAAGTTACATTAAGAGGAAAAGCATTAGCTATTGGTGGCTTAAGAGAAAAAACTTTAGCTGCTACTCGTAGTGGAATTAAAACAGTTATTATTCCTGAAGAAAATCGTAAAAATGTTGAAGATTTACCAAAAGAAGTAAAAGAAAATTTAGATATTCAATTTATGACATTCGTTGATGATGCAGTTAAAATTGCTCTTAGAGACTAAAAATGATTGAATTTCGTAAAACTAAATTCATTAAATCTTGCCCTAATAGAACTCAAGCTAACTTAGAGCCAATGCCAGAAATCATCTTTATTGGTAAATCTAATGTTGGTAAAAGTTCCTTAATTAACGCATTATGTGAAAATAAATCCTTAGCTTTTACTTCTTCTAAACCAGGTCATACTAGATTACTAAATTATTTTAATGTAAATAATCAATGTTATCTTGTTGATGCTCCTGGATATGGTTATAATGCCGCTGGACAAAGTCATACATTATTATTTGGTGAAATGATGGAAGATTATTTTTCTTCTAATAACAATTTAGCAGTAGTTGTCTATTTATTAGATTCGCGTAGAATTCCTAATGAAGATGATGTTGATTTTTATCGATTCCTAACTGATAATAAAATTCCATTTATCATTGTCATGACAAAATGTGATAAATTAAATCAGTCAGAAAAAGCAAAAATTCAAAAGAATTTAACTGACGCATTTGGTATTAAAGATAAATCAAATACTTTATTAACAAGCATTAAAAACCAAGCGTCTTTAATTGAACTAAAAAAATCGATTGCAAATTTTATTAAATAAAGAATAATATTTTAAAACCTTCTATATACTTTTATAGGAGGTTTTTTTATTCCACACTATAATTTTGATAAAAAAGTACCTTTATCATTCCCAATAAATAAAGTCAAAAATCTTAAGTTTAATAATAAGCTAAATTATTTAAATTTAGATGAAAATTTCAGAATTCAAGGCAAAATTCTTATTGATATGGATTGTGAATTAAAAGATAATTCAACAAGATCCTTAAATGATGAATTAGAAATTGACATTTTACTTAAAAACAATGAATTTCGAAGCACAACAAGGCAGTTAAGAATTGATAATTATTCTTACGATTATGATGATAATTATCTTATATTACATATTTCTTGTGTTTTAGATGAAGGGGGAGAAAGCCAAATGGATACAGAAGAAAATTTAACCAATGACATGGTAAATAAGAAAATTGAGCCTTTAAGAGGAGAACTTTCAAGTGATGAAATTAGTGAACTTGAAGAATTATTTAGTCGTAAAGATGTTGAAGTGATTTCAACAATTTCAGATGATGAATCTAAGAAAAATGAAAGCGTAGAAATAGAAGAAAGTCAAACAAGAATTAATCAAGAAAACAATGAATCCACTGAAGATTCAAAAATAGATAATAGAAAGTGCAGTTGTGAAAATAAAAATGAATTGAATGATAATGATCAAAATGAAACAGTTGAAAGTATTAATATTATGGAAGAAGAAACAATTGAACCAATTATACTTGAAGAAGTAATAGATGAGCCTTTAGAAAAAATAGATAATAATATAGAAATGACACGTGAAGAATCAATGATTAATGTAGTTAAAGAACCTAACAAAGACAATATGTTAGTAGAAGAAGGATATTCAATTTTTGCAACATTTTATAGAGTTCGTGAAGGTGATACATATTCATCTATTGCTTTAAAATATAATTGTAATGAACAAAAACTAATGTCATTAAACAATAATATGGAACTAAGAGAAGGTATGCTTGTTAGAATTCCAAAATGATCGAATATTTAGAAAAATTATATAATCTTGAAATTGAAACATTTATTAAATATACGAATAAGACTTATAAAATTGTCTCTAATAATGGTGAATATATATTGAAATATGTTGATGATGCAAGACAAGAAAATATCTTTTCAAGATTATATATGCTAAATGATCAAATATTTCTTATACCTATAAAATCAGTTAATAATAGATTTATTGAAAAATATAAAGAATTATTTTTTACAGTTACACCTTATATTAAAGATGAGTCACAAATAAATAAAGATATTAGGCTACATTTTTATGTTAAATCTATAGCTTCATTACACAAATTATCAGATTATGGAGTAAATGTAAGTGATGGATTTTTTGATGAATCTCTTAACTATTTAGAAAAAAATATATATAAGTATAAAAATGAATTACAAGCTAGAATTGAAAGAGTAGAAAGACAAGATTTCTTTTCACCATCTGATTGGTATTTTTTAATGAATTATAATCTTTTAATGAACGCATTAAAAGAATCAGCTAGACGAATTGAATCTTTAGATGAAGTATGGAATAAAAAAGAATCAATAAATCTTTCTTTAACTTATCAAAATTTCGATTATGAACATATAAATGTTAAATATCAAAAAATCATATCATTAGATAAAATGGTTATTGCACCATGTATATATGATTTAATAAGTATATTTAATGAAGCATATATTTCTCGAATTGATATTAAAAAATTGTTCAAGGAATATATTGGAATACATCCTCTTGAACAATATGAAATTGATTGGCTCTTAGCTTTTCTTTTTATACCTGAATATAAAACAAATATTAATATAAAAGATGATATAGATTATCAATATAAACTATTATCAAGGCTGCATTCCATTGAAAATTTAGCTACTTATTTAAATAGTCTTAATAACGAATAATTAACTAATAGATTAATTAATATCAGGTAATTTAAGAACAAATTCTAAAAATTCTTTTGAGGAAGAAAGATACTTTGCTTCCTCTTTTTCTTCTGCATGTAATAAATTATCAGTGATTAAGTATGTATTTAAAAGTTCAACTTTTTTACAACATAAATCTTCTTTAGCATCATTACCAACGACAAGAACTTCGTCTTTATTAATATTAAATCTCTTTACTATCTCTTCGAAAAATAAAGGGTTTGGTTTTGAATAATGACAATCTGTAAAACAAGTAATAAATTCAAATTTGTTACTATCAACATTAGCCCACGACATGCGTGCAAGAGTAGCAACAAGAGGGAATAATGGATTAGTAGTTAAGTATAATTTATATCCTTTCTTATATAAAGTATTAATTGCTTTTACCATATTTGAATTTTCAGAAATAGAAGGCGAAACTTCTATAAAGTATTTTTCATAAAACTCGACCATGATAGGCTCTATATTGTCCTTTTTTATTCCTGTAGATTTTTCAAATACATCCCAAAACAATTCTTCGTTAGTTCTAGTCCCATCGTTTTCTACCATTTTAAGTGATGAATTAAGAATTGCCATTGAAATTTGTTCGGCGTTATCCACCTTTTTATTTGCTAAAAATTTAGCAATTCCTGATATGTATAATTTTATAAATAAATCTAGATTCATATTTAATAATGTACCATCTAAATCAAAAAAGATTTTTTTAATCATATGTGATGACCTCCGTTTGAAAAATTATAACATGTTCAATAATTTTTGCGAGAAATATATTAAATTTTAAAAAATTATAGCAATAAATTCTTTCGTATGTTAATATATTTACGCGTAAACATTTCGGAGGTGTCAAGGTTATGCGTGATGATATTATATTCCGTTGCACAGAATGTGGAAATGAAAATTACATTGGTACAAAAAACAAACGTAATCATCCAGATAGAATGGAAATTAAAAAGTACTGCAAAAAGTGCAATAAAAAAACTGTACACAAAGAAAAGAAATAAGGGTTACCTTATTTTTTTTTTGAAAAAAGCCATAATAAAATTGGTGATTTAATGAAGAAAAGTTATTTATTAGCTTTAGCTATATATGTGACATTAATATTTTTCATACTTTTTGAAGTTTTATTTTATTTAGACTTTTTTCCAATTGATATTTATAGATTATTTAATTTAAATAAATTTAATTCATTTTCAGCTTTTATACTATTCTTAATAATTTCAACTATATTTTTTTTCTTATTAGGACTTATTACTAAAAAATTTTGTTATTTATTTAAAACAAAAAAAGAGATTTATTTAACAGCAATGATTACTTATTTAATAATTAATTTAATTCTCAAAATCACTAATAGTTCATATGAATTATTTAATCCAACAAGTCAAATAGCACTATTTTGTATCAATATTATAGTTTTTGATACATTTTTTTATTCCATATTATTTTCCAATTTGCTAAAATAATAAAGTACGAATAGGAGATGTATATATGATTAACATTACAGAATTAAGACCTGGTAACACATTCGAATATGAAGGCAACATCTTTACATGTCTTGATATTGCTCTTAACAAAACTGCTATGGCTAAAATGAAAGTTAAAGTCAAAGCTAAAAACTTAAGAACTGGTGGTGTTTTGGAATTATCCTTTATCGGTGGTGATAAAGTTGAATTAGCTCACTTAGATAAGAAAAAAATGCAATATCTTTATAGTGATGGAACTTCATTAGTTTTTATGGACAATGAAACATTTGATCAAGTTGAAATTCCTGAATCTCGTTTAGAATGGGAAAAGAATTTCTTAAAAGGAAATGAAGAAGTTACTATCGTATTTTTAGGACAAGAAGTTTTAGGTGTTAACTTACCTATTACAGTATCTCTAGAAGTTACAGAATGTGAACCTGCAGTTAAAGGTGATACAGTAAATAAAGCAATGAAAGAATGTACAACTGAAACTGGATACAAAGTTAAAGTACCTTTATTCATTTCAGAAGGATCTGTTATCATCGTAAGAACTGATACTGGTGAATACGACGGCAGAGAGTAATAAAATCAAAAGCATATTTGTATTTCAAATATGCTTATTTTTTATTTTTAGGTACTAAATTATTAAACAAAAACATATATACTTTTAGGAGGCATAGTAATGAATAAACAACTTGTTGCTTTTTTATCTATGTTATCACTAGTATTAGTATTATCAGTATATTATGTAATGCTACCATTTGAAAACGTACCAACAACTAATAGTAAAAGTGTTTCTTCAATCACAACAACAACTGATGATGCATATTTTGCTTCTTTATCAGCTGAACAAGATAATAATTACGATTTATTATTTGAGGAAAATTACAAAATATTATGTGAATCAACATATACTCAAGAAGAAAAAGTTGCAGCATTAGAAACTATTTCTCAATTAGAAACAAAAAGACACAAAGAAAATGAAATTCGTAATCTAATTCTAGGAGATGGACATCCATCTTGCTTTATAGAAATTAAAGATGATTCAATATATGTATTTGTTAAATCTAGCACAAAAACAAAAACTGAAATAGTAAATATTATGGACTTAGTAGATTCAATATTTCCAAGCAAATATGTTTATGTCAAATTTGTATAATTATTAATAGACAAAATCAATTTAATGTAAAACACAATAAGACTAAACCTTGTAAAAAAGGTTAAAATAGTATAGTATTAACAATTGAGGTGAGATTAATGCAACTATTAACAGTTTTAGCAGCATCAATGGATATTACAGTTACAGCATTTATTTTTAGTTTAATCGGTGTTTTAATATTAGGTGGTGTTGCAGGATTTTTCATCGCTAGATCAGTTTTTAAAAAAGAACTAAAGAAAAATCCACCAATTAATGAAAAAATGATTAGAGCAATGTTCTTATCAATGGGACGTAAACCAAGTGAAGCTCAAGTTCGTCAAGTAATTAATAACATGAATAAAAATATGTAAAAATAAAAACATTCCATTAGGAATGTTTTTATTTACTTAATAATTACTAATTTTCTACTAATTATTTACTTCAACCAAGAAATTTTTGATTCTTCGTGTTTTGCGATTCTTTTAATATTATCCTTATGACGGATGATAAGAATTATTGTTTCAAGAGTCATTAAAATTGGGAAAGTATAATTATTTGCCATACCAGGATAAGTTATATATTCATTAATTTCAGGTACAAATACTAAAAATGAAAGAATAGTAGCTACAGAAGATCCAATTATAGAAGATAAACTAACAAACTTACTACATTTTAATGTTGTTATAAAACTCAATCCTGCTCCTAATACACAAATCCATGAGGTTGAGATAATGGTAGCAGCAGTACAAGAAACAGCCTTACCGCCTTTAAACCCAGCAAATATAGGCCAACAATGTCCAATTAATGTAGATAAAGCACAACCATAGTAATAAATTTCTGGCATATCATTGATTGAATAATTGACTAAACTTGTTTTTGTAAATAATAACCAAACGGTAAAATATGGAATAAATAATTTAACCATATCTAAAACTATTACAAGTAAACCAAATTTTTTACCCATAACTCGACCAGCATTAGTACCACCAGAATTATGAGAACCAAAATCTCTTATATCATAGTGAAAAAATATTTTTGAAACTATAACTCCACAAGGAATACTTCCAAATAAATAACCAATAATTAGAACAGCGAATAATATTAAGAATTTCATAATATTAATTACCTCCCATAAATATGAATTTATTCTACTATAATTATTTATGTATGACTAGTAAATAAATCACTTTTTTGATATAATATTTGAGATTGAAAAGTTAAAAAGGAGGCTTTTATAAATGGCAAATGAAACGAAACAAGCCACTTATAGTGCTAATGAACTTAACGTTTTAGAAGGTCTTACTGCTGTTAGAAAACGTCCTGGTATGTACATTGGTTCTACAAATAGTACTGGTTTACATCATTTAATTTGGGAAATCGTTGATAATAGTGTCGATGAGGCTATGGCCGGTTTTGGTGATAAAATAAGTGTGACTATTCATAAAGATGGCTCCATTTCTGTCAGTGATGAAGGACGTGGAGCACCAACTGATATAAATAAAAAATACAATAAATCAGGTCTCGAATTAGTTTATGCAACATTACACGCAGGAGGTAAATTTGGAAGTGGCGCTTATCAAAGTGCAGGTGGTTTACACGGTGTTGGTGCGGCAGTCGTTAATGCATTAAGTAGTTACTTAGACGTAACTGTTTATCGTAATAGAGAAATTACTCATATTCGTTTTGAAAATGGTGGTAAAATTACAATTCCTCAAGAAAAGATAGGAACAACCACTAGACATGGAACAACTGTTAGATTTAAACCAGATCCAAAGATTTTTTCAACAACAGAATTTAAATGGGATGTTATTTATAATCATTTACAAGAATCAGCTTTCTTATTAAAAAATGTAACTTTTACATTAAAAGATGAGAAAAATGGATTAGATGCAACATTTCACTATGAAAATGGAATGTCAGAATATATTTCTTTATTGAATCAAAATAAAGTTCCTATGAGTCAAATTGTTGCATTTGAAGACAATTCAAATGATATTAAAATGGAAATTGCTTTTCAATATTGTAAAGAAGACTATGGAGAGACTGTCTATTCATATGTCAATAATTTAAGAACACGTGATGGTGGAACTCATGAAACTGGATTTAGATCAGGTTTTACACGTGCTGTTAATGATTTTGCTGAAAAGAATTCGTTATTAAAAGGAAAAATAAAACTTGAAGGTAGCGATATTAGAGAAGGCCTAACAGCTATTATCTCTTTAAAAGTTCCAGAAGCTAAACTCGAATTTGAAGGTCAAACAAAAGGAAAATTAGGTACACCTGAAGCAAAGTCTTGTGTAGAAAATTTTATTTTCAACAAGATGAGTTATTTCTTGGAAGAAAATAGAGAGTTCGCTGTTGTCTTAATTAAGAAATGTATTGATTCTCAAATTGCTCGTGAAGCAGCTCGAAAAGCTCGTGAAGAAGCTCGTTCTAATAAAAGTAAAAAGAAACAAGAAATTATTTTATCTGATAAATTAACACCTGCACAATCTAAAGATTATAGAAAAAATGAATTATTTATCGTTGAGGGTGATTCTGCGGGTGGTACAGCAAGAACTGGACGTAATAGAATTTATCAAGCTATTTTACCTTTAAGAGGTAAACCATTAAATACTGATGGTATTACAATGGATAAAATGTTAAAAAATGAAGAATTTGCAACATTAATTAATACTATTGGTGCTGGTGTAGGCCAAAATTTTGATATTGAGGATTCTCATTATGGAAAAATTATTATCATGACCGATGCTGATACTGATGGTGCTCACATTCAAACATTATTATTAACTTTCTTCTGCCACTATATGAGACCACTTGTAACAAATGGTTATATTTACGTAGCAGTTCCACCTCTTTATAAAGTATATAAGTATGATAAAAACAATAAAGAAATTAATACTTATGCTTGGGATGATGAAGGTTTAGAAGAAGCAAAAAGAAAAATTGGTCCTGGATATCGTATTTCACGATACAAAGGTCTTGGTGAAATGAATAGTGACCAATTATGGGAAACAACTATGAATCCACAAACGAGAACATTAATTAAAGTTAATATTGAAGATCCTTTATTAGCAGAAAAAAGAATTAATGTTTTAATGGGTAAAGACACGACCCTACGTAAACAATGGATAGAAGAAAATGTTGACTTTTCTGAAAAAGATGATTTTTTAATAAAGGAGATTAAAAAGTAATGGCAAGCAATAGTAAAAAGAATCAAATATTACTTTTTGATAGTTCAAATGAATATATTGAAGAACAACCATTAGAAGAAATCATGGGGGATCGCTATGCAGTTTATGCTAAATATGTTATTCAAGATCGTGCTATCCCTGATGTTCGTGATGGATTAAAACCTGTTCAAAGACGTGTCTTATATTCAATGTTTCTTGATAAAAATACCTCTTCACATCCTACAAGAAAATGTGCACATACTGTTGGTGCTGTTATGGGTAAATTCCATCCCCATGGTGATTCATCTATTTATAATGCTTTAGCACGTATGTCTCAAGATTGGAAAGTTAGATTACCTTTAATTGACTTCCAAGGAAATAATGGTTCTATTGATGGTGATAACCCAGCTGCTTATCGTTATACTGAAGCAAGATTAAGTCCAGCAGCTGAGGAATTAATTAAAGATTTAGAAAAAGATACAGTCGACATGAAATTAACTTTTGATGACACTCAACTCGAACCTATTGTTTTACCTGCTAGATTTCCTAACCTTTTAGTTAATGGAACAGAAGGTATTGCTGTTGCTGTTGCAACAAATATTCCACCACACAACTTAAAAGAAGTTTGTGAGGCTGTTATTTATCGTCTACAACATAAAAGATGCTCAATTGATGAATTATTAGAAATTGTAAAAGGTCCTGATTTTCCAACAGGAGGAATTATATACAAGGATGATGGTTTAAGAGCAATCTATGAAAAAGGCCAAGGCCGTATTGAAGTAGCTTCAAAAACTCACTTTGATTACTCTAATAAAAATTTCAATCAAATTATTGTAACTGAAATTCCCTACGGTGTTATTAAAAAGAATTTAGTTTATGAAATTGATAAACTAAGACATGACAAAGTAATTGATGGCATTTTAGAAATTAGAGATGAATCAGATAGAGAAGGTCTTCGTGTTGCTATCGATATCAAAAAAGAGAGTAATGAAGAAGTTATTCTTACATATTTAATGAATAAGACTTCTTTAAAATCAAGTTACTCAGCTAATATGGTTGCTATTGTTGATAACCGACCAAAAACATTTTCTTTAATCGAATACCTTGATGCTTATATTGCACATCAAGAAGAAGTTATTACTCGTCGTTCTAAATTCGATTTAGAAAAATATAAAACTCGTTTGCATATTGTAGAGGGCTTAATTAAAGCTATTTCTATAGTTGACCAAGTTGTTGAAGTTATACGTGCTTCAAAAGATAAAGCTGATTCTAAAATTAATATTCAAAACAAATTTGGTTTTACTGAACCACAATCTGAAGCAATAGTCACTTTACAACTTTACAAATTATCAAACACAGATATTTCAATCTTTGTTAATGAAAAAGAAACTCTTGAGGAAAATATTAAAGATTTAAATGAAATACTTGATGATAAAACAAAATTAGATCGTCTAATTATTCGTGATTTAAAAGAAATCATCACTAAATATAACAGTGATCGTAAAACAAGTATTGAAGAAAAAGTCGTCGCTAAAGTTATTGATAAACGTGACTTAATTTCTAAAGAAGAAGTAATGATTGCTGTAACTAGAGATGGGTATATTAAACGTTCAACATTAAAATCATATAAGGCAGGTGAAGGTTGTTTGCCTGGCTTAAAAGATGGAGATTTATTAATTGGTAAAGCTCAATGTTTAACGACAGATAACTTACTCTTATTTACTAATTTAGGTAATTATTGTATGGTACCTGTTCATGAGATTACAGAAACTAGATGGAAAGATGAAGGAAAACACATCAATCTAATTGTATCTTTACCAGCTGAAGAAAAAATTATTAAAGCTATCACACTAGATAAATTCCGTGATGATTTATTTATTGAATTAGTTACACATAATGGACAAATTAAACGTAGTAAATTAAATTTATTTGAACTACAGCGTTATACTAAACCAATTGCTTGTACAAAATTATTGCATGATGATTATGTCGTTGATGTTCAAGTTACTTCTGGTAATAGTGATTTATTAATCTTAACATCCGGTGGTGGAGTAGCATTATTTAATGAAAATGACATTACGCCAATTGGAATTAAAGCAAGTGGTGTTAAGTCAATTCCTAATAATAAGCTTGGATACGTAGTTAATATGTTAAAATATGAAGCTGATGAAAAAGGAAGAGTATTCTTATTAACTGATCAAGGTTGTTATCGTTTTGCTGACTATAGTTATGCAACAAAAACTACTCGGTTAGCTAAAATGCAATACTTCTTTAAATGTTTTAAATCCGATGTTCATAATTTAGTTTATGCTGCAAAAGCACCTAAAAATTATGATCCATATGATGTATTGGCATTATTAGATAATAAAGAAGAATTTAAATTTACTGTTGAAGAAACACATATCACACCTATCGATAAATATGTTAAACAAAATATTGATAGTTTGCCTGACAAAACAAAAATTGAATTTGTTTATGGTGATAATTTAATTGTTGTTAACGATACTTTTGAATCTCATATTGATGAAGCTCCTATTCAACAAAAAGGAAATGATTTAAATTCATTAGATGAAGATAATGACAATTCATCAGATTTAAAACAAAGCTCTATCTTCGATGATATGGGTGATTAAATAAAAAACTCTAAATAGTAAGTGTCTCTAATTGAATTAAGAGACACTTTTAATTTAGAGTTTAATTTTGGCTTTTTTACTTATTTTTATAGCAATGATCGTAATAATATTGTTTCAGTTTCAGGGTCAGTAGTTAAATTAATGTACGTTGAATAAATCCAGAATGAAACTGAGAAAATAATGCCACAAATCGATAATATAGTAATACGAACTCGCATAGTAGGATTATCAGCATAAACTTTCTTACTAGATTGTAAAGCTGAAATGCTCATAATAAGACCAAAAATTGGAACAAAAATTGATAAAAATAATCCTAAACCAGCTAAGAGTGTTAGATCCATTTGTTTTCTTCCAGATGTTGCAATAGAAGCCATACCTGTAGCATCTTTAAAAGATCTAGAACCATCACTATTTTTTGCAAATCTAGCATTGTTATTTGCTACTTCTTGAGTACCATAAAGTTTATTAGGAGCACCACAATTATTACAATAGGCATCGTTATATGATAATTTGCTACCACAAACGGTACAATAGAGTACTGATTCTTGTTTAGGTTCTACTTTTTCATCAATAGAAAGCAAAGTACTTTTTTCATTTCTAAAATTGGATTCATTACCTGAACTTTGTTTTGCTTCTTGATTATCATTACTTAAATGAACTCTATTAGCATTTTCTTCAAATTGATGGAAACAATAAGGACATGTTTTTTCATTTACATCAATCATACTTTTACATGAAGGACATTTTTTTGTTGTTTTTTTAGCCATATATATCACCTGACATTATTATATATAATTCTTTTTATTTTTTACACTGTTTTTTAAATTCTTGAAGTAATTTTATTAAAGCTCTTTTTTCGATACGAGAAACATATGATCTAGAAATATTATATGTATCAGCAATTTCTTGTTGAGTTAATTCACTTGAATTATTTAAACCATACCTTAATGTTATTATTTGCATTTCACGATCATCTAGTACTTCAAAATATTGTTTAAGTTTCTTAATATCATATTGCTTATTTAAATAGTTTTTAATATCTTCATCATCACTTGCATATACATCTTGAATAGTTATTTCACTTCCATCTTTATCTGAACCGATAGTATCAAGTAAAGAAACTGTGTAAGGTGCTTTCTTATTTAATCTTATAACCATTAAAATTTCATTTTCAATACATCTAGCAGCGTAAGTAGCTAGCTTTACACTTTTGTCTAATGAAAACGTATCAATGGCTTTTATTAAACCTATAATTCCTATGGAAATGATATCTTCATTTAACTCGTCCATATTTTCATATTTTTTTGCAATATGGGCAACTAAACGTAAATTACGTTCAATAAGAATATTTCGTGCCTCATCATGAGTGGTTTTATCCATTAATTGTTTAATATATTTTTCTTCCTCTTCTTCAGTTAAACGAGGAGGGAAAATATTATTTTGAATGTATCCTAAATAAATTTTAATATTTAAAAATATTTGCTCGAATAGCATAAGGTATCCTCTTTATAATATATTTAATAATTATTTTAATTAGACATGTAAAAGCTAATAAAAAAATTAATTATTTGTTTATAAAGCAATCAATATTATGTAAAATATATGTGAAGGAGAATTGTAATATGAATAAACTAGTTATACCGACATATTATGCAAAATCCTTATTTGAAGTTGATATATTGTTTTTTAAGAAAAATAACATTCATTATTTATTTACAGATTTAGATAATACACTTGATTCTTTTAAACAAAAAGAACCTACAGATAAAGTCATTGCATTAAAGAAATTGCTTATAGAAAATGATATTGAACTTATCATTATCTCAAATAATAAAGGACCACGTGTTTCACAATATGCAGATGCATTAGGAGTTAGATATTTATCAAAAGCTGGTAAACCATTTCCTTCTAAAATTAGAAAATATATGGCATCAAATAAAATAAAAGCTGAAGAAGTAATTATGGTAGGGGACCAACTTATGACTGATATAAAGTCAGGAAATGGTGCTCATATAAAAACAATGCTCACTGAACCAATAGTACAAGAAGATCAATGGCAAACAAGATTTAATCGTATGTTTGATAAACCAGTAAGAAAAAGATTAAAAACGAAAAATTTATTAAATGATTGGAGGAATTATTAATATGACTGAAAAAGTAAAAACCGAAGTAGAACTTGAAGTTGAAGAAGAACTAGGTCAACACCAATATTGCTTTGGATGTGGTGTTCGTCTTCAAACAGAAAATCCTCATGAAAGAGGTTATGTACCTCAAAATGTTTTAGCTAATAACGGACCAATCTTGTGTCAAAGATGCTTTAAAATTCAACATTATGCTGAAGATAAAAATAGTGAAATTTTTGATAAAGAAGGATTCTTGAAAATTCTTGATAAAGCTAAAGAAGAAAATGCGATTATTGTCTATGTTCTTGATTTGTTTTCTTTTGAAGCAAGTTTTATTCCTGAAATTAATGAAAGATTAGCTAATATGGATGTTATACTAGTTGCTAATAAAAGAGATATTCTTCCAAGATCAGTTGATGATGAAAAACTCAAAGCTTATGTTTTAAAAAGAGCAGAAGATGCAAATATTAATGTCATTGATATAGGTGTAACTTCAGCAAATAAAAACTATAACATTGATAGTTTTATGCAAGCATTAATGTCTTTAAGAAATAATGGTAATGTATATTTTGTTGGTTCTGCATCAGCTGGTAAATCATCATTAATTAATACATTACTAAAAAATTATTCTAATGAAACATCAAATTTTATCACTACATCACCATATCCAGGAACAACTATTAATGTTATTGAAATTCCAATTGACGATGTATCTTACATTTATGATACTCCTGGGTTAACTGTATATAACTCAATGTTAAATGCTGTTGATAAAAACGTTATTAATTTGATAACACCAAAAACTGAAGTTAAACCAAAAACATATCAATTAGAAAGTAAACAATCTTTACTTTTAGGTGGACTAGCTTATATTGATTTTGTTGAGGGTCCTAGAAGTAATTTTACAGTTTATGCTTCTAATATGGTTCAAATTTCTCGTTCACGTATGTCACGTGCACAGGATGTATTTGATACATTTGTTAGAACTAAACAAATAAAACCAGTTTCTTCAACTATTAAATCTCATTACGATTTAGTAGAACATTCTTTTGTTTTACAACCAGGTAAAAAATATGATGTTGGTATTTCTGGATATGGTTGGATTTCAGCACAAGGAAATGGACAAAAATTAGTAGTACATGCACCAAACAATGTATCAGTTTACATTTGCGATGCAAAAATATGAGGTATTAAAATGACAACATTAACAGGTAAACAAAAAAGACAATTAAGAGCTTTAGCTAATACAATAGATGCTCAAATTCAAATTGGAAAGAATGAAATTTCTGATAATTTAATAGAAACTATTAATAAAGCACTCACTGCTCATGAATTGATTAAAATTAGTGTTTTAAAAACAGTTGAATCACCACTTTTACAAGTTGCATTAGATATTAGTGCAGCAACTAATTCAACTGTAGTACAAACAATAGGAAGAGTAATAGTTTTATATCGTCAAAACTTAAAAAAAGCTGACCATATTAAATTAGTTAAGTAGTATGAAAAAAGTTATTTTATTTGGTGGAACATTTGATCCTATTCATCAAGGACATATAAAGATTGCTTTAGCAGCAAAAAAACAATTACAAGCTGATGAAGTTGTTTTTATCTTGTCAAAAAACCCAAGATGGAAAACACCTACCGTCAATACAATAGATAGATTAAATATGTTAAAAATAGCTATTAAAGATTATGAAGGATTTTCATATTCAACTTTTGAAATTGATAATAATAGCGATTTTGATTATTCAATCATTACAGCTCGTCATTTTGTTGAAGAATCTAAAAAAAGAAATGAGGATGTAAAATACTATTGGTTGATTGGAAGTGATCAAGTTGCTCAACTTGATAGATGGGCTCAAATAGATGAATTAGCAACACTTGTTCAATTTGTATATTATAATCGTGAAACAGATAAAGAGAATAAAGAAAATATTAAGAAATATAATGTTATAAAAATTGAAGGTGAAAAAATAAATATTTCAAGTACTTCTGTTCGTCGTATTGAAAATTGTGAACTAGATGATAATGTATTTGATTATATGTGTGATAATGGACTTTATTATTTAAAAGATTTAAAAAAATTATTATCTCCTAAAAGATTTGCACATTCTATTTCCGTTGCTAGATTATCACGAGATATTGCTAAAGCAAATCATAAAAATTACAACTTAGCATTTTATGCGGGTTTATTTCACGATGTTGGTAAAAATATTGATGATAATAAATCATATGAATTATTAGAAAAATATTATAGTGATTTCCTAGATATGCCTAGATGGTCTTGGCATCAATTTATTGGTGTAATAGTAGCTCGTGAGCAATTTAATATTGAAGATAATGAAATACTTGAAAGCATTTGTTTTCACGCAACTGGAAAATCTTCAATGAGTCCAATAGGAAAAATTATTTATTCAGCAGATAAAATTGATCCTTTAAGAGGCTATGATTCATCTTCATTAATAAATGCTTGCTTAAAGAACTATAAAAAAGGTTTTGTAGAAGTTTTAAAAGCTAATAAAGAATATCTAGAAGAGAGTAATAAATTAGAAAAAAATAGATTGACAGAAGATTGTTATAACTATTACATAAAGGATTAAAAATATGAGTGAAAGTAAATTAAAATTAATTATTAAATCATTAGATGATAAAAAAGCAGAACAAATATCTGTTATTGATATTTCTAATAAAATTCCTATGTTTGATTATTATGTTATTGCTAATGGATCTAATCCTCGTCAATTAAATGCTTTAGCTAGTGCTGTAGAAGAAGCTGTAGAAAAATTACATGAACACATTCATCATATTGAAGGTACTGGAGATTCAGGTTGGATGATAGTTGATGCTAATGATATAATCGTTCATGTATTTACGGAAGAAACAAGAAATCATTTTGATTTTGATAACTTATTTAAGGATTGTCCAAAAATAAATGTAGAATCACTACTAAAATAGTAAAATAGAGCAATGTAATCATAAATTACATTGTTTTTTTTACTAAATTTGACATATTTTCAATATAAAAATCTACTTCGTATAATATATATTATGTAAACTAAAATTGAAAAAATAACGATTGAATGGTAGTTTTCCACATTTATTTTGATTTTTCTTTACGTAGTAAAGAGAACTTTATAAAGGAAGTTATCCACAATTAATTTCATTTTATTACTTTTTAACTACTAGTTAACTACTAATTATTAACTAATTGTAAAAATTAAAAATTTTAAAATCTACTAATTTTATACTAAATGTTAATAATAAAAAGCGAGAATATCTTTATTTCCCTAAATAAAGCGTTTTAAGCCACTTTTTGATTTTCTTGAATAATTGAGCGTTCAATATTAAAAAGTTGCTTAAAAAGGCTATTTTGTGGCTAATTTCTATATTTCAATTTTTTATAAATTAAAAACTGTTTAGATTTTACTCTAAACAGTTTTATTTACTTTAATAATTCTTTAATTGAACTACCAATTAGTTCTTCATTTTGTTCTAAATTAAAGTTTTCTAAGATTGTTGCACCAATGTCTGCAAAAGCATTACGGTCTTCTAAATGCTTTCCATCATTATATCTTTTTGAATAACATAATAAAGGTACTCTTTCGCGAGTATGATCACTTCCTGGAGCTGTTGGGTCATTACCATGATCAGCAGTAATCATTAATAAATCATCTTCATTTAAACTATCTAATAAAGTTCCTAATTGTTCATCAAATGTTTCAAATGCTTGACCATAACCAATTGGATTTCTACGATGACCATATTCAGAATCAAATTCAACTAAATTAACAAAACATAATCCATTAAAATCATTATTCTTTGCTATATCAATTGTTTTTTCCATACCATCAACATTAGATACTGTTTTGACTTTTTCAGTAACTCCACAGTTATTGAAAATATCAGCAATCTTACCAACGCAAACAACATCATGGTTATTCTCTTTTAAATAATCCATAACTGTCTTTTTCGAAGGTGATAATGCATAATCGTGTCTATTAGAAGTACGTTTAAACGATGTTGCATCATCTCCTATATAAGGACGAGCAATAATTCTTCCTAATAGCCATTCTGGTTTCATACAAATATCACGAGCTATTTCGCAATCTTTATATAATTCTTCTAGTGGAATATATTTTTCATGACCACATATTTGAAGAACACTATCAGAAGATGTATAAACAATAAGTGTTCCAGTTTTAATTTGTTCTTCACCAAGATCTTTTAAAATTTCAGTTCCTGATGCTGCGTAATTACCAATTACTTTACGACCAGTTCTTTTCTCTAACTCGTCAATTAATTCTTTTGGAAAACCTGTATCTGTGAAAGTTTTAAATGCTTTTGTTGTCAAAATGCCCATCATTTCCCAGTGACCAGTCATTGTATCTTTACCATTACTTGCTTCATTTAAAATAAGTGAATAAGAATGTGGATGATTAACTTTAGTTGTTCCTTTTACGTTTCCTAAATCAGCAATGCCTAAAGCTTCTAAATGAGGAATATTTAAACCATTACATTTTTCAGAAACATGGACAAAGGTATTGCAAGATAAACTATCGCCAAATTTTTCAGCATCTTTCATTGCACCAATACCCGCTGAGTCCATAACAATAACAAAAATTCTTTTAAATTTATTCATATTAACCTCCTTGATATTTATTATATATCTTTTATTTTCTATCTACAAACAAAAGGAATCATATAAAATAAAAATCTTTCATTGTTTTAAAATGAAAGATTTAAGAAAACTATAATGTTTCAAGTATTTCATCTTTTCTTTTATTAATGGTAACATCAACTTTGCGTTGATATATATCAAAAATGACAACCATACCAATACCTAAAGTAAATGAAATCATACCGATATTTGATTGTAAAAATAATACAGATGCTCCTAAGAAAAAGCTACTATATCCAGTGTATTCACCTAAAACTTTTTCATATTTAATATTTGTTTCAAATGAACCACTACCAGAGTTAGCATCCCCTCTAAATGTATAAAGTTTTGTTCCATCTTCTGTAGTTTTTATATTTATCAAACGGTGAACAATGATATTTCCATCATTATCATAAAAAGCATAAATTTTAAATAATTTCATATCATCTTCATTTTCAATATCATCAATATTAATTAATGAATATTGTAGAATTTGATCTTCTAAACCATTTTCAGAAATATATGTATTATTAGGATGTGCTTTTTCCATTGAACCCGTTTCAATTACTAATACTTTTGCTCCAAAGTAACCAGCAACACCAGTTGAAATTCGAGAATATAATCCGAAAACAAATCCTGTGCCTAATATTACATATAGAAGAATAATAACTGCTAACATAATTTTTTGAGTAACTTTTCTTTTTTTAGCAATTTTGTCTTTCATATATGCTAAAGGTGTATCTTTTTTATCTTGTTTTCGAACAATCTTAATATCTTTATCAGTAGAATTAGGAGCTTTTTCAAAAAATTCCCCATATTCACTTAAAATTTCTTTTTTTACTAGATTATCTTCAAGTCCAAGATTTATACACTTTCTAAAAAAATGAGTAACAAGAAAAAATAAGCCAATGAAACATAAAACAATTAATAAAATAACTAAAATAGTAACAACTAGGGACATACTCTTTAATCCTGAAGAGCCACTTAACATAATACCCATTAACTTATTTTCCTTTCTCTAATTTGAAATACTAAATTTTTTGTTGTTTTAAATGTTAAACTACTCATAGATTCGTCATTTATTACAAAACCAGTTAATCTATCATATAATTCATAACCTTTGTTATTATAATAAGCAACGATTTCGCGAAGTGTTACATAACCATTTGTACCACTTTCTTCATCAGCTACCTCAATTAAACCATTTACATCAAAATACATCTCTTCATCATATTCAAGTGGTGCATTTCGATAAACATATAAAGCTATAAAATCAATTTTTGTATAACTATCAAGATCAGGTTCAATAAAGATATTACTATTTCTTGCAGAAGAGGTAATTGTCTCTTCACCATATATAGCAATAAAAGCATCATGTTGACGATAAACATATACATTAATTTCACTTGGAGTTCTTACAGTATAACCATTTATAACTTCAGTTTCATATTCAATTTTAATAGCTAAAGAATATGTACCATAACCAACATTATGTGAACTAATGTCGCTTTTATTTATCACGAATAAATGTTTATTTGATCTTAATTCATCAAAAGAACTACCTATAGCAATATCGTCAGTTATAGAAGATATTTCATTCATTTTAGATAAGTAGTTAAAATTGTTATAAAGCGAATATCTTCCTTCAAGTGGATCAGAATTATAATCACCTACTTTATAATCTAAATCAAAATTTGATGTAGAATCTAGTTCAATACCAAACACTGCTTTTGATACACTACAATTTTCATCATAAGACATATAGTTATTGTCAGGATCAAACTTTACATTATCAATTGAATAAACATTTGAATAATTTGAATCTAAAACAAAGTTATATTGTTTATCATGTTCAGATTCATATGATAAGGAATTTGTAGGTCCTCCAATTAGTCTAGGTTCATATAATCTAGTAAAATAGAAATATATATTAACGTAATATCTTGCTTTATTAAAGAAATTATTAAATCCAATTGAAAAAGCATTACCTGATAAACAAACATAAGGTTCGTTTTCTAATAAATCTTCAATATAAGCTTTTTCTTCATTAGTAAATTTGGCAGCATTTAAATTAGCTTCAGTTTCACTACTATCATTGGTTGTAGTAACTTTAACAAAACTAAAAACTGAATATTTACCATTACCAATACCGTTTGACGTTAATCTAGAAAGCATATCATCATTAAAATTAATTAAATTTGTATTATTTTCACCATATGTGATACTATTCCAGTTTGACCAACTGCCTAGCCATGAACTTGAATTATAAACCGAATATTTAAATTGTAAATGTGATATATTATCAAGATTTAACGGTGACAAGAAATAACAAGTAATGTCAGTATCAAACTTTGCATCTAGGCTACTATTTAGTGATGCTCCTTCATTCATAAAACATTCATCATATGATAGATAATCAGAATTTCCATCACCATCAACATCAGTATTATTTTCATCTTCATAAGAAAAATACTCAACACGTAAAGGATTATTTTTATATGATGCATTTACATAACATTTTCCTGTTGTATAAATAGGATATAAATATAAATCATAGTTATTATCATCACTATTTACATCTGTTCCATAAAGATTATTTCCTTCACTATCTTTAAAACGATTAATAAATAATTCAATACTTGAACCATATGTCATTAAATTTACTGGGGAAGAGCCATTATAAGGAAAGTTACCAGTTACAGCATTATTATTTAAGCCAGTGTAATTTCCTATATTACCTGTTAAAGCCCATCCATTAAAAACAACATTATATCCTTTTTCATCATTCAAAGTTGTTGTTGGCTCACCAATACTTAATACATCACTAGCATATAATACACTAACATCTTTAATTACCTTATAATACGAACCATCATCAAAAGAACCATAATTAATGGTATCAGTATTTTCCATGTAATAAATATTTGCAGGACCATTATTTGCTTCATTTCGACCTGGAGTAAAATCACTTTGTGAGAAAAAGTATACATTAAATTTTTTAATATATGTATCTGGATCTCCTTCTTCACCTAATTCATAGTTATCACGGATATCATCAAATTTAACATTAACATTATTATCTTCAATAGAAGAATTTCCACTACTAAAGACGAAAACAGATGATCCTGTTCCAATAATTAATGTTAATGCGAGAGGTAATAATAAAAATGTTTTTTTCATAATGTTACCTCCTCTATTTCAATTTTAAAACTAAATGAAACAGTACCTAAATATCCATCATTTTTATAGGAACCATTAATTGAGTTAATCATTTCTGCATACTGGCTGGATGTTTTAGGATCTTTGCCTTCTTTATATGCAAAAGTTGGAGTTATTGAAATAGAAATTAAGCTCTTAGAACTTGTATCTAAATACTCAGATAAAAATGTATACGAAAAATCACCATTATCAGTAACTGATGATGGTCCAGTAATTTCTATATAACTATCTAGAGCACTATTTTCTATTGCAATAACACCAATTAGTTTGGCTTTACAATTATTAGGTATATTGTAATTCGAATAGTTCAATGATATTGAAGGTGTAAAATATACACCAGTATCACTATAAGAATAAGAAGAACCTCTTTGTTCAAGAATTATACTATAATTCTCATATCCAGTTGGATATATGATTTCAAGATTTCCACTTTCAGCATATGTATTAATTGTTGCACTCGAGGAATGAATTTGGTCGGATATGCTTGTATTCAAATCTAAAACCCACAAAGAATAACCTGTCCCAATAATTGTGCTAAAGCAAAGAAAAGAGGCTGCTAATATAACAAACCTACTTTTCTTAACCATAACATTTAATTTCCTTAATTAAAATTAAGCCTCAACAAATACTGCTGTAACTTCAACAGTAATTTTTAATGAAAGGTCTTCACCTAAAGCTGAACACATTGCTTCATATTCAGCTTTAGTTGTTGGTTTAGCACCAGCAACATATTGTAAAGCTAAATCTACTTTTTTACTACCAGTTTCAACTACAAATTCACCTTCATCTTCAACTAATTCAACATAAGAAGTTAAATTTGCTGAACTACCATCTAATGAAGCAGTCCAAGTATATTTTTCTACTTCTAAACCAGCCATTGAAGCAAAGTTTTCATCTTCAGTAAATGTGAAACTAACTTCACCTGTTTTAATAAGAATGCCATCTTGTGCACCTGTTCCTTGATCTAATGAGAATGTAAATGTAGATCCAGTAACAGTACCAATTGTAACATCGCCCAATGATTCAATAGAACCAGTGTTTGCAGTACTATTAGAAGCAGATGAACCGCTTTCTGAAAAATACCAAGCACTAAAACCTGTTCCAGCAATCAATGCGAATCCTAATACAGGAATCATTAATCCTAATAATTTTCTTTTCATCGTAATTACTCTCCTTAACCAATTAAATTTGTACTAAATAATTTCAAATTATTTTGAGTGCATAAAACAAAAAAATTACTCAGCATATTTAATTTAATACGCTCTAAATTAAAATGCAATAATTTTTTGAGAAAATTTATCATTTATGTTAAAAATCATAAAAAAAATTTATCAATCACTTATTTGTTTGTTGTTTTTCTAAAATTTTTGTCTATAACATTAACTAATTTCTTTTCATTTATGTGAGTATAAATTTGAGTTGTTGTTATACTTTCATGTCCTAAAAATGTTTTAACTGCTACTAAAGATGCTCCATTTTCTAATAAATGAGTAGCAAAAGAATGTCTTAAAGTATGGGGAGAAATATTTTTATTTATATTTGCTTTTAATGCATACTCTTTAATCATTTTAAAAAAATATTGTCTTGTTAGAGATGTGCCATTCTTGTTTATAAAAACAAAATTTAAATTTTTTATTCTTGGTATATGCGATAAATATTTATAGTACTTAAAAAGATATTCTAAAGCAATTTCTCCAATAGGTACTACCCTTTCTTTATTTCCTTTGCCAATAATTCGAACAAACTTTTTTTCGATATTAATATTATTCTTTTTTAAAGAGATAAGTTCTGAAACTCTTAATCCACATGAATACATAACTTCAAGCATTGTTTTATCTCTTAATCCTTTAAAAGTATCAATATCTGGTACATTTAATAAAAGATCTATTTCTTCAACTGTTAAATATTGTGGCAATTTTATACCAATTTTAGGTGTTTTAATTTTAGGAATTACAAAATTTATTATTTCTTTTTTTTGTAAAAACAAATAAAAATTTCTAATTGTAGAAACTCTTCTTTTAATAGTTGAACTACTAATTCCTTTTATGCTTTGATTCTTTATAAAATCATATATAAAATCTAACTTAATATTTTGCAAATTATTATTTTCTAATTTTTTATTAATGTCATTATAAAAAATCATTAAATCATATTTATAACTTTCAATAGTAGATAACGATAATCCTCTTTCAATAATTAAAAAATCTAAATAATCGACTACTCCTTCTTGAAAAGTCATAGATTTCAACCTCATTTATCTTTCTTTTTAGCTTCTGATGCTCTCATAAATACATTTGATTTTGTAATGCGATTAAATTCATTAATAAGTAGTTTAGTCCGATTTTCATCTTCATATTTTCCATAGTCATTAAAAGTCATTTGAACAACTATTTCTTTTTCATCTACTAAATTTTGCAAAGTGACACCAACTAATCTAATTAGTGTCCCATTTAAATTTTTTTCTAATAATTTCAAAGCATAATTATAAATTGTTTCATAATCATTAAAATA
This sequence comes from Bacilli bacterium, assembly GCA_051872335.1. Lineage (GTDB taxonomy): Bacteria > Bacillota_I > Bacilli_A > RFN20 > CAG-826 > SUG2458. The sequence continues at coordinate 80,513 of JBJEDT010000003.1, read as the reverse complement.
GTAATCTAGAGTTATTGACCTATTAATCGTTTTAAATTCAAAATCTTTAATTACTACTTGAACAGTAGTACCTTTTTTCTTTTTATATTTAGCTTCTTTTGCAACTGCACTGCATAAATTTGATAATAAAGCTTTAAGCTCATCAAAATCATTAGTATCATCATATAAAGTTTGGGAATGCCCTAATGATTTTGGTTCAGGTGGTTCCACAACGATGTTATCATCACCGATACCATGTGCCCAATCTTGTAGTACATAATAAAATTTTCCTAAGGTTTTTATTACTTCCTCATCACTGTTATTAGCTAAATCGCCTATTGTTTTAATACCTAATTTTTTCAATCTTGGAGCTGTTTTTTTACCTACACCAAACATATCTTCAATGGGCAATGGATATAACATTTTCTCAACATCTTTTTTTCTTATTATCGTGATTCCCATCGGCTTTTTCATATCGGAGCCCATTTTTGCTAAAAACTTATTTACTGAAATCCCCATAGAACATTTTAGTTGTGTTTTTTTGTAAAGATCCATTTGCATTTTTTTAAAATAAGCTAAAGGATCTTTTTCATTTTTTATAACTTCAGTAAAGTCAGCAAAACACTCATCAATAGAAGCTACTTCAATAATAGGAGTATATTTTTTTACAAAAGAGAAAAATTCTTTTGATTTTGCAACATATAAATCAAAATGATGGTCTTTTATAATTAAACTGGGACACATTCTTTTAGCCATATAAGTAGGCATCGCTGAATGTACTCCGAATTTACGTGCCTCATAATTAGCTGTAGAAACAATACCTCTTTTTGAATTTCCTGCAACAGCCATTGGTTTCCCTACACATGATGGGTCAATTATTTCTTCACAAGTAGCAAAAAAACAATTTAGATCAATATGAACAATTACTTTTGCCACTTGTATCACCTCTAAAAACAATTATAACTTACAAAAATTAAAAGAGCCATACTTAATAATAGTACGGCTCATATTTTTAAATATTATTTTTGATTTTGAAGATAAGAAGGAATTACATTATTTTCTTCTTTTTCTTCGTGTTCTTCTTCTTTTTCTGCAACAGGTCTTGGTCTTAATGTTGAAAGATTTGGAACTGCTGAAAAATCATATTCTTCAGAGAAATCAGTTGCAATAACACTAATAATAATTTCATCACCTAATTGTGTGTTGAAATTAACACCATATTTCATATCTAAATTATTTCCTGCAGCAGCACAAATTTCATTTGCAGCATCTTGTGCTTCATATAATGTAACATTTGAACCACATGTAACAGAAATAATTGCTGAATTTGCACCTCTAATAGAAGCTTCTAATAATGGTGAAGCAATAGCTGATGCAGCAGCATCACGAACTTTATTTTGTCCTTTACCAGAACCAAATCCGATTAAAGCAACACCAGAATCTTTTAATGTTGTTCTAATATCAGCAAAATCTAGATTGATAATTCCAGGTAATGTAATTAAATCACTAACAGTTTTAACAGATTGTGCAAGAACTTTATCAGAAGCAGCAAAAGCATCCATAATTGCACATCCACCATTCATCATTAATAATTTATCGTTTGATACTACAATGATTGAGTCAACATGTTCTTTAAGTTTATTTAAACCATCAACAGCTTGAGCAATTCTTCTTTTACCTTCGAAATTGAAAGGTCTAGTAACAATAGCTACAGTTAAAGCACCTTCTTCTTTTGCAATTCTAGCAACAACAGGAGCAGCACCAGTACCAGTACCTCCACCTTCACCAGCAGCAATAAAGACCATATCAGCACCTTTAACAGCAGCTCTAATCTCACTTGCACTGATTTCAGCAGCTTCAGCACCAATACGAGGATCTCCACCAGCACCTAAACCTCTATATTTATTTTTACCTAAAACAATACGGTTACGTGCTTTTGATGTACTTAATGCTTGTTTATCTGTATTCATTACATAAAATTCAACATTAGAAATTTGTTCATCAATCATTCTATTAACAGCATTATTACCAGCACCACCAACACCAATTACTTTAATATTAGCAACTGGGTCAAATCCATCAAAATCATTGAAGTCATCAAAATCATCATAATTTGATGAACTTTCTTCATCTGGTTCATTATAAGATTCAACAGGTCCACTATGTGGTACTTCATGAGTTTCTTCTCTAGGTTCTTCATGAACTAGTTCGTCTACTTGTTCTTGATGATATTCAGGAACAAATGTATTTTCTTCTTGTTGTGAACATTGTTCATGTTCATTAGAAACAAAATTTTCTTCTTGTTGGAAGTTCTCTTCAAAAATACTTTGTTGAACAACTTCCTCTTCTTTTTCTACATTTTGTTCTTCTTGATTTTCTTCATTTGTTTGTTCGTTTTGAGGTTCAAAATTAAATCCCCAATCTCCCCATTTATGTTCCATGTACATTTCCTCCTTTAATCTTCTTGATCAATGTCACCACGTTGTAACTTAATACGTCTATTTATAGTTGATTCATATTCAGTGTAATCATCTTCAGCAATTCCACCTACTCTACTTTTAATTGATTCTCCGTAAATACATAAGGCACCAACGCAATTAGTAAATCTAGCATCTCGAGCACCTAAAGCAGTAGGTGTAATAAATAAAGGATTGTTAAACTTGTTTAGAGATTTTGCTAATTGTTCAAATCCATAAAGTTTTGAGCCACCACCTACAAAAATAACAGGGAAGCCAACACAAGCAGGATTCTTTTGGAAAATCTCATCAACTATCCTAGAAATATTTTGAATGTAATTTGTTGATATTTCAATCATTTTTTCATTAAAATCAACATTTGAGATTTCTTTTTTACTAGAATTATTGTTGATTTTTAATACTGTTGTTTTGTATGAGGTTTTACGTGTATCAATTCCGATCTTTTCTTTTAAATATTGAGAACTTAAGAAATCAATATTTAATTCATCAGATATTGTTCTCGTAATTTGGTCACTACCAAACATACTATACATTGGTGAAAAAGGTTCGTTTCCACCAATTAAAGCAGCTGAAATTATTTCAGCACCAAGATCTACTAAAACATAATTTTTTGGTAAAGTACCTAGGTTTTTTATCATACCACATGCTGCATAAATTCCAACTACTATCCGACAAATGCGTAATCCACACTGGGAAATAATTTTTTTATAACTATTTAAAATAATAGTAGGAATTGCATGTAATTTAGCATCGATTGTTAATGAATCAGATATTTGTCCATATGGAGGTTCAACACTTTCTCCATCATGGAATATATATTTTTCTGGAAGAATATCAACGATAATTGATCCTTCATTAACTTTAGCTTTGCTAACTTGAGATTTAACGTTATCAATATCAATCTTATTTATTTGTCCAATTGGTGAAACAACATTAGTTGTTTGAGAATTACGATAAACTTCAAATCCAATAGAAGGAACAATCAAAACAACTTCTTGAATAGGAAATTTAATTTTTTCGGATGCTCTTGTAATGATTTGAGTTACAGCTTTTGTAACAACTCCATAATCATTAATCATACCACCCTTCATACAACCTTCTTCGAGTGGTGTTATTTCAGCATTTAAAATAATAGGTTTATCATTAAGTAAATATCCACTGACACATTTAATTGAGGAAGATGATATTTCTAATGTAGTTACAATTTTATTTGCCATATCAATACCCCCCTCTATATATCAACAATACATGGATTTTCATAAGTTACTCCATTTTTATCAGTGTACTTACCATAATAACAAGTGATCGATCTATATTTGATAGTGTTATCAATTATATCTTCACGAATAACTGCATCACTACATTTATCTATTAATGTGTTCATAATTTGCGTTAATCTGTAAACTGATTCTTCCGAATTATCTAAAAAGAAACCAATATTTTCTTCTTTACAAGCAAGACGATTATAAATGCCATCCTCGGCTAAAAAATAAAATAATACATATCCATCAGTAATAACATATGAACTACCATCGCCTCTATAATCAATATAAGATATTGAATTTAAAACATCTCTTTCAATAACTTTTAAATTATTTAAAAACAGTGATTTACGTTCATTTGTAAATGCACCAAATAAGTTAGATAAAAATGTTGGTACATTTTCCTCTTCAAAATCATGATTGAAGTCTGGATATTCTCCTCTAAGTTCTGAAATTGTTTTTGCATTACTTAAATAAGTTTCACCTTTATAATTAATCATAGCAGCTACTTCATTAATTTTTAAACGCATTTTAATAGGTGACCAATTAATCTCAGCCGATTCAATTATTGGTGATTTTTCCAAATTTTGAACTAACTTTTTCTCATTAGAAAAAATGACAGGAGTATTGACATTTGTATCCATCATATTCAAAATCTCGGTTTTTGTTAAAAGATAATTTCCTTGTAATTCAAGTCCTCTTATTTGAGATGCAGGAAATAAAGGATACGTTCCTACTCCTAATAAAATAACGCAAAATAATACAATCTTAATAATTAGAAAAACTTTACTACGATGGGATTGACGATACAATGCATGCTCAAAATCTTCGTCTTTTAACAAATTTGTTTCACAAGATGCATCGTTTGTCATTAGTTTCACCCCACAATCAATAATTCAAGTTCTAACTCAAGATTAGTTTTATTATATACTTTATCAATAATGATATCAATTATACGCAATGCATTTTTTGTACTTTTTTTCTTTGAAAACTCGATAAAATTTCCATGAATAGTTGATACTTTTACTCCATCATCAGCTAATCCTTTTAATTCACAATCGTCAATCAAACGACCTGCTGATAAAAAAGGTGGATTTTTAAAAGTACATCCTAAAGTCTTACTATTTAAAGGTTGAGATAAAAGTCTTTTATTTCGATATTGTTCAATCTTTCTTTTTATTAGTTGAGGATCACCTTTTTTCAATTTAAAACATACTTCAATAATCATTCCTAATTGCTTGTCTTTAAATATCGAATGACGATATCTAAAAAGACATTTTTTCCTAGTTAATGTAATTACTTTGCCATCAAAATCCATATATTTTACATATCTAACATTATCTTGAATTTCATTACCAAATGCGCCTGAATTATTACAAATTGCTCCTCCAATCAAGCCTGGTATTCCTATTAAACCTTCAAACCCTTTATACCCCATAGAGGTAATTAACGATACTATATTGCTTAATGAATTTCCACTTCCACATTTAAGTTCATCATTATTAATATTAATTTCTTTATTTTCATATCTTATAAAGCAATCATAAGTGATTGTATCTTTAAAAAGAATCTTTGTACAACCTCCAATTATATAGCACTTCCACTTATTGTTCTTTATTATTTTAAATACATCTTTGAGTCCTTTTCTTGTATAAACTACAAAAAAGTTTTTAACTACTCCACCACAATTAACAGGTGAAATTGTTGAAACATCAAAATTTTTAAATGTAGTATAATCAGAATTCATTTATCATTTCCTCTTCAATAATTTTAAAAGCATTATAATATTTAATTTTTTGATAGTTCTTAACATAAGAATAATAAACATCATTATTTTCTATTAACTTCTTAATTGTGATAAGTAATTCATTTTTTAATAAATCATTTTCTTTTAAGCAAACCGCAACTCCAATATTTTTAAAATAATTTGCGTTCTTTTCTTGATGATTATGTTTTACATATGGAGAAGGAATTATAATCATAGGAATTTGAGCTTTACATACTTCACTAAGTGTTGTTGCTCCACCTCGAGTTATTACAATTTTTGATTTATTTAAAATATCATTAAGACTTAATTCTTTGTTAAGAATTTCAACATTCTTATTTATAAAATCTTCTTTATTAAAATTTCCAATAAGAACTATTTTTTGCCTTATATTTAGTTCTTTAATTGTTTCTAGATAAATTTTATTTAATGTCGTCGAACCAAGAGATCCACTCATAAAAACTATTGTATTTTTAATATCACTATTTTTTTCAATAAGTTGTTCTCTTGGATTACCTGAAAGTAATATTTTTTTATTATTAAAAATTGAATTTTTCAATGGTAAACTTAAAAATATTTTTCTTGAATAAAAAGAAGCAAATATATTTGAATCTCCTAGTACTACGTTTTGCTCATGAATGAATAACTTTTGTTTTTTATTTTTTATTAGTGGTCCTACAAAACTCATTATCCCACCAAAACATAATATTATGTCATATTCTTTCAAGTGGTTTTTTGCTTTTTTTACTTCATAAATAAAATTCTTTATCGAGTTAAAACTTTTAAAATTTAACTTTACATTTCTTTTGATTTTTAAAGTATATGAAGGATTATATTCGTTAATTTTATTTTCATAAGATTTATCAATTTTTAGATAAATAATATCGTGCCCCTGAATTTTTAAATAATTACCAAGAGCAAGACAAGGATATACATGTCCTCCACTACCACTAGCTGCTAATATAATTTTCATTAGTTTTCCTTCCTAATATTAAACCAATACAAAATAACGAAATAGATAAAGAGGTTCCTCCATAACTTATTAAAGGTAAAGTGATGCCTGTAATTGGAAAAACAGCTGTAACAACTCCAAGATTTATAATAACTTGTATGCACAATAATCCTAATAAACCTGTAATTAAAAAACAGTTAAATCGATTTTGTTGCATAGTAGCAAGTTTAAAACCAAATATAAATAGCAAAGCAAATAAGATAATTACAAATAATCCACCAATAAGGCCAAGTTCTTCAACTAATATTGCAAAAATAAAATCTGTTTGTGGTTCTGGTAAATAAAAATGTTTTTGATAACTATTAAATAATCCACTTCCTAATAAACCACCTGGACCAATAGCATACATACTTTGAATAATTTGAAATCCAGCTCCTAAAGGGTCTTTCCAGGGATCTATATAAGATGTTATTCTTTCAAAACGATAAGGAGCAATAATAATTAATAAAACTACTAAAGATATTCCTAATCCTCCCATGATGATAAAATATTTCATGGATAAGCGAGATACAAATAAAAGTAAAATTATTGATAAAATCATAATCATTGCTGTTCCAAAATCTGGTTGTAGCATTATTAAAATAAAGCCGATAATTGAAAAAATAAAAACAGGTAAGAACACTTGAATTTTTTTTGTTTTATCATATTCTTTAGATAAAATAGAACTTAAATATGTAATTAAAATGATCTTAAATAACTCAGATGGTTGAAAAGCAAATGAGCCAATACCAAACCATGACCGAGAACCATTTCTTACTATACCAATACCTGGTATTACGACTAATATTAATAATATAAGAGAAGCAAAAACCAAATAAATGCAGTATTTTTGTAAAAATCTACTTGGAATCTTATAACCAATAAACATTAAAATTAATCCGATTGAAAAGAATAATATTTGACGTCGCAAATAATAATATGAATCTCCATATTTATATTCAGCCCATATATTTGATGAACTGTATACCATTAAGATACCAATTATGCATAATATAATAGTCAATATAAAAATCAATATCTTTAACTTTTTACTTTGCATTTTTTTCTCCATATTCTTTAACATATTCATTAAACTTTTTACCTCTATCAATGTAATTTTCAAACTGATCAAATGAAGAACATGCAGGCGAGAAAATAATACATGAGTATTTACTTAAATTTTCATACTTAAAAATATCATCAAGTGTTTCATATGATTTTGCGACTTTTATTTTATTTAATAAAAGCACTCTAGACTTTCCAAATACAATAATTCGATCGTCATCTTTAAATTGAATAGTTTCTATTCCTAAACTTTTATATATCCCACCAATAATGATTAATCGATTATCATAATGCTCATAATTTTTCAAACATATTTTTAAGCTTTCTACGTTTGTTGATTTTGAATCATTAACAAACAATGTGTTTAATATCACTTGTTCATCTTCTCTATAAAAATCATTATGAAAATCATTAAAAATTAGTTTATCATCTTTAAGTTGATATCCGTTTTGTTTAAAAATACTTGTTATAAAATTTGCATGTTTGTTAATTATTTTATTTTCAGAATATATCATATTTAATGGTTTTATATATTCTAAATTAAGCTCATTACATAGTTTTTGATCCTCAATAAAAATGTTTTTCAAATATTTACAGTGATTAATAATTTTTAATTTTGAACATTTATAAAATTCATAATTTGTAACAACATCAAGATGATTTGGATATATATTAGTAATTAATAAATAATCTGTTTTAAAATGCTTTAAATTTTCAATTTGGAATGATGATAATTCGATAATGACAATTGAATTATTTTCAATCTCATTAATAATCGATATAAATGGTATACCTATATTACCAACTACATATATTTTTCGATCTTGAATCTTATTTAAAAAGTGTGCTAAAACATTTACTAGTGTTGTTTTTCCGTTTGTTCCGGTTATGGCAAAATACACAATATTTTTATTTACCAATAATCTATAACAATACTCTATTTCATTAATTACTTCTTTAGATAAAAGATTGCAAACTTGGTACAATTCACTATTAAAAGGAACACCAGGGCTTCTAAAACATAAATCAAATTCTAAATTACATTTATATAGTTCATCTAGAGTTAAATATGTTGCATGCTTTACTTCTATTTTGTTTTTATCAGTAATATATATTTCATTATTTTTATTTGCTAAAAAGTAATTATAAATTGCTTTACCTGTCTTACCAAAACCTAATATTAGTATTTTCATTAACTAATCTCCATCAAAATAGTTATAATTGACATTAAAATTCCAAGAATGTAGAACAAAGTTACTATTTTTACTTCATGTATTCCTATTTTTTCAAAATGATGATGTAAAGGAGCCATTTTGAATATTCTTTTTTTAAATAACTTGTATGAAAATACTTGCAAAATTACACTTAATGTCTCAATAACAAATAACATTCCAGAAAACAAAAGAAGTAATGGCCTGTTCAATAAAACAGCAATTCCTCCTAAAAAAAAGCCTATAGATAATGATCCACAATCACCCATAAATATCTTTGCTGGATGAAAATTATAAATTAAAAATCCAACAATGCTACCTATCATCATTAAGCTTATATATAACAATTCATAATTTTTTTGGTTAACACAAATAAAGCTAAAAGGGATAATTGCAATTACTAATAATCCACTAGATAGTCCATCGAGACCATCAGTTAAATTAACAGCATTACTAGTACCCACTAAAACAAAAATGATAAAAATAATAAAGGTCCAACCAACATATTTATCAACATTACTAATAGGCATATTTATTATCCAATTCTCTTTTTTATGCAATTGTAACAAATACATAAAAAGTAATACGATAATAATTTCTAGTGCTAAACGTAATTTAGCTTTTAAGCCTTTACCATCTTTTTTTATAATTTTAAAATAGTCATCAGCAAACCCAATTGAGAAATAACAAAATGTACATAAAAGGAAATAATATATTTTTTTATCATAATTTATAAAAATAATCGAAAATAGAAACACTATTATAAAAGAAAGAAAAATTGCTATTCCACCAAAGGTTGGAGTATTACGTTTTCCATCGTGTAAGCCTGATAAGTCATCACGTATTATTTGATAAACTTCTTTTTTCTTTTGCCATTTAATGATTATTTTATTAAAAATTATTGATAAAACGAAACTACAAAATGATGCATAAATAATTTTTAAAATGATTTCTATATCCATTTTTTTACCTCATCTATGTCACTATAATCTTCTTCATATTTTCTAATTATGGTTTTCTCATGGCCTTTACCAAGAACTAAAATTATATCTTCCTTTTTAGCAATCTTAAAAGCATATTGAATTGCAAATGGTCGTGACTTAATTGTAATAAAATCTTTTCTATCTTTGCCTACAATATCTTTTATAATATCTTCTATATTTTCATTTCGTGAATTATCTTCAGTTACTATAGGTATGTCTGCGTATTTTAAAGCTAATTCTCCTATTACTCTTCTTTTAGATATATCTCTATTTCCCCCACAACCAAATATTGCAATCAACCTACCTTTCCTTTTTTTAAACTGCATTAACGATTTTTCAAAAGCACTACTAGTATGAGGATAATCAATGATAACTAAAGGATGCTTTTTTAAAACCATCATTCTGCCTTTTATAGGCTTAATTCTTTTAATTTTTCTTATTTTATAAAATCTTTTATTAACAATCTTAAGCAAATTATAAACAGCACTATAATTTTCTAAAAAGATAGTTTCTTGATTAGGAAGTATAATTTTTGTTTTTTTATCAAATTTAATTAAACACTCATTCTTATTTCTTATTAAATTTAAATTATCAAAATATCTAAATTGTGTATTGATTTTAAACTTATCTTTTAAATTATTATTTAAAATAGCGAATTTTGCATATTTATTTATATAATCAATTTTAGATGAATAATAATTTTCTAATGTTTTGTGATAATCTAAGTGATCACTATAAAGATTCAATAAAATGATAAAATCAAAATCAAGTTCACATAGTCGTTCTTCTTTCATTGCAATTGAAGATAATTCAATGATAATTATTTTTTTATTTTTTGCTTTTGCTTTTCTTAAACCTTTTATAAATTCAAGAGGATATGGAGTTGTGTTTTTAATTAAAGTACTATTTTTAATACCATCAACATTACTAAAAAGCCATGAGTTCTTTATTAATTTATGAAGTATATAAGAAGTAGACGATTTGCCATTTGTACCAGTAACTCCAATAAAATGAAATTCGGATAATTTCAAATTATAAAACCATGCGTAAAATTTTAATTCTTTATATTTAAAATCAAAAATATCTTTAGTATTAATTAAATAGTCAATTCTTTTATCATTTTCATTAAAATATTTTTCATTAGTTTTATCTAAAATAAAACAAGAATGTTTTTTTAACTTTCTTGTATCATTATTTAAATCAGTAACTAATGTATTTTTATTTGAATACTTATGAAAATAATACGCTATATCTTTTATTGTTTTCATTAATAAACTTCCTAATAAAGTTTATTGATAATGTATTAATAAAAGAACAATATATTTCGGTTATATTTAAGAATAATGATATGCATTAATTGTTCATAAAGAACAAAAAAAGAAAGGTGTTTAATAATTTATTGAGTATAAAATTCAATATTTTATAATTATTATGATAATTATACTAAGGAGTAAAATATGAAGAAAAGAAAAAACATTTTATCTTTATTAATATTAATTGGTTTATCTTTTAATACAGGATGTAACATTTTTAATAATGATGCAGTTGAAAAACCAGGTGATTCTTCTAATGGAGAAGATAATCCATCTTACGATGATAATGGTGAAACTAATCCTGATAATTCAAATGAAGGTGGAAATAGTGAAACAACTATTCCTGAAGAACCAAGTGAAGGAGAATCTACGGAAGATAATAATGAAAATACCGATGATACACCAACTACAGATAATTCTTCTAAATTAAATATATTAAAAGCTTCTGGATATAAAGAAAGCGCATTTGTTGAATTTGAAAATATAAATGATTCCGATATTAGTGATTATCAAGTTTTTTATAAATTAGATAGTTCTTCTTCATTTACTCAAATTGATAGTGAATTAATAAGAAAAGTTGATAGTAACATTCGTTGTGATATTTTAGGTTTAAAAGAAGGAACATATACTCTAAAAATAGTTAATGAAAAAGAAAACATCTCAACACTAGTAGAAAATATAAATGTAACAAGTTATGACCGTTCAGGATTTGCTCATTATAATAATAGTCAAGCAATTGGTGGATACAACAACGATGGAACTGTTAAAAACAATGCAACAGTCGTTTATGTAACTGAAGATAATAAAAATACTGTTCAAGCATCTATTGGTGGATCAACTTATACAGGAATTGTTAAGATTTTACAAGCACAAAACAAATCATCAAACCCTTTAATTATTCGTTTCTTAGGAACAGTGGGAGCAGCTACATGGTCACCAATCGAATATGAATCTACTAGTATTAGTGCTGATAATATTCTAGATAAAAATGGTAATGCTTTACCAAAACAAAATTTAGATCAAGCAACAATATTAGAAAATGGATATAATACATTAGATGAATCTACTTATACTAAACTTAACGATTTAACTAATAAAATTAAATATAATTCTTCTGATAATGAATTTGATTCATATTACAATATGTGTGATGTTTCTTCAGCAACTAATGTAACACTTGAAGGTGTTGGAACAGATGCATGTCTTTTCCAATGGGGATTTACTTTTAAATCTAGTTCTTACATTGAAGTAAGAAATTTAACTTTTGAAGACTATACGGAAGATGCATGTAGCTTTGAAGGAAGTGATGATGCAACCACAGTTGATGGTTTTACAAGCGGACATATTTGGTTCCATAATAACAATGTTCTAGAAGGAAAAAACTATTGGGATGTTTCTTATGAACAAGATAAACATGAAGGTGATGGTAGTATAGACCTAAAACGAAATAAGAACATTACGATTTCATATAATTATTTCTACAATTGCCATAAAACAGGTCTAGTTGGTGGAGATGATACTCAAAAAACAACAAATATTACTTATCACCATAATTACTATGATTCATGTGTTAGCCGTCTTCCTCTTGCTCGACAAGCTATTATGCATATGTATAATAATTATTACTATAAGTCTAGCGGAACAAATATGTCTATTAGGGCTAATGCATATGCTTTAATTGAAAACTCTATATTTGAAAGTTGTAGTAACCCAGTTGAAATAAAAACTAATGCCGTTGTTAAATCTTATAATAATCAATTTACAAAATGTACTGGGACTAATAATGCAACAATAGTATCAAATAGAACTGAAACAGTAACAAATAGTAATATTTATAATCAAAATTTTGATACCGACTCTTCATATTTCTATTATGACTCTACGAATTCAAAAACCAATGTCACATTAATGAATTCACTTGATGAACTAAAATCTTATTTAGGAACAAATTCTGGTACTTTAAAAAATACAAGTGCTCAAGAAGACAAACCAAATATTAGTGACGATAACTCTTCCATAGATACTGGAAATGAAAGTGAAGAGGAGACTACTAAAACTAGTAAACTAATTACTTTTTCTCCTTTTATTACTGGATCATTTGTAAGTGCAATTACAAATGATGGTGTTACTATAACAGTAAAAGATGGAAAAACTTCTGAAATCGTTGATTGTGATTCTATAACGATTAACGATACATCAATAACTAAATATGTAAATTTTGGTGGAGGTGGAAATTATTCTCAATTAAGTATTCAATTCCAAACTTCTGGTATATCAAATATTACTGTATATTATGCAATTAATAAAGATGGAAGATATGCTGCACTATTTAGTGAAGATGGTTCTTCAATTATCTCACCAAATCCAACTACTTCAGATAATTCATTAATAAATTATACTTTCGAAAATGTTGCTGCTGGATCTTATGCAGTTGCTTCAAGTAGTAGTGGTTTACATATTTACGCTATATTGATAGAATACATTTAGATAAAAAAGCCTATTAAGTTTTAATTAACTTAATAGGCGATTTTTTTATTTCTTTATAATTTTATAACCAAGAACTTCTAACATATCAAATGCATTAATTAGCATAGATAAATCGTATTTATAGTAATCGAATTCCTCGATATTATGTTTCTTTTTATCATACGCATTAGCTAAATCACAAAGGTATTTGGATAAATTATACAAACCATTATATGTTGTTAGACATACATGACGCTTATTTGTAAGGTCTTTAGTATAAAACTTTAGTTCTTTTTCATCAGGAATAATTTTAACATCCTTTTTCTCTAAAGGCATATAATCATTAATTAAATGGAAAGTATTCCATCTTATGTGTTCTTGGGCAATTAAAGAATTCTTCAAGTTAATTTCTTTGTATTGGCCCATACTTTCATTAACTTTTGTCTTAAATTTTAAATATTTTTTAAAGTAGTCAGTTTTACTAATAGCTGGTAAATCATTAGCATCTTTTGCACAGTAATCTAGCCCTAATAAATTAAGTTTAGTACGTAAACTTAAAGAAGCATAAATGTTGGAATTAATAGATAACATATCTTGTGCAACCCATCGTTCATTGATTTGTAATTGTAAATCACGTAAAGGAATATTCTCTTTAAGTTTTGAATATCCTGCGTACATAGCTTTTGCAAATCTAGTTAAATCATCATTAATAATAATGTCATGAGTTAAAACACTATCTATTTCACCATAATTAGTATTATTTATATGATTACAACCCACATCAATATTGTTTACTTTTGTAAAAATATGGAAATTTTTTTGTTGATTGAATTTAACTAATAATTTTTCAGTTAAGTTAATATTTGTATAACTATCACCAAAAGAAACAAATATAAATGTATATGTGTTTTTATTTTCAACAGAATTTAATATCTTTTTGAAAACTTCAACATCTTTAATATCGGTGTTCATAAAATTAAAATTAGCAACTTTATCAGGAAGTTCAAAATAACGATTTTTATGTTTGTTTGAAATATATTCGTTGTGTTGCAACCTACCAATTTGAGAAATATTTTTTGTAAATTCATCTTTATCATAGATAAAATAATCAATTAAGAATGAATGATATTCATCATTTATAACGGTTGCAAACTGATTTGTTAACAATATTTGTTTTAGTAATTCTTGATTTGTTGTACCAAAACCAAGCATATATACGTGAATATTTTTACTATTATTAATTGTTGTATCTTTATTAATAAATCCTTCTGGTAAATATTTTGTAAATGGATATTTATCAATTAGAGTACGTGCTTCTAATTCATATCTATTGAATAAGGAAATATTACTCTTGAAATCCACTTTGTCTATAACTTCTTCTTTGATAACACTTGCTTTTTCACAGCTTACTTCAATTGATAATTTAAAATTAAATGATCTTGTTTCTTTTAAGAAGTTTGTAAATAAATTTACGTAAGGTACAAAAGATTCATCATCCTTTTCATTAAAATAAATAAAATTATATTTTGTTTTGTTATTAAAAAATTTTGATTTTAAAGTTTTAATACTAAATGGTTTTCTAATAACTTTGAATCCTTCTTCTTGTAATCCTTTGACTATATCTTTTGAATAATTTAAATCAACCCAAATAACAACATTACTATTACTTTTAGCATATTTTCTTGCTGAAGAAGAATCAGTAATGATAATATCACAGTATTCTTTCTTTAAGCATTTTTTTACTCTAAAGTAGTTAAGAATTTTATTTCTAAAGATATAAATAGTTGTAGTAATAGTTGCAACAATTGAAGTGAATGCAGCTAAGAAATAATTAATAGTGTATAAAGGATATGATAATGTAAAACTATATATAGATGACATTTTAAGATCAAAAGCAAATAATTTAATCGTATTCATAATGATTTCTAATAAATCAAAAACAATGTTAACATTATTTAAATTAATTGGTTGACCAGAAGTTACTAATCCGTAAATGTAAGGTAGCAAATAGACAAAGAAATCAATTATAAAACATAAAATAATAAATAATATCTGAGTAAATGCATTTCTAATTTTCTTTAAGTTAATTACTAAAAAAGTTATTCCTACAATTAATTCAATTATAAGAAAAATGATTATTAGTGTTTGTACCATTTATATCACCCATCTTTATTTTATAGGAAAAATTATTATTTTCAATAAATAATACAATTAAAGGCCTTATATTGTTTAATTTTAATATTGTTGTTTTGTTATTCTTATAATTAATAGTTATCCAAGTAATATAACAACTTTTCCACCTTCTTTAGCAAATTCACCAACACGTGGTAATTGGTCTATTACTTTTTCTCCTTCGCCAATGAATTCAAATTTATAAAGTGTTGATTTAACTTCTTTTTTTGTTAATCCAATATAATTAGAAACAGCATGATATTTTTCATCCATCCAAGTATAAAGTTTTTTAAGACCATTATCTTGTTTATTTACATTTAAGTAAGGTAAAACATCTCTTAATATATTTTGAATAATTGGTCCAACTGTTGTTCCACCATATTGAATTGTTGATTTGGGTTCCCTTATAGCAAAATAAACAGCAACTTGTGGATCGTTCATTGGTGCAGCAGCAATAAATGATAAAACATATTTGCCATCAACATATGCTCCATTTTCTGCAATTTGTGCTGTTCCTGTTTTGCCACCTACTCTATATCCATCTAGATATGCTTTTTTTCCTGTAGCGTAAGCAACAACACATTCAAGAGCATGTCTCATCTTTGCACTAGTTTCTTCACTTATTACTTGCCTTTTTATAACACTCTTAAAAGTGTAAATTGTTTCATTACTCATTGATGACAGTAATGAATCTGCAATACGGGGCTGATACAGATAACCTCCATTAATTACACTACAAAATGCAGTTAATAGTTGTATTGGAGTTGTTGATAATCCTTGTCCAAAAGCACTAGTAGCTTGTTCTAGAATTCCATATTTATCATAGTCAAACATAATACCACAACTTTCTCCTTGAATATCAACACCTGTTTTTTCTCCAACTCCAAAAGCTTTAAAGTAATTATATAAGTTGTCTTTTCCTAATCTTCTTGCTATTTCTACAAAACCTGGGTTTGATGAATTCTGTAATACCTCTAACCATGTTTGAAGCCCATGACCACCCTTTTTCCAAGATTTAATAGTTGCTCCACCTATTTTTTCATAACCTTTATCATAATAATATCCATTATTCATATCTATAACATTTTCATTTAAAGCTGCTGCAAATGATAAAGCTTTAAAAGTTGAGCCAGGTTCAAATGAAGAAAAAACTGGAAGGAACTGATTATAGACAGTATTTTCATAATCTTCGTAATTATTGTTATCATATGTTGGTCGATTACCAATAGCCAATATTGTTCCATCTTTAGGATTCATAATAATGCCTACTATTTCTTTAGGATTATATTTAACTTGTGCATTAACAATTTCTCTTTCTAAAATACCTTGAATATTTAAATCTAAAGTTAGTTTTAAAGAAAGTCCTTGAATGGGTGCAACAATAGTACTAGTTTCATTTTTAAATAATCCACCCTTGGCATCCATTAAATAATTTAATTGACCATCAACACCTGTTAAATAATTATTGTAAACATATTCAAGGCCTGCTAATCCTTGATTATCTATTCCTACAAAGCCAAGTAAAGAAGCAAGTTGTTCTTTAAATGGATAAGTTCTTTTATTATCTTGTACAAGATATATACCTTTTAGATTCAAATCAGAAATAGCTTTTGCTTGTTCATCATTTATTTTCTTTCCTTCAGGATGTATTCTAACCATGGAAGTATTTTTACTAATTTTACGTTCTAAAACATTTTCATCCATATTCAAAATTGGTGCAATTAATCTTGCTGCTTCACTTTTATCTTCGACTTGAAAAGGAATTGCTACAACACTAACTACCGGTTCATTATAGGTTAGTTTAGTACCATTTCTATCTAGAATAAATCCTCGCGAAGCCGTTAAAGGTAAACTTCTTTGCCATAAATCTGTTGCTAAAGAAGATAATACATTATTTCGATAAATCGTTAAATATGATAATTTAATTCCTATTATTAATAATAGAATTGATGTGATAATAACAATAATAGAAATTCTTTTTTTTGCTGTAGCATAAATCATCTGCATTCCTCATTAAATTTATGCTTATTGACTAAGATTAATAATTCATTTAATTAAATAATAGAGATGTAATTATCAAAATTTTATGCTATTATATTATTGTTTTTTTAGAGGAGATATACAAATTATGAAACGATCAGATGTTGTCGGAAGAGTTTTATATCGTGAACCACAAATTAAAAAACGTGCTAAACAATTAGCAATTGAATTAGCAAAAGATTACAAAGATAAATATCCAATTGTCGTTTGTACATTAAAAGGAAGTTTTATGTTTTTTGCTGATCTTATGAAGAAATTTGATTGTAATTGTGATGTTGGTTTCATTAAAGCATCCAGCTATGTGAATACAACATCAACTGGTAACGTTAAAATTGCAAATAATACTCTTCATGAGATTAAAGGGAGACATATTTTAATTATTGAAGATATCGTTGATACTGGCTATACAATTGATGCTTTAACAAAATATTTCAAAAAACAAGGTGCTCTTTCTGTTGAAACTTGCGCTATGTTAAATAAACCTAGTAGACGTATACTCAAAGAAATAAATCCAAAATATGTCGCTTTTGATATTGATGATTTATTTGTTATAGGTTATGGACTAGATTACAATGAAAAATATCGCAATTTACCATATATTGGTGTTATAAATCCAAAATATATTGAAGACTAATTAAATTTGAATTATAAGGAGTTTTATCTATGAATCAACAAAACTATGATGTAATTATTGTCGGTGCAGGTCCAATGGGAATTTTTACTGCATATGAACTTACAACTTTATTTAATGATAAAAAGATTTTATTAATTGATAGAGGACATGATATTTATACAAGAAAATGTCCTGTTTTAGAGCATAAAATTAAACACTGCCCTCTTGATAAAGATGGTAATTCTGGTTGTAAACCTGCATGTTCAATGACTAATGGTTTTGGTGGTAGTGGTGCTTATTCAGATGGTAAATTTAATATTACTGCTGAATTCGGTGGATGGATGACAGATTATCTTCCTGAAGATGAAGTTTTAGAATTAATTAGATATGTAGATAATATTAATTTAAAACACGGGGCTCCAAATGAATTAACAAAACCTTACACTCATGAAGTTTATGAGATTGAGAAAAAAGCTATCTCTGTTGGTCTAAAACTCTTAAGAAGTGAAGTCAGACATTTAGGTACAGAAATTAATTTACAAGTTCTAAAAAATATTTTTGAAGAATTGAAAAAGAAAATGGATTTCTTATTTGAAACAAACGTTATAGATGTTATTGTTGAAAATAATGAAGCTAAAGGTGTTGTTTTAGAAAATGGAGAAAAATTATTTGCTAAAGCAGTAGTTTTAGGTGTTGGTCGTGCTGGATCTGAATGGCTATCACAAGTTGTAAAAAAACATGGTGTTGAAGTATCAAACAATCGTGTTGATATTGGTGTTCGTGTTGAAACAAATAATATTATTATGGATGACATTAACAAATATCTTTATGAAGGTAAATTCATTTACAATACATCGGTTGGTACTCAAGTTAGAACATTTTGTTCAAACCCATCAGGACATGTAGTTATTGAAAACCATAATGGTGTTATGGTATGTAATGGCCATTCTTATCATGATGAAAAACTAGGAAGTAATAACACTAACTTTGCTTTACTTGTCTCTCACTACTTTGATGAACCATTTAATGACTCTAATGAATATGCCCGTTTAGTTAGTGAATTAGCTAACAAACTATCAGGTGGTACAGTCTTAGTTCAAAAATTTGGCGATATCTTAAAAGGTAGAAGATCTACGGCTAAACGTATTCAAGAAGGTTTTGTTAAACCTACACTAAAAGAAGCAGTCCCAGGTGATTTGTCTATTGTTTTACCTTACACTACAATGATTTCTTTAATTGAAATGGTTAAAGCATTAGATGTCATTACTCCAGGTATTGCAAATGATCATACATTATTTTATGGTGTTGAAGCAAAATTCTATTCTGATAAAGTTAAAACCAATTCAAATTTTGAAACATCAATTTCAAATCTTTATGTTGGTGGAGATGGTGCTGGTATTACAAGAGGTTTAGCACAAGCTGGAGCAAATGGTGTTAAGGTTGCTCGTTCAATAAAAGAAAAAGGTGTACTTTAATATGTTAATAAAAAATCGCGAAATTAAAGGTGTTATATTTGATCTTGATGGTACTTTAGTTGATTCATGTACAATATGGTCTGAAGTTGATAAAGATTTCTTTCATAAACGTAATATGGAAGTTCCTTCTGATTATTCAAAAGCTATTGCTCATATGGGTTTAGATAAAGCAGCTATTTATACAAAAGAAAGATTTAATCTTCCTGAATCAACTGATGAAATTTTAGAAGAATGGAAAAGTCTTTCTGTTCATCGTTATGAACAAGAAGTTGAATTAAAAAGTCATGCTAAAGAATTTATTTGTTATTTAAATGCAAATAATATTAAACTAGCAGTAGCAACAGCAAATGAACCAAATTGTTATGAACCATGTTTAAAAAGACATGGAATATATGAATACTTTTCTTTTATAGAAAATGTTCGTAAATTTCCAAATGGTAAAAAGACTCCAGATATATATCTAGATGTAGCTAATAAATTATCTTTAAAGCCTGAAGAGTGTTTGATTGTTGAAGATATTGTTGTTGCTTTAAAGTCAGCAAAAAGTGCTGGATTTATAACTGCAGCTATTTATGAAAGAACTTGTAGTGAAGAAAAAACAAAAAAAGAAATTAGTGATATCTATATTACAGATTTCATTGAGTTAATCAAATAAAATTTTAAATGTATTTACTTATTAAATTAAAAGGTAGAGACAATCTCTACCTTTTTAAGTTCCATTAAATAATCAATTTATTTTTTTGCTTTTCTACTATTTTTTACTTTTTCTATATCTTCATAATCGATCCATTCTTCTGAATAACCACATGAACAACATATATATCTATTTACATTAACTGCTGAAAAAATAGTATTACCAGTTATAATATTATTTCCAACTCCATATGGTCCTGAATAGCCATCAATTCTAACAATATTATTTGAATTACATTTTGGGCAAATTTTTGAATTCTTCATATTATTCTGCCTTTCTTAATATTATCTTCTAAATTTTATTATTTAATTTCTTGCATTTTTTTTGTTTTGCGAGTTATGAAAATATAACGAGATAATTCAGCTCCAAAGTAAGCAAGAGTTCCACCAATTAAAACATCAGACATAAAGTGAGCACCGGCAACAATACGGCCAATAGCAACAAGTCCTGTATAACAAACAGGTATTACATACCATAGTACTCTCCACTTTTTATTATTAAATCTATCAAATACATCTGGTAAACAAATCAAAGCATAAATAGTACCTGCTGAGAATGTATGGCCAGATGGGAATGATTTAAAACCATCGCTACTAACAACTCCAGGATATAAAGCTTCAACTGTTTCTTTAGCACCACTGACAACATACCAAGGTGTATAATAGCTAAAATCATTACCAATTAATGTCATAGCACGGAATCTCATTCTTCCAATTGGCCCTTTAATTAAGTTAATTATTAAATATAAAACACAAGTACAAATAATAACAAATGCAAAATTAAATAATTTACGATTTGCTTCGAAACTTACTTTATGATAAAAAATCACACCAATTGCAGTTGTTGATATAGATAACGTAATCATTACTAGAAGTCCCCACCAAGAATATAAATAGTCAGTAACGGTATGTTGGTTAGTAACAAATCTAGCAATATATTTCATTGTGTCGTGATAAAAATAAAATATTAAACCAAAACCAATTAATAGAAATAATAAAGACAATAATCTTCTTGCATCTTTAAATTGATAAAAATGATGCATAAAGATTAAACAAGCAAATCCTCCCAAAAAGAAGATTGGAAAACTACCAATATATTCGATTATTTGTCCAAAAACATTTGATGTATAATATTTTCCAGAACCTAAACCACTAGTAGCTAATATTTTGCTTATTTGCAAATCACAAAAAGTTGCAATTATTAATAATGTCGTAAAAACACATACAAATAAACAAATTTGTAAAATATTCTTTTGAATTCTACTCATACAAAAACTCCTTATTTATATTTTACCATACTAACTATATATTTTCATTAATAAAA
Organism: Bacilli bacterium; assembly: GCA_051872335.1. Classification (GTDB taxonomy): domain Bacteria; phylum Bacillota_I; class Bacilli_A; order RFN20; family CAG-826; genus SUG2458. The sequence goes on along the minus strand of JBJEDT010000003.1, from coordinate 58,684 downwards.
AAACTCAGTCCTAGCACAACTGAGTTTCAAAAAGGGGGATTTGCATATTATTGTTGTTAATAATCTGCATATTAGAAAATTGAAATAATTTTTGGGGGTATATTTCAATCACTAACCTAAATTTATTTACTAAACTCTAATAATTCAACTTCCTCGATATCTTCAACTTGAACATCTTGTACATCATCGTTAAGAAGTAACTCGATTTGTTGATTTAAAGCAAGATTTTCTTTTTTATATTGCTCTGCTGCTGGAATGAGAATACCAACTGAAGCAATAGCCATGCAGCATGAAACAATACCAAGCTTTTTTGCTTTGTAGTCTTGAGATGTCTTGTTGAATTTTTTAATTTTGTTTTTCATCTTTTCTCATCCTTTCTAATGTTATTTTCTTTCAATAACTCTTAATTTTGCACTTTCTGAACGAGGATTTCTTTTAAGTTCCTGTTCACCAGCGATAATGACCTTCTTATTAATTAATCGATAATCAACTTCTTGATCATCAGGTAAACTAGGCATCCATCTTGGTGTTGGTTTAGGTGTGCTTACCTCTTTAAAAATGTTTTTTACAATTCTATCTTCGAGTGATTGGAAAGTAATAATAGCCATTCTTCCTTTTGAAGATAAGAGTTCTAATCCATCCTTAAGCATTTTTTCTAATACTTCTAATTCTCGATTAGTTTCGATTCTTAATGCTTGAAATACTTGCTTAGCTGGATGCCCTTTTTTTGATAGTTCTTTACTAGGTAAACTTCTTTTAATGATATCTACCAACTCAAATGTTGTTTCAATTGTTTTTTGTTCTCTTTCTCTAACAATTTTTTTAGCTATTTCATATGCATATTTTTCTTCACCATATTCTCTAAATATTCTTGTTAGATCTTGTAGTGAATAGGAATTAATAATGTCATATGCAGATAAACTAGCATTTTGATCCATACGCATATCGAGTTTTGCATCAAAACGATAACTGAATCCTCGATCACCTTGATCAAATTGTGGAGAACTAACACCTAAATCAGCTAAAATACCATCAACTTTAGTAATACCTCTTTTTAAAAGTTCATCCTTAATGTTTTCAAAGTTGGATTTTATGACTTCAAAATTAGGAGCTATTTTATTTAATCTTTCTGTCGAAGCAATAATTGCTTCGATATCTTGATCAAATCCTATTAACTTTCCTTTATTTGAAAGTCTTTTTAAAATCTCGGAACTATGACCTGCTCTTCCTAATGTGAGATCTACATAGATTCCATCAGGATTAATATTTAGGTTTTCAATAACTTCGTCTAGTAATACAGGAATATGTTCGTTATTCATAATTATTTTAATGAATCCAAATCCTTTGCATTTTGTTCATCGTTAGAATATGCATTATCGAAATATTCATTCCATCTTGCTCTATCCCAAATTTCTAAATGATCAATTGCACCAACGATTGTTATTTCTTTACCTAAATTTTCACGAACTAGAAGTTTGCTAGGTAATTGTAATCTACCTTGCTTGTCTATTTCGCACTCATCAGTAGAACCAGCATTTGCTCTAATGTGAGCTCTTGATTGTGGATTGTTGAAAGACAATGAAGACAATTCAGTTAAAATTTTTTCAAAATCTTTTTCTGAATATAGATTTAAACATCCATCCATACCTTTTGTGATATAGACAAGTGTTCCAAGAGCCTCACGGAATTTAGCAGGAATACAAATACGTCCTTTAGCATCCATAGTATGTTCGAAATTACCAAAATACATATTTTTTTGCCACTTCCTTCCACTTTCATCCACTTTCTACCTAAATTATAGTAATTTCGACAAATAATGTAAAGAAAAATCCACAAATTCTACAAAATTTTCGAAAAAAAAGCACTAGATTTTTGTCTAGTGCCTAAAATTTGTATTAATCTAGATCTAAATCATCTAATTTTGAGAATCGTGGATCTATTTTATTTTGTTGTTTTTCTTCGTATTCTTCCTCAGTTAATACTTCATATCCATCTCCAGATGCAGGAAGTTTGGCTCCTTCTTTTACAACTTTAGAAGGAATCTCAGTAATTAAAATACCAAATATATAAGGAATCAAATCAATTTCAGGGTTATCAACATAGAAAATATTGTCATCTTCTTCGTCTTCATCTAGCATTGAAAAGTCAATATATTCATCAGTATCAACAACATAATCAATCGGCTCTAAAGTATATGCACATTGAAGAACTACTGTAGCTTTGAGTTGAACTAAAACACGAACAATATCTCCATAATCACAAACTTGAACTTCTACGTTACATGATTTTACGTCAAGTAAAGAATTGATATCTTGTAACATTTCCTTAGAAAAAACAATATCTTCTTTTAATACTTGATTATTATATCGCGATAAAGTATTTAAATTAATTTTCATTTTACTAACCTCTTAAGATAATATTATGAACCTTAAATAATTCTTCTTTAATTAATGATTCAGTATTAGTTAATTCTTTTTCTTCTAAAGTTTTATCTTTGTTTTGATATGTAATCTTAATAGCTAATGATTTGTAACCTTCTTCAACATGTTCGCCAACATATTCGTCGAATATTTCAACATTAGCAACTAATTCTTTACCAGCAATTTTAATCGTTTTGATAATATCAGATGCTGAAACTTCTTTTTTAACAACAAGAGCTAAATCTCTTTCTACAAATGGGTATTTTGAAGGTGGTACCATTTTAGAAATAGAAGTTTTCATTTCAATAAATGCTGTTAAGTTTAATTCTAAAACTTGGCAACTTGTTTTTCCTAAATCATATTTCTTTAACACATTTGGATGAACTTCACCAAATACACCGAGAACTTTTTTACCTTGTGTAACAACACAAGATCTACCTGGATGGAATTCTTTCTTATCGGAAACAAGTCTTTCTAATTTATATCTTGTTGTACTTATACCTAATAAATTCATAATACCTTCAAATAAACCTTTAATACTATAAAAAGAATAAGGTATTCTTTTCATCTTATGTTGATATAAATCATCACCACATAAAACAATTGCTAAATGTGTTTCTTGTTTGTTTTTAGTATTAATTTCACCAACTTCAAATAAAGTAACATCCCGTGCTTGTCTTGAAATATTATATTGAACTGACTTTAACAATGAAGGTAAGATATTTTTTCTTACTGTTTCATGTTCATCAGTCATTGGATGTAATAAATCAAAAGTTTCATCATTATTAACATATTCAAATTCACAAGTTTCTGATTTACGTACAAGAGTATATGTTAACGCCTCAAAAAGACCATTAGCACATAAATAATCACGAATTTGACGTTTCTTTAATTGTTTTTCATTTAAGCCACCAACAATTGTTTTCAATGTTGGTAATTGTGAAGTAATATTATCAAAACCTAATATTCTAATAACTTCTTCACTTAAATCAGCAACACAAGTTATATCGATTCGATGAGCAGGTATAATTGCTTCTAATTTTTGACCTACATTATTAATCTCAATACCAACTTGTTTCAAAACATTTAAAATTTGTTCATCACTAAATGTTGTTCCTAAACGATTATTAATTTTTTCACATGTAAAAGGAATTTTTACTAATTCATGATCCATTACATCATATTTTATGATATCACTCTCATCATTGCAGCCACATAATTCTCTAACACATTGTGCTGTAAGATTTAAAACATATTCATGTTGATGAGGATTAATTCCTTTTACAAATCGAGAACTTGATTCACTAATTAAATTTAATCTTACAGATGTTTTCCTTATGGAAGCAAAATTGAAATATGCTGCTTCTATAACAATATTCTTAGTATTTTCATCAACAGCACATGCAAGTGAACCCATAACTCCACCTAAACACATTGGTTTTCCATCATTACAAATAACAATATCACCTTTTGTGATTTTGTAAGTTTGTTCATCAAGAGCAACAAAGTCACCTTCGTAATCATCACGAGCAACTAAAGAAGCACTTGATAATTTATCTAAATCATACATATGTAAAGGTTGACCTGTTAATAACATAATATAGTTACCGATATCAACAATATTATTAATTGATCTAACCCCCATAGCGACTAAAGAATCTTGTAACCATTTTGGTGAAGAACCAATTTTTACATTTTTCATTACTTTAGCATAAAATAATGGACATTTATCAGTTTCACTCTTAACTACAAAATCAGTTGGATGAGTTTCTACTAAAATTGGGTTAGGTAGTCTTACAGGGCGAGAATACAAAGCTCCAACTTCTTTTGCAACATTTAATAATGAATTACAATCACTTCTATTAGCTAGTAGTTTTAAATCTAAAACGACATCATCTAATCCTAAATATTCTAATACTTTTTCATTACCAACTTCTGCATCTTCTGGTAATTCTTCAATACCATTAATTTGAGCTTCAGTTAAATATTTCTTATCAACACCTAACTCAAATAAAGCACAGCACATACCACATGATTCTACACCTCTAATTGAACCACGAGTAATTGTTATTTGAGGTAAAACTGCACCTTCTTGAGCTACTATAACTTTTAATCCTTTACGAGCATTTGGAGCACCGCAAACTATTTGTTTAATTCCAATTTTTGGACCGCAATCAACTTTTAATACATGTAAATGATTTGAATCTGGATGTTCTGCACATTCTATAATTTGACCTACAACTAAGTTAGTACCACTTGCAAGGTGTTGAACTTCTTCAACTTCAATACCAGCAAATGTCAATTTATCAGCTAATTCTTCAGGAGAAATATCTGAAATATCAACGTACTTGCTTAACCATTTTAAACTTACCTTCATATTTTTTCCTCCTATTTCTTAGCAAATTGTTTTAAGAATCGAACATCGTTTTGATAAAAACGACGAATATCTTCAATGCCGTATCTAAGCATTGCAACACGTTCAATACCAATACCAAAAGCAAAGCCTTGATATTCTTCTGGATCATAGCCTGACATACGTAGTACATTTGGATGAACCATGCCTCCACCTAGAATTTCAATCCAACCAGTTCCTTTACAAACTGAACAACCTTTACCACCACATTCATAACATGAAATATCTACTTCAACAGATGGTTCAGTAAATGGGAAATAAGATGAACGTAAACGAACTTCTCTTTTTTCACCATACATTTTCTTCAAAAATAATTCTAATGTAGCTTTTAAATTTCCGATATTTATATCTTTATCAATAACAAGTCCTTCAATTTGACCAAATTGATGAGAATGAGTAGCGTCGTCATCATCACGACGGTATACTTTTCCAGGACAAATAATTTTAATTGGTTGACCAGCTTTTGCTTTCATAGTTCTAGCTTGTACTGGAGAAGTATGTGTTCTCATTAATGTATTTTCATCAATATAGAATGAGTCTTGCATATCTCTAGCTGGGTGGTCATGAGGAATATTTAATAATTCAAAATTGAATAAATCTAATTCAACTTCTGGACCTTCAGCTATTTCATAACCCATTGAAGTAAAAATATCAATCATTTCATCTTCAATAATTCTAAATGGATTTTTACCACCCATATCATAATTAACACCTGGAAGTGTGATATCAATAACTTCGTCTTGTAATTTTTGTTGAAGTTTAACTTCTTCTAAAAATGTTCTTTTTTCTTCTAGTTTTACAGTCAATTCATTCTTAATACTATTAATTTTTTGACCAAATGAAATTTTTTCTTCTCCTTGTAATTCTTTCATTTTTGACATCATTGCCATAAGTGGAGATTTTTTACTTAAATAAGTGTTTCTAACATTATTTAAAGTTTCAAGATCATTTGATGCTTCAATTTCACTTAATGCTTGTTGATGTAAGATTTCTAATTCATCTACCATTTTGTTTCCTCCTAATAAAAAAATCGTTCCTTAAAAGGAACGACTATTGGCCGCGGTACCATCCTAGTTCGTAATAATATATTATTACGCTCTTAATTACTTTAACGCAGTTAACGGAGCCATTACACTCATACTCCAAGGTGAATTCACTAACATTGATTTAGAATGGTTTCACTATTTCATTCTTCCCTAAAAACCTAGAGGTTAGTTACTATTTCTTTTCAACGTACTTTATTATATTATCATAACTTTGTAAAAAATACACTCATTTAATTAGCATTTATTTAAAATATTATTTATCTAATGCTTCTTTTAGTGAATCAATATCATCAAATCTGTTTTCTTTTTCATAAGCAATTTTTTTACTATCTTCAATAGCTTTTGCTGTTACTTTATTAGGAATATTAACATCTAATTCAAATGATATACTTTCAGAAATGAGAACATCATTATCAAAACTGTATATAGTAATTTTATCTTCAGTTAAGATTCCATATTGCTTCTTACCATCTCTAGGTATTGAGCAAGATCCTATATTTAAATAACATACTTCGTTAATATTGATTTTCTCGAATCTATGATAATGACCATATACAACAATCGTACCTTTTTTAATATTTAAATCAGGATTACTACTTGATAAATGGTGTCCATGAGTGAAAATAAAATCAAATCCATTAATATTCATTGATATTTTACTTTCATTAGTCATAGAAGTAACCATTTCATCAACTTCAGCATCACAATTACCTTTGATCCAAATAAATTTATCCTTGTATGGTTTTAAAAGTTCAACCACTTTCTTTGTATCATATCCACTTGGTAAATCATTCCTTGGACCATGATATAGTAAATCTCCTAAAAATATAAACTTATCACATTTATTAGTTTCAAATTCATTAATTATTCTTTGACATGATAAATAATCACCATGTAAATCACTAAAAATTAAATACTTCATTTTCTTGTCCTTTCATTTGCATCATTCATCATAATACCTGCAGCAATACCAACATTTAAAGAATCGATATTATCAATATTTATTCTTACATTAACACTAGCTAAATCAATAATCTCTTCACAAACACCTTTTCCTTCATTACCTAAAACAATTATTTGTTTATTTTCAGGTTGATATTCACTTAACAATACACTATTTCTTAAATTAGTAGCAACAATTTGATATGCTTTTTCTTTTAATTCTTTAAGTTCATCAATTCCTCCATTAATGAAATTTATAAAGAAAATAGCCCCTTGTGAAGCAGCAATTACTTTAGGATTATATATAGAACAACAATGAGGTGATAAAATAATGTCTTTAAAAGAAAAAGCTAAGGCTGTTCTAATAATTGTTCCTAAATTACCTGGATCTTGTATATCATCAAGATATAATACTTTATTTCCTACATTCTTTTTATTTTTAGATTCCATTTTACAAATAGCAATAATACCTTGAGGTGTTTTTGTTGAAGATAATTTTTCTAAAATTTCTTCTGTTACTAATATTTGTTCTATGTCATTTAATTCTTCTTTATATGAAAATAAAGAAATTATTGTTTTAACACATCCTTTTTCAAGAGCCATTTCTACTAAATGAAAACCTTCTACTATAAAAAGCTTTTCTTGATTTCTAAAAGATGTATCTTTTAGTTGATTAAAATATTTAATTTTTTCATTTTGTTTACTTGTTATTTTAGTTATCATTTGTAGACTCCTTTTAAAAGAATTGATCTTGATTTTTTATAGTCTGGACAATATTTATACACTACATCATAAAAAGCTTTTGAATGATCAAAATGGAAATGATGAGCAAGTTCATGGACAACCACTGAATCAATTACATTCATATTATAATGAATTAATTTAAATGCTAAAGAAATAGTATGTGTTTTTCTCGAATTACTACCTAATCTAGTAGATGTATTTCTAACTACTACCTTATAAGGAGGAATAACTCCCATTATTTCTTCATAATATCTAACTCTTGAAGTGAATTTTTCTAAAACATATTTTTTAATTTTCTTATTAAATTGTTCCATTGTTTCAAATTTAAAGCCAAAAGCATCTTCACTTATTGCTTGTAATTCTTCTAAATCATATTTACGACCAAATAAATAAAAATAAGTGTTATTTGCTTCTTGATTATTTGATATTAATAATTTATCCAAAAATTTATTAGATATATTGGTTTCAAGTAACTTTATAACTTCTTCAACACTAGAACGAAAAGGAGCAGATACATAAATAATATTATTTTTAATTCTAAAATAAAATTTCTTTAATTTTGGTTTAAATGTACATATACCATCAAAATCTTTTCCTTTATATTTGAATGTAAAATTAACTTGTTTCATTAATATATCCTCGATATTATTTTACTTTTAGTTCATTAATAAGACAAGAAAAAAGAGATGTGATTACTCACATCTCAATTTATAGGTTAAATTATTTAATATTAAGCAACTTCTGGATAAGTTAATACAACTGAAGCTACCATTAATCTATTGTTCTTAGTTAATTTATTGTCTGTTGTATGAACATGAATTCTTACTAATTTAGTTGCATCAAATGTTCCAGACATCGTAATTGCAGCTTGCGTACCATCTGTCATAGTATAAGAAGATCCCTCACTTGATAAAGCTACCCATGTTGTTCCACCATCAACAGAAGTTTCAATAGTACATTCAACAGTATTGCTATCATTACCCCAAGCAAAGCCATTTAATACTAAGCCAGTAACACTATATTTAGTAGTAATTGTTAAATAAGAATCTTGAGATGTTGTACCTTTTGATACAATCATTGGGTGCGCTTCGGTAATAACATCTGAAGAAGATGGTTTTGATTTTCCACCATTTGAGAAAGCCCAAGTATTACCACTATCAATTACTTCTACTGCCTTGTAAGTTGTTCCTAAACCAGCAGTAGCAAAAATATCATTCATAACATATGTAATATTACCTACAGGTGCAGCTGGTTCAACAAATGAAACTGTTAATTCATTTGTAAACATAGCAGTAAATTTATATGATCCAACGGACTCAGCAATTAATTCTTCACCATTTAATTTAACTACAGCTTCATATCCTTCTGGAATATCAACAGTTAGTGTTAATTCCTCACCAATACATATACCTTCAGTTTTTGATAAAGTAGCTCCACCTAATTCTCCTACTTTTGTTACTTCAACAGAAGCATTATAATTAGGTCTTGTTTCTGATTTAACGATTGAATCTGGTTTAACATAACCCATGATTTCAGGTGTGCTATTAAAATATTTATATACACAAACTAAAGTAATAACATCACCAAGGTCAATTTCAGAAGCTAGTCCGCCAGTAACGAAGTCTTTTGGATTAGTAAATACAAGATTTGTATAAGAAGCATCATATGCAATTGAAGAAGCATCTTTAGTTGATCCATAAACTAAAATGTCTTCAGAGCCATCATCAGTTGCTAAGCGTAAATTACCATATGCATCACTTGTTTTACTCTTAATCCATGATACAACACCAGTTACTTCATAAAGATTCTTTGTATCATCAGATGTTTTAGCATTCATTTCAGCAATTGTTGCTGATACTGGAGTTGGAAGAGCAACTTCAGGAACATGTACATTTAATGTATCTGTTAATTCTGGGTTTGCTACTGATGCAACAGTAATAACAGCATCACCTGGAGCAACAGCTGTTAGTCCATAATTATCACCATCTTTAACTAATGTGACAACTGCTTCATTACCATTTGTAACTGTAAATGACTTATCAGTTGCATTTTCTGGTAAAACAGTTACAGCTGGTAAAAATACTGAGTTACCAACTTTAAGTTCTAAAGAATCTTCTGCAAAAGCAATTGAAGTAGGTGCAACTACGACAGGTTCTTCTGGTCCTGGTTCTTCTGGTCCTGGTTCTTCTGGTCCAGGTTCTTCTGGTCCTGGTACAACGATAGGATCATCTTTACATGATGTCATTAATGATGTTAAGCCTGTTGATCCTAAAACCAATAAAGGTAATAGAAATAAATTTCTTTTTTTCATTATTAAAATATCCTCCTTTTTCTACTACAATTAAATTTTACCATTAACACAAGATTTGTAAAGGGGTTTTTTAACTTATTAAAAGTTTCTTTTAATAAATTATATAATTTTACTAATTTTGAATATTATTGTTTCATTGCCTCTAAAAAAATTATTTTCAAGATTTCCTATAACATTAATTCTATTTTTATGAGAAATATCCTCTTTACAAAAATTAAATCCTAATAATTTTGAATTATATGTAATCATAGTACTTATGTGTTCATTATTTGAAGTATACTTTAAACTATTAGTTAAAATATCTTTAATTAAAAAATCTGGTTTAATAAAATCCATACCAAAAGGTTTTAATTTTTCATATTTTCGATAATTATCTTTAGAAATATCATTTAAACTGATTTCAATTAAATTATCTTGCTTTTCAATAAATGGATTGTTTATTGCTATCTCATTAAATTTAATAATAAATTTATTTAAATTATCTTTATTAATCGATAAACCACCAGCTTGAGCATGCCCTCCATATACTTCTAATAAATCTTTACACTTATCAAAAGCATTAGCTATAGAAAATCCTTCTTTTGAACGGGCTGAACCTTTTAATATATCAGGGTCTTCAGTTGATTGAGTTAAAACAATAGTAGGTTTATTGTTATCATTCATTATCTTATTGGCTAATAATCCAATTAACCCTTCTTTATATTCACTTACGACAATTATAGAAGGATTATTATTATTATCATATACCAATGATTCACTAGCACTTTTAATTAATTCTTTTCTTTCACTATTTATAGAGTTGATCCATTCTAATAATTCGTTCATATCTCCTTCATTAGTTGTTAAGAAATAGCGAACAATACGTTGCATAGAAAAAACATCTTCTTTCATACGACCTATTGCATTAATTTTTGGAGCAATTTCTAATCCAATTGTATTTTCATCTATATTATTTTCTTGATTACTTAACAATTTAATAATATTAGGATATCTGTTTTCGTTCATATATTTTAATCCTAAACGAACTATATTACGATTATACTTTTTAAGTGGCATCATATCACTTATTGTTGCAATACTTGCAAGACTTAATAAATAAGAATCATAGTATCCTAATAAGCCACTTGAAAGCATAAATGATACATAAGCTCCACAACAATAAATATCTCCATATTCACTAATTATAGGGTGCATTATATAAGGAGTATCAGGTAACTCTCTAATTTGCTCATGATGATCAGTAACAATTACATCAATTCCTAATTCTTTAGCTTTTGAAATAGCTTCTAAAGCACTTATTCCATTATCAACTGTAATAATTAAAGAATAGCCCTTATCTTTAATAGATATAACATTTTTTTCATTTAAGCCATAACCATCTTGATATCTTGAAGGAATGTAGTAACGAACATCAGCATTTAATTTTTGTAAAGCTTTAACTAAAATAGTTGTAGCCATAATTCCATCACAATCATAATCACCATAAATAATAATTTTTTCTTTATTTTCAATTGCTTTAAAAATTCTTTTAATAATAACATCTATATTTTTAAAACTATTTACTGCTGGAAGATCTTCTTCATTAATATCTTTTGATAATTCTAAATATTCTTCATAAGTAAGATTAAAATGTTTTAATAATTTATCTAAAAATTCCACTTATTATTGCACTCCTTTTATTATAAATAAAAGGCTGCTAAATGCAGCCTTTATAATTAATCATTAATACCGATAAAAATAGCTTCTTCTGGTTCAGCTGATTTATGTTGTTCTTCATTAGATTTTTTGCTCTTTTTATGTTTGCGTTCAGTAAACTTAATTTTTGAGAATCCTTTTCTAAATGTGAAGAATGAAGGACCAAGTAATGAAGTTACTACAAGTAATGAAACTGCGCTACCAAATGCTAATAATAAGAATAATGTCATATATTCTGAAGGACCAAAACCAATAAAGAATGCTGACATAAAGAATGTTAGAACACTCACTGTCATGATTGGACCAAATACAGTATTAACTGTTTTTACTAATCTATCTTTTGAAGTAATATCTTTAATTTCAAATGATAATTCTTTATCTCTATTAAACATCAAGATACAACTCATTAATGTTAATGCAACAACTGCAAATAATCCTAAAATTGCAGAATCAAGATAAACCATACGAGTTAATACAAATACACCTACAGTTAATAAACCAGTTAATTCGGTAATTAATACTGAAGCTATGGCTTTTGATAACCCGTACCTAATAAATAGATATAATCCAGCAATTAATATTCCACATCCAATAGCAATAACAACCATACCAGTTTTAATTACACTATCATATTTATATACATCAGAAACTTTTACTTCTATTTCACTATCAGTTACTGATAATTCAAGTAATAAATTTTCTTGGATAGTTGCAAGTACATCAACATTTCCATTTGTATCGTAGATAATATTGCTTGATAAGATAGCACTATCTTCACCAGGTAATTTGCTAATTACACCTGAATAATATGCATATGTAATATCTTCATCATCTTCATCAACTAATTCATCAAATGATAAACCATTTTCTAATTTAATATCATAAGAATCTAGAACTGAAATCAAAGTTGATGCTTCAGCTAAATCAGAATCATTTTCCATTTTGAATTGAATACGATAAGAAGCATCATATTCACTACCATAGTTGAATATAGGTTTATTAATAGCTCCTAAGACTATAGTAACGATTACAGCAACTAGTCCAAGACCACCAGTAATTCCACCAATGAGTTTTGAATGTTTAGTAAAGTCTTTTCCATCGTGATCACCAAAGTATCTTTGTTTTTCTTCGTTTAATGTATCAGGAATATTTTTCTCACTAACTCCTAGAATACCTTTATGAGATTGTAATGATGTATCATTACATAATGCCCACATAAGAAGTTTATTACCAATCCATGTTACTAATAAATTAGCAATAGAACCTAGTGCAACAACAACTGCTAATTCTCTTAATATAGTTCCTCCAACAAAGAATGAAAGGAAAGCAAGAACTAATAATGTAACAGATAGGTCAACTACTAAGAAGTTTGCACGTTTTTGACCTTCAGAATTTGCTTTCTTTAATGTTCTACCTTTGTGAAGTTCATCTTTGACTTTTTCAAATATAACTACATTTGTAAAAATAGCAAGAATAGCAATTATAAATAAGCCAATAATAGTACCTAAACCAAATTCAACAGATAATCCGTTATATAAAGCAACAGTAGTCACAAATGTTCCAGCTGAAGATAATAATGCGATAATACTTCCAGCTTTATAATTAATTGCTAAGAATAAACCTGCAAAAATAAAGCCAACTAATGATGCAATAACAATACCAGATTGGAAATTGATATATAGTGAATTGCTACCTAAAATAACAAGTTTCTCGATTGAAGGTTCATTTACTGTTTGATAAATATAATTAACTTCATAATCTAATGAACCAGCATTGAAGTAATTAGCAACTTGTTTAGCTTGAATACATGCAGCACTAACTTCTTCTTTTGTAGGATTAGAAGATTCATTTCCTTCACTATCACTATAAGATACTGTTTTAGCAATAGATTCATGATTATCATCATAATATAAATTTTCTTCTTCTGAATTAAATGTTAAGAAGACTTTTGCTTGAATCTTTTCATAATCAGGATTAGATGTATCGATAGCTGTATCGTAATCATCACCTTCTTCTTTATCAGCCCATAAAACTAATAAACCAGCATCTTCATTTGTTTCTTGTTCGCCATCACTAGAAGTTGATGTTGAATTTGCTAATAAATCTTGAGCATGATTACGAATGATTTCCATTTTTGTAGAATCAATTATTGGGAAAACAACAACAGGATATTGATTAACATAATCAACATAAGCTTCCTCATCACCAAATAGTTCATCACCTGTATATTGAACTTCTCCATCGATTGTAGCTAAAGTAAAATCAGCATTATAGGACATTAATAATTTTACGTGTTGAACTGTTGTGTCATCTCCACCAACAGTAACTCTTATTTGATCTTCGCCTTCTTTTTCGATGTTATAGAAAGCAGCATCTGCCATTTTTAGACGACGTTCCATTTCTTCAGAAACTTCATCTAAATCAACTAAACTTTCTTCATTTTCATTTTCAATTTGATAAACAAATGTAGTACTAGAAGAAAATTCCATTCCTGTATTTAAGTTTTTTGTAGAAGTAATAACTCCAGTTACAATACCCATTAATGCAGTAACACACATTAATAGAAATGCTATAAAACGACGACGCATAATTTACCTCCATTGGTTATATTTTCGTAATTTAACGATTATTCTTTAACGATAAGTATTATCGCTACTCCATGATACAAAGTTATTAATATAATTAATAAAAATGTACATTGCCTTAATACTTTAACATTTTAACAGTGCAATATCAAGAAATAAGGAGAAAAAATTGAAGAAATATCGTACTATAACATTTATTTTATCATTGTTGGGTCTTGGTTTTATTGGAAAATTACTATCAATGATTGCTCGTATATTAATTGTTAGATCAATTGGCTTAGAAGCAATTTCTATTTATTCACTAGTAAATCCAATGATGTTATTATTAATAACATTAACTCAATTAGGATTACCAACCGCTATATCTACACTTATTTCACGTCATCCAAATAAAACAAAACATATTTTTATTTCAGGTCTTGCTATAGCAATGACTGTTTCAATAATTTTAATGATTACGACAGTTTTATGTGGTGATATTATAGCAAATATTATAATTCAAAACTCTCAAACTAAATTAACCATATTTGGTCTTGCTTTATTAATTCCACTTATTAGTTTGTCTTCACTTTTAAAAGGTTATTTTATAGGAATAAATCGAGTTGAAATAACAACAATTTCTTCAATTTTTGAAGAAGTTGGTAGAATTCTTTTTTATTTACTTTTTATCGAACTTTTCATTCAAAAAGGAGTTGAATACGCTTCATTAGGAGCAATGCTAGGTGTATGTGTAGGAGAAATTTCTCAGTCAATTTATTTATTATTTCAATCAGATCTAAAACTTTATAAAAAAATAAAACTTCTTCTAAAAGTCGATGAATATGAGGATCCGTTATATAAAAAAGATATTTATTCAATTGCATTACCTGTTACATTTAGTAAACTTATTGGTTCAATAACATATTTTCTCGAGCCTATTATATTTACAACTATTCTTTTAAAAGCAGGAGAAAGTATTTCCTTTATTACATTAGAATATGGAAAACTTACTAGCTATGTATTACCTCTATTACTTATGCCAGGTTTTTTTTCTTACTCGTTAGGTAACTACCTTGTTCCTTCTATGACAAAATGTATTAATGATAACAATTATAGTGGTGCATTTAAAATTTTTAATAAAGTATTATTAATTTTATTAATAATAGGTGGAATGGCAACATCTTGTTTTATGATCTTTCCAAAGCTTTTATTAACAATGCTTTATGGTGATTCGACGGGTTATGAGATGGTTAGAAATATTGCTTTACCATTTTTAGTTTACTATTTAGAGGCTCCTATATTAAGTGCAATGCATGTTTTAAAGAAATCAAAAAAAGCAACAATAATATCAGTAGTTTCTTGTTTTATACGTCTAATAACACTTTTATTTTTAACAAAAAACTTTAAAATATATGCTGTTGCTATTTCAATGATAACAGGTGTATTAACAAATGTAATCATTAATTCAATTTTTATTCTTAGGGAGTTTTCTAGGAACAATGTAAAGTCCAGAAGTCGTTTGTAAAGCTAAGAAAATTTCTTTTTCATCAGTATATCCATAATTTAATAATCTAATTTTTAATATTTCTGGAGATATATTCATTTTTTTTAAAGTTTCTTTAACTATTTTTCCATCACTAATAACTGGTTCAGGATAATCCAAAATACAATCCTCCTTTTTTATAATATTTAAATTTCCACTATCTTCTAAAATTGCATATTCAACTTCACTTGGAAGTTGTATATTTTTACTACGTAATTGTGACATTAAATCATCAATATTATAGCGTTGTTTTTTCATCTCCTCTTGAAGAATTTCTCCTTTATAAATAATGTATGTCAATTTACCTTCAACAATATTTCTGATTGTTTTTGACTTCAGAGAAATAAATGCAATTGTAATTTGTAATATAACAATTACAGTTATAGGAATAATTGTGTGCCATAAAGATTTTTCAGCATCATTAAGTGATAAAGAAAATAGTTCTGAAATAATGAAAAACACGACAATATCGAAGGTTGTTATAGTTCCTATTTCTCTTTTTCCCATAATTTTAAGAATAAGAATTAAGAAAAAAAAGCAAAATATTGTTTTATAAATAATCTCTAAAATCTCATTTATGTTCATAGTCTAAAAATAACATGCTTTTCATAATTTATAACGAGGATAATAAATGAAAAACCACCTTTCAAAATTTAGTATGTTCCTAATTATCTTTTTTATAGCAAATTTAATTTTGATTTTTACTTTTTCTTATCTACAATATAGAAGTTTAATTTCTCCATTAGTCGCAAACATATTAAATGCTCTTTTATCACTTCTTTTATTTTTTGTAATTTCACTATATGTAGGATTTAAAATTAATAAAAAAGGATGGTTAATTGGATTAATCTTATCTATTATATATTTCATAATTCTATCGATAATAATTGGTGTCACTAAAGAAAAGCTTGATGTTATAACAATTGTTTTAATAATTTTAAGAATTTTATGTATCTTCTGTGGTTCAATAATTGGTGTTAATCTAAAAAAAGATTAAGATTCTTTTTAATATAAGTTAATCCTTGACTTGTTAAAATTCTTCCTTTACTACTCTTTTCAATAAAATAAATTTTTAAAAGATATGGTTCAATTGTATCTTCAATTGTTTTGATATCATAATTTAATAAAACGGCCAATGAGTTAATTCCTAAACACAAGCACTTTCCTTTGTTATAAAGTGTCTTAATATATAATAAATCATCTTCATTTAATCCAATTTCATTAATCTTTAAAAAAGCCGTTGTTTCTTCCACAATATCATTATCTATTATTTTTTTATTCCTAAAACATGCAAAATCCCTTATTCTTTTAAGCAAATTATTTCCAATACGAGGTATCCCACGAGATCTTTTAGCTATGTTTTTAGATGCCTCTTCTGTTATTTTTATATCATAAATTTTAGCACTTCGATTAATAATAAAAATCATATCCGAAATACTATAAAAACTAAGTTTTTCACATATAGGAAATCTCATTCTTAACGGAGAAGAAATAAGACCAAATAATGTTGTTGCACCAATTAAGGTAAATGGTGGTAAATCTATATGAATATCTTTAGTAGTTTCATTTTTGTTTATAACAGATTCAATGTAAAAATCTTCCATTGCAGAATATAAAATTTCTTCTAACTGCCGAGATAAACGATGAATTTCATCAATAAACAAAATATCTCCTGGTGCTAATGATAATAAAACACTAATTAGTTCATATGGCTTTTCTATATTTGCAGCATTAATAACTTTAATATTTACACTCATTTCATTCGCAATTAAATTAGCAAGTGTTGTTTTTCCACAACCGGCTGGCCCATAAAAAAGAATATGATCTAATACTTCTTTTCTTTTTCTAGCAGCATCAATATAAACTGATAATTTATAAATTAATTCTTTTTGACCAATAAATTCCTTAAGGTATTTTGGTCTTAACCCATTCTCATTTATTTCCATATTTTATTGTTAATTTATTTACTAAGATTTTAATAATTTCTTGTAAATCCATATCAAATTGTTTAAAAGTTACGAGTTCGGATTCTATTTGATAGTTTTTATAACCAAAAGAACGAAGCACATTACGTACTTCGTTCATTTTATTGTATTGATTAGTTGTCAATATATTTGACTCAGAAATAACTTTATTTTTTAAATCAAAAATAATTTGTTGCGCAACTTTAGCTCCTAAAGTTGGAATCGACTTTAAATAATTTATATCTTCTTTAACAATAGCTTCTTTTAATAAATTGACACTTGAACTTCTCAATATATTAATTGCAGTTTTTGGACCTACTCCTTTAGTAAGAAGTAAAAGATTAAACATATCTTTTTCTTCTTTGGTATTAAATCCGATTAAATACTGTTCATCTTCTCTAAAGACAGTATAAATCAGTACTTTTACCTCCTCATTAATATTAAACATCTTCATTGTTGCTAAAAAGATAAAATATCCTACATTATTTACATTAAGAATAATATAATCTTTTCCTTGCTCATCAATTTTTCCTTTTAAGAAATGATACATAGTTAATATTTCCTTTCATAAATATTTCACTATATAATTTCGCTAAAATTTGTAAATCTCCTAAAATTATTCAATATAATCAAATTCAAAATCACATAAAGTAACGGTGTCACCATCTTTTGCACCTAAACGACGCAATTCATCATCAACACCAATTCTTCTTAAATAATCTAATAGTTTAAACATACCTTCATCAGTTGATAAGTTAATCAAGTTATATGTTCTTTCGACTCTTTCTCCGGTAATTACCCATAAACCATTGCCTTTATTTAAAATAGTAAATGCCTCTTTTTCATTTTCTTTTGCTTCATAGACTTTATAGCCATCAACTTCGTTATTTTCATCATACATTGGGAACATTGGTGTAACTTCAAGTAAGTTCATTGCTTCAACAAGCACTTTTTCAACACCTTCGTGAGTTAAAGCACAAATACCAAAAACTTTCTTATCATTTAATTGCTTTTGAAGTTGCTCTAATCTTTCTTGAGCTCCTTCTTCATCCATTTTTGTTCCAACAATAATTGTAGGTCTATTAATTAAATTAAATCCATATTTTTTTAATTCTTCATTAATCTTTAAATAATCATCATAAGGATCTCTTTCTCCAGACATATCAATCATATGAATTAAAACACGACATCTTTCAATATGTCTTAAAAATTGAAGACCTAATCCTTTTCCTTCGTGAGCTCCTTCAATTAATCCAGGTAAATCTGCAGCGACAAAACTACGTCCATCTTTTAAGTTTACTACACCTAAATTAGGTGAAATAGTCGTAAAAGGATAGTCAGCTATTTCAGGATTTGCATTAGAAA
Organism: Bacilli bacterium; assembly: GCA_051872335.1. GTDB lineage: Bacteria > Bacillota_I > Bacilli_A > RFN20 > CAG-826 > SUG2458. The sequence continues at coordinate 39,677 of JBJEDT010000003.1, read as the reverse complement.
TAATTGATAATAAAGTAGATTTGCCAACACTAGGAAAACCAACAAAACCAACATCAGCTAATAATTTTAACTCTAAGATCAATCTTTTTCTTTCACCTGGAAGACCATTTTCTGCGATATTTGGGACTCGATTGATAGCCGATTTAAAACAAGCATTTCCTCTTCCTCCACGTCCACCTTTAGCAACAATATATTCTTTTTTATCTTCGTTTAAATCGCATATAAAAGAATGATCTTTTTCATCATAAACTACTGTTCCTACAGGTACTTCAACAACAACATCACTAGCACCACGTCCGTAGGCATTTTTACCCATGCCTTTTTCACCATCACGAGCAACTATAACTTTTGAATGTCTAAAGTTAATTAAGGTAGATGCTCCTTTTGTTGCACGTAAAATAATGGAACCACCACGTCCACCATTACCACCACTTGGACCACCTTTATCAACAAATTTTTCTCTATGGAATGCAATCATTCCATCTCCACCTTTACCTGCACGTACTTCTAATTTTGCTCTATCTATAAACATTCAAAAATCGCCTACCTTTTTTATATATTAACATTTATAAAACTTTTATTACATAACATCTTAAAAAAAAGACCATAAATTAATATGGTCTTGTGATTCATAAATTATTTTGCTTCGACTTCGTAAACAGAAACACGTTTTCTATCTTTACCTACACGTTCAAATTTGACAATACCACTTTTTGTAGCAAAAATTGTATCATCTCCACCACGTTTTGTATTTACACCTGGATAGATTTTTGTGCCACGTTGACGATAAATGATTGAACCAGCAGTAGCAAATTGTCCATCACCTTTTTTAGCTCCAAGACGTTTTGATTCAGAATCTCTACCGTTCTTTGTAGAACCGACACCCTTCTTAGAAGCGAAGAGTTGAAGATTTAATTTAAACATCATAACGATGCACCCTCTCTTTCTTTATATAATTACTTAGTTTATTTTTATAAATTTTTTGTTAGATTCTTCAATCGTTCTTAATTGAACCATTAATGTTTGAAGAACTATTTGATTGTGTTTTGATAATTTTTCATTATCAATCTTTTTAATAAGAACATGACCTTCATCCATAATAAACTCAAATTTCTTATGGTCTTCTAATGCATTCATAGCACCAACAACACATGCAGAAACACCTGCACATACTAAATCATGTCCATCAATAGTTGTTGAGTTAGCATGGCCTTTGACCTCTAAAGAAACAAATTGACCATCATTTTCAACATACTTAACACGAATCATAATTAAGCGTTAATTGCTTCAATGACTAAGCAAGTATATGGTTGACGATGACCGTGAGTTTTACGTTCATTTGCTTTGCTTTTGTACTTGAAGACACGAATTTTACGACCTAAGCCTTGTTTTTCGACTTTAGCTGTAACTGTAGCACCTTTAACATAAGGAGCTCCAACTTTAGCGGATTTATCAGCGACTAATAAAACTTTGTCAAATGTGTAAACTGAACCAACTTCTGCTTCAAGTTTTTCAACATAAATTTTTTGACCAGCTTCTACTCTGATTTGTTTTCCACCTGTTTCGATAATTGCGTACATAGTGCACCTCCTATTATTTAAAATTTCACTTAGACTCGCAATTAAGGTAACGTTTGTTTTAAAACCTTTTCTTAGCGGTTGTAGCTAGTGAGGCAACAACATTAGTATAATACCATCTAGCCTTATCATAGTCAACAATTTTTGTTTTTCTAAGTAAAACTTTTCATAAAATCTTCATTTATTTTTTAATATTTCGTAAATATAAAAATTCTCATGAATTAAATTTTCATTTTCCAAATAAAAATTTTCATAATCTCTATATATTATTTTATCATTATTAATTTTAATTGGTAAAAAATCTTTGTTCATATATAGTCTTTTTCTTAATAAATTCTTGATGTTTCTTTTATAAAAAATAACCATCATAAAAAGATGTAATATAATAAAGCATAATAATATATATTGTGAAAATATAATTAAGTATATGCTAATACAAAATGTACTTATGATATTGTAAATTAGTTGTATTTTGGAGGCTTTAAATATATCAAATTTATTAAAAATAATTGCATCTATTATATGTCCTCCATCTAGAATACTTAGTGGTAGTAAATTAAAAATAAAAACAACAATATTCATATTAGCAAGCATATTAAACTGGTTTTCATTAATTAAACTAGTTTTATATAAAAAACTTAAAAAAGGAATAATAACGAAACATGAAAAAGGGCCAGCTAAAAAGATCATTATTTTCTTTTTTAATACTAATTTTTCTACATTGTCAAGTTGAGCACTGCAACCTAAAGGAGTAACATTTATTGATACAATATCTACATTAAAAATACGTGCAACAATACAATGAAACAATTCATGAATAAAAGAACACACTAAAAAAAGAAAAATAGATCCAAACCGATTAAATAATAAAACAGCTATCAAATATATGATTGTATAAAAAGGAATATTAATTTTGTTTAATAACATTCTGGTAACTTATATACTCATTATTTTTCATAAAAATTACTTTGAATTTATTAATATATGTAGCAATTTTTGATTCTTCATTGACTGAAAGATATTTTAAATTATCTTCTTCAACATAAGTAAATGAAGTAATTTCTATGCTTGTTAACTCCGAATAAACTGCAAGTATAGCATTTGGATATTCTATAATTAAAGACATTTTTTCCTCATCATATCCTATAACTCGTCCATAAAATAAAGCATTGATATAAGTTCCACTTTCTGTTTGAAAATAATTATTTCCAAGTTCTATATATGTAACATTGGTATTTACTGTTTGACTATCATTATTTGTAGTGGTTTTAAAAGAAAAAATATTATCAAGAACTTCATTAAAAGAGGAAAAATTAAAATTTGTTCCTAGTAATGAATTAATATATTTTCCATCTTCATCATAATAAGAATAAATCATAAATCCTAATAATAAAGATAACAATGTAAAAAAAGTAATAAAAATATTTAATATAAGTTTACTTTTCTTTTTAGGATTTATTCTAGAACGTATTTTTGAAGCCGTTTCCATATATTAAATTATATTTTTTTCTTATTTATTTATGATTCTTTTTATTAAAGAAGAATTGCATTTATAAGGAATACCTGATAATTTGCAAGCTATTTCATCAAAATCTTTATTGCGTTCTCTTTTCTTCAAATGATTGGAAGAAGCTAAAATATTTTTATTTTCTTTAATAATACCTAAAACATCTATATTTAAAACTCTTTTCGTTGTTTCAATATCTAAACTATTATTTCGTTCAATATCTTTTTGATTATATCTATTTATTACTAAACTTATGTTACAAATTGCATTGCTTTTTAAAATTCCAATTACTTTATCAGCATCTTTTATAGAAGTTTTATCTAAAGTAACAACAACAATAGCTTCTTTTGCATACTTTATTGAATTTAAAAATCCTTTTTCAATACCAGCAGGACAATCAATCAATATAAAATCAAAATCTGAATCTACTTTGTTTATAATTCTTTTAAGATATGAACTATCATATATTTCAGTATCTAGCCTTAATGAAGCAGGTAATAAAAATAAATTATCATAATATTTATCTTGTATAATTGCTTGTTCAATAGAACATCTACCTTTTATTAAATCATTAATATCGTAAATAACTCTTGATTCTAAATTCATTATGATATCTAAATTCTTTAATCCTAAATCATGATCAATTAATAAAACTCTATTATTATAACTTGCTAATGAATATCCTAAATTACAAGTTACTGTTGATTTACCAACTCCACCTTTACCAGATGTAACAACGATTACTCTTGCCATATCATATCCTCTAAAATATCATTGTTTATTAAAATATTACGTCCACTAACTTGTCTAGATAATCCATTTTCTAAATGAATTGTAACACCGATTGCATTTTTTAAAAAAACATTAGAACTACCCATCAATTCGATATTTCCATATGCATCACCATCTATGCAAACATCGTTGTATGATTTAATGCACCCTCCACTATTTAATGAACCCATTATTACCATTGGTTTTCTATTTATAATAACTTGACCATTATGGATATTATCATTTATTATTTCCATTTTCTTATCTTTTTTAACTTTGACACCTAATAAATAAGCAGACTTAAAGCAAAAAAAACAATCTATTATTTGAGATACCATTCCTTCATTTGGTTTATCATTAAAAATCAAATAAATACCTTGTCTGTTTTTTTGAAAAGCCTGTTCTTGCAATATTTTCTTAAGATTTTCAAATGATTGATGAAAATTATTAACATCCATTTCTAATTCCATTTCTTGCATTAAATACTCACCTCTTAAATAAAAATAAATTATTATAAACGAAAAATTTGTCGTAAAAAGAAAAAAGCCTTATCAAACATAAAAGTTTAATAAGGCTTCAGTTTTACCAGGTGAATTTAAAGCCACCAGGCAAAGTTGTTGAACCAGATTCAGACATAAATAAACGATAAATAATAACGGCTACTACAGCAATAGACATAATTGCCATAACTGCTGTTAAAGTTATCGCTTCACCGGCAACAACATTATTCATTTCTTCAAATGAAAGTTTTTGCATATATTACCTCCTATTAATAATTAGGAGATAAAACTGAAATTTCCTAACTTAAAGATTATTTCTTTTTGCTAAAACACTTTCAAGTTGTAATTTGTTTTTTGCAAGTTTTTCTTTTTCAAGATTTAATTTTGCTTCTGGAGCTTTTGAAACAAATCCCGGATTTGATAATAGTTTTTCACTACGTTCAACTTCAAATCTTAAAGAAACAATTTCTTTATCTAATTTAGCAATTAATTCTTCTTTATCAATTTGTTGTTCAATTGCCATTTCAACTTCGCCATAAATAAAGATATTATATTGTTTTAAATTATCAGCATTATCTTCAAATAAAATTTTATTTGCAAATGTAAAACGTTCAAGATAAGTTTCATAACTAGAAATCATATTCGATTTATCAACAAAATGTAAAGTTATAGGTGTATTTGGTTGAAGATCATTTTCGACCTTAAAAGCACGAATATCTTTAATGATTTTAATAATAGTTTCAATTTCATCCATTGATTTTTTATCAAAGAAATTACTATCATATTCAGGATATGAATTTAACATTATTGAATCTTTATGTTCAGGCATATTTAGATAAATTTCTTCAGTAATAAAAGGACAATATGGATAAATCATCATAATAATACCTTCAAGAATATGATACAAAACTTGACGTGTATTATTTTTGTTTAATTCATTTTCACCTTGTAAAGTTACCTTAGACATTTCTAAATACCATGAACAGAAATCATCGTAAACAAAATTATATAGGTGAGTTGAAGCATTAGCTAATTCAAACTTTTCCATGTTGAATGTTACATTTTTAACTGTTTCATTGAATTTAGATAAAATCCATTTATCAAGACTATTTAAAGTTTTAAAATCAAGTTCTTGTACTATGAAGTCTTCACCTAAATTACTAATTGTATATCTAGCAGCATTCCAAATTTTATTTAAATAAGCAGAAGCTGCTTGAATCTTTTCTTCACTAAAACGACTATCTAAACCAGGGGTAGAATTAGTGGTAATGAAATAACGTAATGCATCAGCACCATAATCATCTACAACTTTAATAGGATCAACACCATTTCCTAATGATTTTGACATCTTACGTCCTTGAGCATCCCTAATTAATCCATGAATTAATACATTTTCAAATGGTCTTTTCTTAGTAAATTCAAGAGATTGGAATATCATTCTAGAAACCCAGAAGAAAATAATATCATAACCTGTAACTAAAGTTGTTGTTGGGAAATAACGCTTAAAATCAGGTGATTCTTCATTTGGCCAACCAAGTGTTGAGAATGGCCATAATGCTGATGAAAACCAAGTATCTAATACATCTTCATCTTGTACATAATTTTCAATATCTACTGGTGGTAATTCACTTACAACTACTTCACCTGTTACTTTATGATAATAAGCTGGTATTCTATGACCCCACCACAATTGACGTGAAATGCACCAATCATCAACTTTTTCCATCCATTGAATAAATGTTTTTTCAAAACGTTCAGGATAAAAATTAACTTTATCATCAGTTTGTTGATTTGCTAAAGATTGTTCAGCAAGTGGTTTCATTTTAACAAACCATTGTTTTGATAAGTAAGGTTCAACGAAAGCATCACTACGTTCTGAGTGACCTACTTGGTGAACAATATCTTCAATTTTAATTAAGCATCCTTTTTTTTCGATATCTTTTACTAAATTATCACGGCAAACCATTCTATCTTGACCGTTATATTTACCAGATAGTGAATTCATTGTTCCGTCATCATTCATGCAAATAGGATGAGGGAAGCCATATTTTTCACCAATTATAAAGTCATTTGGATCGTGAGCAGGAGTACATTTCATTGCACCAGTACCAAACTCAATATCAACATATTCATCTGCAATAATTGGTAATAATTCATCATTAGCAGGATTTATTACTTTTTTTCCAATTACATCTTTGTATCTTTCATCATTTGGATTAACTACTACACAAACATCACCAAACATTGTTTCTGGACGAGTTGTAGCAACTTCTAAATACTTATCAGTACCTTCAATAAAATATTTAAAATAATAAAATTTACCTGGATCATCTTTATAAATAACTTCAATATTTGAAAGAGCTGTTCTTTGAACTGGATCCCAGTTAATGATCTTTTCACCACGATAAATAATACCTTTATTGTATAATGTTACAAAGACTTTCTTTACAGCATTACTTAATCCTTCATCAAGAGTGAATCTTTCTCTAGTATAATCTAAAGCTAAACCCATTGTTTTCCATTGGTCATGAATAAAACCAGCATATTCTTTTTTCCAATCCCAAGCAACTTCAAGGAATTTTTCACGTCCTAATTCATATCTATTTGTTCCTTGTTCACGTAACTTTGCATCAATTTTGGCTTGTGTTGCGATACCTGCATGATCCATTCCAGGAAGATATAAAGCATCGTATCCTTTTGCTTTTTTATATCTAATTAATATATCTTGAATAGTTGTATCAATTGCATGTCCAATATGTAATTTACCAGTAACATTAGGTGGAGGAATCACTATGCAATAAGGTTTTTTAGATAGATCACCAGCAGTAAAATATCCTTTACTTTTCCAGTTATCATACTTTCCTTCCTCAACTAATTTGTGGTCATACTTTTTTTCTAAAGCCATATCTTTTTCTCCTTTTAAAAAATAAAAACGCCCTTAAAATAAGGACGTAATAAACGCGGTACCACCTTAATTCATATAATCAAATTATATGCTCTTAATTAATTACTTTAACGCAGTAAACGAGGCTCCTAACCCGACTCCCAAGCGACCTTCACTTGCTTATTAAATTAACTTCCACCATTTGTTAATCTCTCTATATAAGTACACAAGTTACTCTTCTTGTTCTTCGTCTAAATTATTATATAGACTTATTTTAAAATTATCAATAAAATCATTCATTTTTATACGATTAGAATCGTTTATTTATAATTTTTCTTTATTTTCATATATAATAATACAGAAAGGAGTAAAAATATGAAAAGAACTGGAACAAGAATAATAAAAGTTGGAAATCTTACTATTGGTGGAAAAAATGAAGTTATTATCCAATCAATGTGTAATATTAAAACCTCTAATACAAAAGAAGTTATTAAACAAGTTTTAGAACTTGAAAAAGTTGGATGTCAAATAATTCGTGTTTCTATTAAAGATAATGAAGATGCTATCGCATTAAAAGAAATTAAAAAACATATTCATATTCCTTTAGTCGCTGATATTCACTTTGATTACAAACTAGCACTATTAGCAATAGAAAACGGTGCTGATAAAATAAGGATAAATCCTGGAAATATTGGTTCATATAATAAATTAAAAAAAGTAGTTTTAGCATGTAAAGATAAAAATATCCCTATTAGAATCGGAGTTAATTCAGGTTCACTTAATCAAGAAGAAGATAATTCTTATAAAGTCACTGCTAAAGCAATGGTTGATAAAGCAAAAGAATATGTTTCTTTACTTGAAAATTTAGATTTTTATGATATTTGTATTTCTTTAAAAAGTTCATCTACATTAGAATCTATTGAAGCATATAGGTTAGCAAGTGAGATTTTTCCTTATCCTCTTCATTTAGGTATAACTGAAGCTGGTATAAAAGAAGTTGGAATAATTCGTTCTATTGCAGGTTTAGCACCACTTTTAGAACAAGATATAGGTGATACTATACGAATTTCACTTACTGATGATCCTAAAGAAGAAGTAATAGCATGCAAACGATTATTACATGATTTAGGTCTATATGACAAAATGCCTACTTTAATTTCATGCCCAACATGTGGAAGAACTGAAGTTAACTTAATAGAATTATCTAAAAAGGTACAGGATTATTTAGATACAATTTCTAAACCTATAACAGTTGCTATTATGGGATGTATTGTTAATGGTCCAGGAGAAGCAAAACAAGCTGATATTGGTATAGCTGGTGGGAAAAATTGCTGGGTATTATTCAAAAAAGGACAGGTTGTAAAAAAAATAAGTGAAGAAGAAGTTTATCAAACTTTAATAGGCGAAATCAATGCATATTAAATAAAAAACCTCGTATAATATTACGAGGTTTTTATATGCCAACAAATAAATTAGTTTTATATTACATTGATAGAATAACACTTGAAGATGCACGCAATATATGTCTTAAAAATAATTGGGATTTTTCAGATAATGAAATAATTTTTATATTAAACTTTGCTAGACAATATAAAGAATATTTAAATAAAGAATCCAAAGATTTTCTTCTATATAATTTCAAGCAAGTTACAAATGAAAATACATATAATAAAGTACTTTCAATTGTTAATCAATTTATTTAGAACTCATCTTTCCAATTAGGGATTAAACTTCCATTCTTTAACATTTCAATTTCTTTTTTATAAGGTGGTTTATCTCCAATATATGGTGTTTCAAGAATTTTTGGGATATCTTTAAAAACTTCTGAGTGGACAATAGCATTAATTGCATCAAAACCAACGTAGCCATATCCTAAGTTTTCATGTCTATCTTTATGTGCACCAATTGGATTTTTGGAATCATTAATGTGAATAGCTAATACTTTCTCAATTGAGATAGTATTTTTTATTTGAGTAATTAAGTTGTCTAAGTCTTTGATATTATAACCAGCATCATTTAAATGACATGTATCTAAACAAACACCAACTTGTTCTTGCTTATGAATATTTTTAATAACATAAGAAATTTGTTCTAAAGAAGTACCAACTTCACTACCTTTTCCAGCCATTGTTTCAATAGCAATTTTTACTCCTGTTTGGTCGTTATCTAAAACGAGATTCAAATTCTTGATTAAAGTATCTAGGCCAACATCAACACCAGCTGTCATATGGCCACCTGGATGTAAAACTAAAACTTCAATACCCATCGCACGAGTACGAACCATTTCTGTTTTTAATAAACTTATACTCATATTAACTTTTTCTTGACTTAAACTATTTGATAAATTAATTAAATAAGGTGCATGACAAATGAATTTAGATAAATCTAAATTTGATTCTTTAATTAATGCAAAAGCTTCTTCAATTTTTAATTTAGAAAGCTCAGTACGTACAGTATTTTGAGGAGCTCCAGTATAAAGCATTAAAGAAGTAGCACCATACGAAAGAGCTTCTTTTACCGAACCTAAATAAAAATCAGGTGCTTTCATTGAGACATGACTTCCTATTAAAATTTTATTTTCCATACTTACTATCCCTTGCTTCTTGTTTATAACGTTCTACTCTTTGTTTACGAATAGAATCCTTAATAATTTTTCTTTTGTGTTGTCTTTTTGCTTTTTCAACAGCTTCTTTAACCTTTTTCTTGTATCCAGGTTTAACTTTATTGGATTTTGTTTTTGCTACAGCTTTTTTAATTTCTTTTTTCAAATCCTCATCATTTTTTGATGATTTAGACTTTTTCTTTTCAAAACCTTTGCTTGGAACAAGTTGATTATCTCTTAAAGTTAAATATTGTACTTCAATTCCAGCATCAATGATTCTTTTAACACTATTGATTTGATCATTATTATAAAAAGTATAACAGTTACCATATGATTTGTATCGACCTGTTCTTCCAGCACGATGGAAGTAGAATTCAAAGTTATTAGGTAAATCAATATTTAACACATCGGATACATTATCTAAATCAAGCCCACGAGCAGCCATATCACTACAAACGATTACTGAAAATTCATCATTACGTATACGACGCATCATTTGTTTACGTTGGCGCATTTCTAAATCACCATGTAAAACACCGACTTTAATGCCGTTTTGATTTAAGTATTTATATAACTTATCAACATCTTCCTTTTTTGAACAAAAAATCAAACAAAGATAAGGATTTTTAATTTTTAGAAATGTTAAAGCACATTCCTTCAAATCTTTATGTCTAGTATCAACTAAAAAATGAGTAACTTGGCTATTAGTTGATCCTTCTTCTCCAATTTCAAAGACTTTTTCAGCCTTTATATATTTTTCTATTAAATGACGTAAGTTAAGAGGTATTGTTGCTGAGAAAATCATTATAGTAGGGTCTTTTAAAATAGATAAAAGATTATTAATTTCTTCAAAGAAACCCATTTCTAAAAGCATATCTGCTTCATCAATAACAAAATATTTAACATTAGAAATATCTAATGCATTTTCTTTTAAAATTAAATCATTTAATCTACCTGGAGTTGCAACAATAATTTGTGGTGTGTTTTGTAACTTATCAATTACTCTTTTCTTTTCTTCACCAGCACAAAGTAATCGAATTGAAATATTGCCATATAAATCAACTAATTCTTTTAAAAAATCAAAAGTTTGCTTTGCAAGTTCACGAGTAGGAGCCATAATGACAGCTTGAACTTGATTTAAGCTAATATCAATTCTATCAACAATAGGAACTAAAAAGCTATGAGTCTTACCTGAACCTGTGGCACTACGTGCTACTAATGATTCACCCCTTAATGCTGATGGAATAACAACTTCTTGTATTGGAGTAGGATTTATATAATTTAACTTTTCAAGTGATTCGAGCATTTTACTTGATAATGCATAACTTTTAAAACTTGCCATAACAAAACCTCCTTTCGATATTATACACGAAAAATAGTCATAAAAAAAATCAAATAATAACCTTTTTGGATTTTTGTCATAAAAATATATAGGTAAATAATAATGATTCCTTATATTTTTAATTCTTCTCCTTATCAGCAAGTGAACAATTTTGTTACACCAAATTTCCAAAATTATAGAACACCTTTCTCTATTCCTAGAAGTAACTTTGGTTATATAAATCCAATGGCCGGAAAAATAAATGGCAAATTTACAATTAATAAATTTCTTTCTGGTGCAGAAAATATGATATCAACTGTAAATCAAGTCATCCCTATATACCAACAAGTAAAACCTCTTTGGGATAATACAAAAAATTTTAGAAATAAACTCAAAAATTTTAATCCATTCAATAATAGAAACACTCAAACTCAAAATGTAGTTCGCGAAACTATAATAAATCCTGAAGTAATAAATCCTGATGAAAAAAAAGAAACACAACAAAAAAATAATGTAGAAAACAAAAATAGTACATCATATAAAAATCAAGAAAAACCAAATAAGCCATTTTTTTAAACTTGTAAATTTGTTATCATATAAAAGGTGATAAAAATGAAAGTTTATACTGTAAAACCTTATGGGGTTTGTTTTGGTGTCAATAAAGCAGTTGATATTGCAATTAAACTAAGATATGAACATCCTAAAGAGAATATTACAGTTTTAGGTATGCTTGTTCATAACGAAAATGTAGTAAAAGAACTAGAAAAGCATAATATTTTATCACTATTTTCATCAAATAAAAGTGACGAAGAATTAATAAATGAAATTAATGATGGCTACATCATTTTTACTGCTCATGGACATAAAAAAAATCTAGAAGTATTAGCACAAAATAAAGGGCTTAAAATTGTTGATGCAACATGTTCACAAGTTCAAAAAGTAATAGATTTAATAAAAAGTAATAAAGAATGTAATATTATTTATATTGGAAAAGAAAATCACCCTGAAACTAATGCTTGTTTATCTTATGGAAATCACATTTATCGTATAGATTCAATAGATGATGTTTTAAAATTACCTGATATTATTAATCCACTTGTTATTAATCAAACAACTTACTCTTTACTTGATTTAAAAGATATTCATGATCAATTGAAAAAGAAATTTGAAAACATTGAATTCGTTGATGAAATTTGTTCAACCACTAGAATAAGACAGGAAGCTATTCTAAAAATGCCTGAAGATATTGATTTAGTTTATATTGTAGGTGATGAAAAATCATCAAATACTCAACGCTTGGTTGAACTATCTAAAAATCATTTACCAAACGCAGTAGTAAAAAAAATAGCCACTGTTAAACACATAAATAACAGTGACTTAAAAAAAGCAAATTATGTAGGTATAGCTTCAGGAGCTTCTACACCTTTATCAATAACAAATGAAGTTATAAAATATATCACAAACTTTGAAAAATAACTTCTTTTATTTCTTTAATTTCTTTAAGTATATCTTCTTTTCTATTAGAAGATATATTTTTATTTAATATTGATTCTAATTTTGTTAAATATTCATTATACTTTTTAATATAAACTTTTGATTTGTTTTTTAACAAAATTGGACCATATTTTAATTCAGTTAAGGAATAATTTAATGTTGAGTCTTTTATAAATACAACAATTTCATAATAAATGTTTTTTTCTTGAATTATTTCCTCATTTTTTACATAAAATCCTAGTTTTTGCATTTCAGACCTTAAATAGAAAAGATTAGTATGTGAATCACAAATAATCATATCAATATGTGATAAAAAATCTTTTCTCGCATTAAGAATTTCAATAATGCTTTCCGAACCCATTCCAGCAAGAATAAGAGTATTAACATTATCAGGTAAATCACGTATTCCAGAAGAAAACAAAGGATATACTTTGTTCTCTAAAGAATACAATTTAATAGTTTCACACAAATGGGTAAAAGGACCCTTTTTATTTTCAACAGCATAGCCTAATTCAACTATGTTATCAATTAATAGACTACAAATTAAATAACCGTGGTCTGCACCTACATCTGCTGGTATACATTGTGGGGGCACAAACCTTTTTATAGTTTCTAAACGATTAGATAAATTAATATTCATAATTAACGATAGTCGCCAAAACGTTTTGCTCTTGATGGATGACGTAATTTTCTAATTGCTTTTGCTTCAATTTGACGAATACGTTCACGAGTAACACCGAATTCTTTACCAACTTCTTCAAGAGTACGTGGTTTATTGTCATCTAGGCCATAACGTAATCTTAATACTTTTTCTTCACGGTCTGTTAAGTCTTTCATAACAGCATACAATTCATCTTTTAATAAAGATTTAGTTGTATATTCGGATGGTGATTGGCTCTCTTTATCTTCAATAAAATCTCCTAAATGAGAATCATCTTCTTCACCAATTGGAGTTTCTAAAGAAACAGGATCAAGAGCAATACGTTGAATTTCTCTAATTCTGTCAGGACTTAATTGACCATCTAATTTTTGTGATATTTCTTCTGCAGTTGGTTCACGCCCATATTCTTGAACAAGTGTACGTTGGACACGAGTGATTTTATTAATTGTTTCAACCATATGAACAGGAATACGAATTGTTCTAGCTTGGTCAGCAATGGCACGAGTAATTGCTTGACGAATCCACCAAGTTGCGTAAGTTGAAAATTTAAAACCTTTTGAGTGGTCGAATTTTTCAACTGCTTTAATTAAACCCATATTTCCTTCTTGAATTAAATCAAGGAATTGCATACCACGGCCAACATAATGTTTTGCAATAGAAACAACTAGACGCAAGTTAGCAGAAATTAGACGTTTCTTTGCACTTTCATCACCTTCAACGATTCGTTTAGCAAGTTCAATTTCTTCTTCTGATGATAATAAATCAACTTTACCAATTTCTTTTAAATACATTTTAACAGAGTCACTAACTTTGACATCACCAATAGAAAATGAATTAAAACTTTCATTAGTTAATTTTTCAATTTCTTCATACTCTTTATCATTAATCTTATCGAAGAAATCTTCATCGTCTAATAATAAATCATCTTCTTCAGAATTTTCGTCAACTTCAATATCATCTAAAGAATCTAAGTCATCAACATCATTTGAAATTACATTAATCTTCTTTTCTTTAAAATAATTGATTAAGTTTTCCATTTCTTCATCAGAAACATCTATTTGACTTAAAGCTTCCATAATTTCATCTTGATCTAATTCGCCTGCTTGTTTACCTTTCTTCTCAAGACGTTTTTTAATACTTTCAAATGATTCAACTTCAACATCTTCGTCGTTAAATAATACATCTTTTTCTTTTTTGTCCATAATACTTCACTCCTTAATTCTTTGATTTCAAATATTCATCTAGTAATCGAGCCTGCTCTTTAGGATCTTTACCTTTTAAAGCTGATTCAAGTTCTATTCTACTTTTATATTTACTTTGCTCATTACGAAGAGCATTCTTACAGTCATCCATTAATGCGATAGAAAATGGTGGATGATGTTTTTCCATTAATAATTCAATAACTTTATTTCTCAAGATATTAACTTGATCATCATCTTCTTGATCAAATAAAGATATTAACAAGTTTTGATCGACTCGACCATTTGTCTCATAAAGTTCAATAATATAGTTTGCTATCTTTTGATAAATTTCATCATAGAAATACTCAATATTTCTTTCAAAATACTTAATAGCATCTTCTGAAGAAATCATTTGGAATATAACTTCTCTTTCAGCCAAAACATAGCGTTTTAATGCTTTTGTTTCTATATTAAAATCATTGAATGAGACCTTACTAGAAGAAGATTCGGTTTTTCTACGAGCGTCTTCATAAATACTTCTAATGGTATTTACATCATAACCAGTAAGTTTAGAAATATTCAAAATATAATTTTCTATTTCAAGTCTATTGTTAGTTTTAACCATAATTGGTATAAACTCATTGACAAACTGATTTTTTTCTTCAAATGTATTTAGTGGTTTATTAATAGAATAATAATTAAATATAAATTCAATCTTTCCGACTAAATTATTTAAATATTTTATTAAAGTTTCCTTGCCTTCTTGATTTAAAATTTCATCAGGGTCACGATTATCTCCTTTAGATAAAACTACCTTAAATGGTATACCTTCCTGTTCAAGCATTTTGCAACATTTAAATGTAGCAAGTTGACCAGCATTATCTCCATCAAGGCACATTCTTACTTCTACACCAAGTTGTCTTATCAGTTTAATGTGATTTTGGGTGAGTGCTGTTCCCATTAATGCAATTGCTGAATTTATGCCTGCTTTTTTTAAAGCTATTACATCCATAAATCCTTCAAGTACATAAACAAAACCATCTCTTTTAACAGTATTCTTTGCCGAATAATAGTTATATAAAATATTATTTTTCTTAAAAATTGCTGTTTCAGGTGAATTAACATATTTTGGTAAATCATCATTTTTTGTTAGTTTTCTAGCTGAAAAACCAACTATTTGACCATTGGTATCATGTATTGGAAAGATTACTCTACCAGCATTTTGATCATGTAAATTCGTAGTA
Source organism: Bacilli bacterium (assembly GCA_051872335.1). Classification (GTDB taxonomy): domain Bacteria; phylum Bacillota_I; class Bacilli_A; order RFN20; family CAG-826; genus SUG2458. Next base: position 23,935 of record JBJEDT010000003.1, on the reverse strand, counting down.
CCTTTATTAACAATACCAATTGCTTCAATTGATTTTAATGAATGACCTTTTGATTTTAAAAACTCTATAGATTTTTTTCCATCACTAAATGAATATCCAATGTGAAAATCTTGTTGAATATTTTCACTTATGTTTCTTTCTATTAAATATTCAAAAGCTCTAGTTCCTTCTTCAGTTGTTAACCCATATTCGTAATAAGAACATAAATCATTAATACACTTATATAAAGGTTCTAAATTAGAATCTACTTTTTTAGTTTCTTTATATTGATTTAATCTTTCATCACTATAACCAATTATTTCAGCAACCTTCTTAACTGCTTCAATATAACTGATTTTTTCATAATTTTGAACAAAAGTTATTGCATTGCCACCAGTTCCACAAACAAAGCATTTGAAGATTTGCTTTTCTCTTGAAAGCATCATAGAAGGATTTTTGTCATCATGAAAAGGACAGATTGCAACATAATTACGACCCTTTTTAATAACGTTAATATATGATGAAACAATATCAACTATATCAGCATGTTTTAAAATATCTTCAATAATTGATGGATCAATCATGAAATCCCTCCAATTTTAAAATTAATAAAATGTTTTTTCTGTTAAATATTTAACAAGTTCATTAATTGGTAAACGAATTTGTTCCATCGTATCACGATCTCTTACTGTTACGCATCCATCATTTTCTGTCTCAAAATCAACAGTAACACAGAATGGTGTACCAATAGCATCTTGTCTACGATAACGTTTTCCAATTGATGCAGTTTCGTCATAAGTGACATTTAAATATTTAGAAAGTAAGGTTTGAACTTCTCTAGCCTTTTCATTTAATTGTTTTGATAAAGGTAAAACTGCTGCCTTATATGGAGCTAATGCAGGATGTAAATGCATTACAATACGAGTTTCTTTTTCAAGTTCCTGCTCTTCGTATGCTTCACAAACAGCTACAAGTAATAATCTACCTGCACCTAAAGAAGGTTCAATACAATAAGGTATATATTTTTCATTAGTTTCAGGATCAAGATATTCAAGACTTTGACCAGAATACTCTTGATGACGTTTTAAATCGTAATCTGTTCTATCAGCAATCCCCCAAACTTCACCCCAACCAATTGATGGGAATAAATATTCGATATCAGTTGTAGCTTTTGAATAGAAAGCTAATTCTTCTGGATCGTGATCACGATAACGTAAATTTTCTTCCTTAACACCTAAAGATTTTACAAAATCAATGCAATACTTTTTCCAATAAACAAACCACTCTAAATCAGTACCTGGTTTACAAAAGAATTCCATTTCCATTTGTTCAAATTCTCTAGTTCTAAATAAGAAATTACCAGGAGTAATTTCATTCCTAAAAGATTTACCAACTTGGCAAATACCAACTGGCAATTTTTTTCTCATTGTACGTGTAACATTTTTAAAGTTACAAAAAATACCTTGAGCAGTCTCAGGCCTTAAATAAACAACAGCTTTTGAATCTTCTGTTACACCAACATGAGTTTTAAACATCATATTAAATTGCCTAATATCAGTAAAATTAGATTTACCACAATTAGGACATTTAACATTATTTTCTTTAATAAATTTCGTCATATCATCGTTAGACATTGATGTGACATGTGCTTCTGGGAATTGTGCTTCAATTAATTGATCAGCACGATGTCTTGTTTTACATTCTTTACAATCGATTAAGGGATCATTAAATGTAGAAACATGGCCTGTTGCTTCCCAAACACGTGGATTCATTAAGATTGCAGCATCCATACCAACATTAGTAGGTGATTCTTGAACAAACTTTTTCCACCATAATTTTTTAATGTTATTGAGCAATTCAACACCTAAAGGACCATAATCCCAAGAATTTGATAGTCCTCCATATATTTCAGAATCTTGAAATATAAAACCAGAAGTTTGAAGATGTGTTACAATTTTTTCAAACTCTACTTTTGACATTTTTTACTTCACTCCTTTATTTTTTCAAACAAAAAACTCAAGAAGTATTTTATATTTTATATATTAACGTGTCAACCTATTATAAGTGAACTTTTTTATAAAATATAAATTGCTTCTTTAGATTTTAAATTAATATTTTTGGCATTTTCAAATTGGTCAATTAATTTCTCAATTATACTAATTTTATCTTCTTTTGATAAGGAAAAATCCATATCATAAGTTTTCGTTTTATAAATATTTTGTAATTTCTTTTTATTAATATCATCTATATTAAAATAATTAAATTCAACACCTTCACCAGAAAAACTCATCAACATTATTAAATATTCAATAGTAAGAATAAATGGATCGACATTATTTTCCATTTCTTTAATTGCAAAAGAAAAAGGAGTAAATAAATCATATTCATCAAATTCATTAATAGTATTAAATGTCGCCTCTCCGATTAAAGAAAGACAAGTTATGTCTTCAAATGAAGAATATAAATTAAATGGTGAATAAATTGAAATACCAGTTTTCAAAACATTACCATATTTTTCGTCAAGTAATTCAAATTTAGAAATAGTATATAGATTTAATGAACGTGAATTTTTACTTTTCGTTTTTAATACGCCACGTGCTAAAAATGACCTAATACCTGTTCTTGTCAAAACAGTTACCATAGCATCATTATCCAAATATTTACTAAATTTAATTACAATACCTTCAAATTCTCTAACCATTATATTTATATCCAAATTCTTTTAAATATTTTGGAGAATTTCTCCAGTCAGGTTCAACACGGACAAAAGTTTTTAAATCGCAATGTATGCCAAGTAGATTTTCTATATCATATCGTGATTGCATACCTATACGCTTAATCATCTTTCCACCTTTACCAATGATTATTCCTTTTTGGCCTTCTCTTTCACAAATTATAGTTGCATATATCTCACAAACATTTTTTGTTTGTTTCATTTTCTCAACTATAACTGCAATAGAATGTGGAACTTCTTCATGTAATAATCCTAATATCTTTTCTCTTATAATTTCTGAAACAATAAAAGTTTCTGGATGATCGGTGAAAACTCCTTGAGGAAAATACTGAGGTCCTTCTGGTAAAACATCTATAATATTTTCTAAAAGAAGGCCTACGTTAACATCATTCAAAGCAGAAATTTCTATTATTTTAGAATTAGGAAAAACTTCATGATATTGTTTTTTTAAATTTTCTACTAATAATAAATTTGTTTGATCTATTTTATTGAGCACTATGAAACAAGGGATTTTAACATCCTTTATTCTTTCTAATAAAAATTTATCCCCTTCACCATATTCTACTGATGCATCGACCATTATAAGCATTACTTCAACATCTCTTAAAGAAGAAAATGCTGACTTATTCATAAATGTAGAAAGCTCACTATTTGGCTTATGTATTCCAGGAGTATCAATAAAAATAATTTGAGCGTCTTCAGAATTATAAATTCCTTGAATACTATTTCTAGTCGTTTGAGCTTTAGGAGAAACAATAGATACTTTCTTTTTTAAAATAGTATTTAATAAAGTAGACTTTCCAACATTAGGTCGTCCAATAATAGAAACAAAACCAGATTTCATTTTAACCTCACTTTAAATCATCGCTATCGAAAGCAAAAGGTAATAATTCATTAGTATTTGTAACCTTAAATTCACCTTTCATATTAACTAAAATTATATCTGCACTAAACGGCAACAATTCATGCATTACTTGACGGCATGCTCCACATGGAGAACATGGCTCTTCAGTATCAGCAAGAACTACCAATGATACAAAATCATCTTTTTTATAACCATGATTAATAGCATTATAAATAGCATTTCTTTCAGCACACATACATAAACCATAACTTGAATTTTCAATATTAGCGCCATGAAAAACTGTACCATCTTTACATAATAAAGCAGCACCTACTTTAAAATTTGAATATGGAGAATATGAATTTTCACGTGCTTTTGTAGCTTCCTTAATTAAATCTTCTCTAGTCATTATCTTCACCTACTTTTCCTATAATTTCATCTTGTAATTTAAACATGACCATTTCATCTTCTTTTTTCATATGGTCATATCCACACAAATGAAGGAGACCATGAACAAACAAAAATTTCATTTCACGTTTTAATGAATGCTGAAATTCTTTAGCTTGTTCTTTAGCTTTATCAACAGATATAAAAATCTCCCCTAACATATGTGGGATATTATTATAGTTGATTTTTAATTCTCCTTCAACACTATCATCAAAAGCAAAACTAATTACATCAGTAGGTCGATCAATATGACGATACTCCTTATTTATATTATGTATTGCTTCATTATCAATTAAATTGACTTCAACAATAAAATTTCCTTTCTTTTTTATATGTTTAAAAGTCTTTTTCATTATTTGAAAATAAATTTCTTCATATTCATCAAATTCTTCATTATATTCATTTGTAAATGTTAATTCCATATCATCATTCCTTTTGTATAAATATAATAACATAATTTTAATAAAAAACTAATGATATTCTAATAATGAATTCACTTTATTTATATCTTTACAAATTTCTTCTTTTTTACTAATAAATGAGAAAATTTCAAAAATTTTATCCGAGAATAAATTGAAACAGAAAAAATAATATAAAACGTGATTAGATACAAAAGTATTATCTATAAATTGAAGTAAAATTATATATATAAACTCAAAAATAATTAACAAAGAATCTATAAAAACAATTTTACTTTTTATGCCATTCATATATTTATTAAATCGAGTATAATTTTCTTTTCTTTTAGTTTTATTATTTTTTAATTCATTTTCCAAATGTTCAACTTTAGACATAGTGCTTTTTTTATTAATGCTAAATTTTATGAAATTAAGGATTCCTAGTATCAAAAAGAAAACTATTAAAAATTTATTGCTTATTGTACAAATAGTAATAATGAAAAATATTATTACTAAATCACCTATAAAAGAAGAAATATATTGAAATATATTTTGTTTTAAAAAATATATTTCGTTCATATTCTTATTTAGATTTATTTTTTCATTAAGAACTATTTTTTCATTTATTTTTTTCTCATATAATAAATCAAAAAATGATAATACAATTTTATTAATAATAAAAATAAGACAAACAAAAAGTAATAAACCAATAAAATTTGATACATTAAGTTTCATGTTACTAAACAATAAAAATGAACAAGAAAAATTAATCAAAATAATAATAGTAATATAACTAATAAATATGTTATTGATTTTATTATTTATTTCAATTTTTTTATTATCTATTAAACTTTTGTATATAAGTATTTTATCAAGAAACAACTTTTCAAATGTATCAATTTGGTACTTAACTTTGCCTTTTGCTGGATCATAAATATAAAAAATATTCCCTTTAATTCTATATAAAATGCAAAAATGATTTGCTCCTTCAATATTCATTTCAACAATTAATGGTAAATGTTTATTAAGCAAAGTGATATTATCAACTTTATATCCTTCTAATTCAATTCCATATTTTCTTGCTAAATTAGTCAAATCAAGAAATGAGTATTTATCATGTAATTTGGGATTAGGTAAATTTAAAAGCCGATTATTCTTTTTATAGTAAGCTAATATCATTTTTAAGCAAGCAAATCCACAATCATCTTGGAATATTTGTTTACAAAATTTCATAATTATCACCATGTATAATTACGCAATAAAATTAACTATTCCTTATAAAAAATTAACAATATTCTCAATACATGTATAATGAATTTTTAAAAACATTTTATTTTCACTTATCTCATATTTTAAGATTAATTCTTTATCAATTTTTTCATCACTTTCAAATTCATAACTTACTATTCTTCGTGCTTTTTCTAAAAGTAAAACATAACTATCAATTTCATTAACACAATTATTGTCTTCTACTTCTACAATCTGCCAAGTATAAGCATAAATTTTTCCTTGTGTTCCAATATAAATTTCTTCACCTTTAGAATTTGTAATTGTTGATTTTACTAGTAATTGTCCTTCTACAACATATTCATTTGGTTCTACTAAAACATCACCACTAGAAACATTAATGCTTTTAATAACACCACTTTTTATAGCATACATATCACTATTTAATATTGGAATAGAAGCACTTGTTCTTCTTTTATTAAATTTTATATTTAAAACTAACCCATCCAGTCTAATTTCTAAAAATTCAACTTCTTTATATAAGTCTTTTTTTATATTTTCTTCCCATAATAATATTGTATTTAAATCTGGTTTTTTGATATTTTTCTTAATTCCATATTCATCTAGTTTTTCAACAAGTAATCCTTCAATGATTCTAGAATCACCAACTACTTTTACATCATATACTTTACTATTAAAATAATAAAAAGAGACACAAGAAAGTATTAATGATAAAAAAGTTGTTTTCTTAATTAAGATATTTTTTAAAATAATTAAAAAGCCATATTCTTTAGTAATTTTAATTGAAGGAAATAGTTTAACAATTTTATTCTTACAAAAAGGAGAAGATTTGAATCTTAAAATATGATTGCTAAAATTAACGTCATATATTTCAATGTTATTTTCTCTTATTTTTTCAATAATAGATTTACTATCATAAACCTCTATTTCATATTGGATTTTACTATTCATAAGTTATAAGTATTTTATTGATTAAACCTTTAATATTGATTTCATCTTTTTGTAAATATACTATTGATAAGTCTTTTCCAAAAAACTCATATGTTGCATTTTTTATTTTTACCTTAATAACCTGATTTTCTAAAATAATTATTTTTGTATAAAATTGTATTTTCCAAATACCATCAATAAAAAAAATCATCTTCTCACCAATAAAATATATGATGAAAAGATGAATAAATTCTTTATTTAATAGTTAAAAATTTTGCTTTTAATCTTTCAATATCGTTTTTAGTTAATCCTGCTAATAATAAATAATTTCTAGCAGATTCATATTTGTTATGAAAAGATTCCAAAAAACTTTTAATATCTTCTTCATTAGAAACACCTAATGAAATAGGAAATTCAGGATGTGATTTTCGATAATTTGGAATACGAGAATCTATATAACTTGCTGAAACCTTATAATCATCGATAATGCTAATCTCGTTTACACCAAGTAATTCAAAAAGTAAGGCAATAACAACACCTGTTCTATCTTTACCAGCAGTACAATTAATAATAACTCCACCATCTGCATTTATAATAGCTTTAAAAATTGATTTAAAATTTTTCTTATTTTCAACCATTTTAAGATAAAGATCTGATGTTTTATTACCTGATAAAGTTATTTGACTTCCTTCAACAATAGGAAAGGAATAATAATGAAATTTATCATTATTTTTTAAAAAACTTGGAAAGTTTTCAATAACTGTTTCAGTTCTTAAATCAATTTGTGTTGTTATATTCCTATCAAGTAAATATTGTAGTTCACAATCTTTTAACTCTTTTATAGCATCAGATCTAATTAAAGTATCATACTTAATGACATAACCATCACTTGTTTCAAAACCACCACAGTCACGCATATTTAACATATTCTCAAAATCTAGAAATTTCATAAAGTCTCCTTACAATACCTATCAAGAAAAAAATCTGGATAAATCCAGATTTAATTACATTAATAAGATTTACGTCTTGCTAATTCTGACTTTTGTTTTCTACGTAAGCCAGGTTTTAAATAGTATTCACGTTTGCGTGCTTCAGCAAGGGTTCCAGCCTTATTGACTTGCCTTTTGAAACGACGTAATGCATCATCTAATGATTCATTATCACGTACAACTGTTTTTGGCATTTCTTTCCCCTCCTTCTAAAGCTGATTAGCTTTGCAACGGTATTTATTATAACTAACAAAATCAATAATTGCAACATATTAAGATTAAATTTCTAAATTTTATGTTACATATAAATCATATTAACAGATAAATATTTTTAGTACTATGAACCAGTTGATTCATAAGCTCTAACTCCAGCATTCCATAATAATACTCCAATAATATTAAAGACTGCTGCAGCTAAAACAATAATACCAATAACTGGCCATGCACTCCATGTCCCTTTTAATACAATTTGAACAGGAACAGAAATAACTAAACCAAAAGGAACAACAAATGATAAGAAAAATTGCATTGGCTTATTAAAAATTGTAATAGGATATCTTGCAAAGTCACAGAAGTTATATACAGAATTCATTAAAGGTCCACTTCTTTTGAACCAGAAAGCAAAAGAACAAGTAATTAGTTTTAATCCAGTGAAAACTAAAGCACCAATAATAAATGCAATAATTAATAATAAAACATTTGCAAAAGACCAAATGATTTCGATATTGAAACCACAAATAATGCAAAGTGCCGTTCCAATAATTAATTCGCCAAAAGCTTCAGGTTGGAATGTTTCAGCAATAATTTGAAATAATGTATTTACTGGTCTAATTAAATGTTTATCAAATAAACCATTTTTAACATACCAATAACCAATAAACCAAAGTGAATCGGTAAATAAATGATCTAGTCCTTTAGGTAACATTGCAAATCCATATAAAAATCCAAGTTCCCAGATTGTCCATCCATCCAAACTAGGAATTGCTTGTATGATCATCCATAAACAAGAAAATGTTGCAATATTAGAAATAAAGAAAGATAAAATACCAATAATTGTATCTGCTTTGTACTCTAATCTTGCCTTAACAGCACGTTGGAGGAATACTTTATATAAATGTAAATATCTTTTCATAATTAACCTCCTTGAATTGTAATATTCTTAATTGCTCTAGCATAAAACAATGAGTTTAAAACTTCTAAACAAACAATCCATCCTAAAGCAATTAGTAAATTAATAAAAATTTCTGGGTAATCTAATTTGCCTAATAAAATTAAAGTAGGATTTTGACCAATAGAAGCAAATGGTGAATATGAAACAATATTTTTTATCCATGATGGGAAAAATGCTAAAGGTATCATTGCACCTGATAAAAATCTAATAATTACTTCTTTTAATTGAAACATACCAAAACTAGCCATTGTATAAAATGTACAAAGTCCAAAGAAATAATTAATTGCGTCATAAAGTAAGCAACCAATAATTTGTGCAACTATAAAAAGTAGTACTCTTAATAAAAATTGCCATATTGATGTAATTACAAAAATTCCTGTGAAGTGTAAAATAATTGAAACAACTGTAAGTAAAGGTAATGTAAAAATTAATGTTGTTCCTAAATAATTACCTAATGTAATAAATACAAATCTTAAGCGATAAGATATAGGTTTAATTAATTGCATTGCAATAGTTCCATCTTGAATTTCATCAGATATTTTACCATGTGTATCACCAGCTGACACTCCAAAACCAGCAATGTTAATAAAACAAACATACGCTAACATTTCATTTAATGTATATCCATTTATCGATTCATTTGGTGAATTTCGATATATTGCTATCCATAAAAAGAAAGTACAAATTAAAGATAATGCTGATATTAAAAACCAAGAATATAAAGATGCTTTATAAGCTAATAAATCAAGAATTCCACTTTTTGAGAAAGGAAGATATTTTCTAAAAAATCGAACTACTGCATTAGCTTTTTTTTTTTCGTCTTCATCTTTTCGATACATTTCTTTTGCAATATCTTCAATAGTTAATTCTTTAATTTTCATATCTTTAATAGCGTATTTTTTAAGTATTTCATTGATTACTTTATCAAGTGACACTTTAGCAGCATCAAATTTAGCAACTAAAGTACCTGCTTCAAACTCATAACTTACTTGATCATTAAATGTTTTTAGCTCTTCTAAATTAATAGAAGTAGTATCTAATTGGATATTTAGAGTTCTTAAATCACCAAACTTCTTCTTAATATCCTTCAATGAACCATCGTATATGATATTTCCTTTTTCAATCATAATAATTCTATTACATAACATCTCGATATCAGACATATCATGAGTAGTTAATATAACAGTCGTATTATATTTTTTATTCATCATTAAAATAGCATTACGTATCTTTTCTTTTACTAGAACATCTAATCCAATTGTAGGTTCATCTAAGAAAAGAATTTTTGGATTATGTAATAAAGAAGCAGCTAAGTCAGCACGCATTCTTTGACCTAATGATAAAGTTCTTACAGGTTGATTAATAAAATCTTTAATATCAAGTACTTCTTGTAAGAACTCAAATCTTTCTTTGTAATCTTCATCACTAATTAAATAAACTTCTTTTAAAACATTAAAAGATTCAATTAATGGAATATCCCACCATAATTGTGTTTTTTGTCCAAAAACAACACCGATTTGTTTAGCTACAGTTTGTCTTTTTTTATAAGGTTCTATTCCATTAATAAGTACTTTACCTGATGTAGGATTTAAAATACCGCACATCATTTTAATAGTAGTAGATTTACCTGCACCATTGCTTCCAATATAACCAACTATTTCACCTTCATTAATAGTAAAGTTAATTTTATTAACTGCTACTTTAGTTTCATATTTTCTTGAAAACAATGTTTTAAACATACCTATTATTCCAGGTTTTCTAATAGGTTTTTTAAAAATTTTTTCTAAATTCTCAACAATAATCATATTTTTTCTCCATTATAAAAATTATAAAAATATATAAAAATGAAGATTTTGTTAAATCTTCATTTAAAGTAACCAAAAATTATTTTTCAAGAAGCTTAACACCATTAGATGTGCCAATACGGTTTGCTCCAGCTTTAACCATTTTAACCATATCTTCGTGTGTTCTAACTCCTCCAGAAGCTTTGACACCAATATGAGGTCCAACTGTTTTTCTCATTAAAGCGATATCTTCAGCTGTAGCACCACCTGTAGAAAAGCCAGTTGAAGTCTTAACAAAATCAGCACCAGCTTTAACAGATAATTCACATGCGCGAACTTTTTCTTCATCTGTTAATAAACAAGTTTCGATAATAACTTTTAATAATTTCCCATCACAAGCTGCTTTGATATCTTTAATTTCTTGATATACATATGCATCATTTTTTGCTTTTAACTGTGAAACATTAATGACCATATCTATTTCATCAGCACCTTCACGAACAGCTTCTTTAGTTTCGTATACTTTAACTGAAGGAAGAGTTGCTCCTAAAGGGAAACCAATAACTGTACAGACCTTTACATTACTATCTTTTAAAAGTTTAGCACATAAAGGGACAAATCCAGGATTTACACAGACAGATGCAAAATCATATTTTAAAGCTTCTTCACATAATTTTTCGATTGCTTCAATAGAAGCATCTGGTTTTAATAAAGTGTGATCAATTAATTTGTTATCCTTCATGTTATTCACCTATAAATCAATTGTAATATTGATTTCCTCTCTTTTATTTATCTATTAATAAATTCACAATTATTATACCAAATTAAATTTATTTAGCAATATGTATTATTTTTATCAATAAAACGATACTGAAATTCGTAATATTAATAAACTAAAACAATTAATTTTATTTTAAATAAAATTTTGTGATAAAATATTTTTGTTTAAAAAAGAGGTGAGAGTTTTGATTAATTCATTTAAAAGACGTGAAAAAAAATTTCTAATAACTCAAGAACAATATGAAGCTCTCCTTCCAACAATTTTAGAACATATGAATTATGATAAATTTTGTATTGGAGGTAATAGATATTTAATCAGAAATATTTATTTAGATACTGATACAAATACTTTAATTCGAATTTCTACTTCTAAACCTAAATTTAAAGAAAAAATACGAATAAGAAAATATGGGACTTGGAACGATGGAAGAGATGAATATTTTCTTGAAATAAAAAGAAAAATTAATAAAATTGTTACCAAGCGCCGTATTAAATTAACATATGCTCAACTTAATGATTTTTTAAATAACAACATTAAACCGGAAAAACACAAAGCACTAAATAAACAAATTGTTAACGAATTAGAATATTTCTTATCTTTATATAAAGTAAAAAATAAAGCTTTCCTATATTATGAAAGACTAGCTTTCTTTGATAAAGAAGATCCAAACTTCAGAGTTAGTTTTGATACTAATATAAGGTCTCGACGAAATAGTTTTGACTTTGATGATTCATCCTATGAAAAAGAATTAATAAATGACAATCAATTACTTATGGAAGTCAAAATTAATAATGCTTTCCCACTATGGTTTACAAAAGAATTATCTAGATTAAAAATTTATTCTGGAAGTTTTTCTAAATATGGAACAGACTTCAAACAATCAGTAAAAAAAGGAGAATTTACTTATGAAAACATCTAATTTATTTTTAGCTGAAAGTAGCATCTTTGATTCAATTTTAACAAGTTCATTTGATATTAAAGTTTGTTTAATTATTTTAGTCACGGCTGGTCTATTAGGACTTGCAATGGCATCATGTTATTTATTTATAAAAAGAAAATCCGGTTATCAACCAGATTTTCCAATATCTCTAATTATTTTACCAATGGTTTCTTCAATTATTATCTACTTTGTTAATGATAATATTGCAAGTGGTTTAACTTTAGGTGGTATATTTGCTCTTACTCGTTTTAGATCAGAACAAAAAGATACTGAAGATTTATCTTATATTTTCTCAACAATGGGAATTGGTTTAGTTTGTGGATTTGGTTTTATTACTGTAGGAATAATCATTGCTTCAATAATAATCCTTGTAATGATTCTATTAAATGTTACTAAATTTGCTCAACCAAATAAGAAAAATATGCGTTTAAAAATTATTATTCCTGAAGATTTAAACTATGATAAACTATTTGATGAGATTTTAAATAAGTATTGTGCATCATGGTCTTTAAATAAAGTTAAAACAGCTGAATTTGGAACAATGTTTGAACTTGTTTATTCAATTTATGTAAAAAAAGATATTGATCAAAAAGCTTTTCTTGATGAATTAAGAACTAAAAATGGAAATCTTGACATAACCTTAGTAGTTAATCGTCAAATAAACTCACAAGATGCAAAATAAAAAATATTGCTTTGTAATGGATATTTAATCCATTTATAAAGCAATATTTTTTTATTACTTAGATTTTTTTGAGTTAGTTGAAACAACTTCTTTTCCATCATAGTAACCACAGTTAGGGCAAACACGATGTGATTGAATCATATTACCACAATTTGGGCATGTTACTAATCCAGAAACACTTAATTTAAAGTGAGTTCTACGTAATCTTTTTGCTGTTTTAGAAGTTCTTCTAAATGGTACTGCCATGCAAGTACACCCCCTTATTTAAAAACCATAATTTGATTTCCTTTGTTATTATAAGTTTATCAAGTATTATAGTCAACATATTTTTTTGGACATTGTATCAAAAATGAAAAAAAGCACGATTAAATCGCACTTTTTTTATTTAAATCAGCATTATCCTTCATAAATTACTTTAATCATTTGTTTTGTTATATCTTTGTCACTTGCCTTATGAACCATAATATAATTTGAAGAATGTCCACAATATGTATTTGTTTTCTTATCAAACTCTTCAAAGAGAACTTCAAGTTCTTTTCCGATGAATTTTGATTGATATTTATTTTGAAGTTGTGCTGATAAAGCTAACAACTTATGAACTCTTTCTTTTTTAACTTGTGGATTAACTTGATTCTCCATTTTGGCAGCCGGAGTTCCACTACGAGCAGAAAATGGAAAGACATGTAAAAATGCAAACTCACATTTTTTAATAAATTCATATGTTTCATTAAATTCTTCATCGGTTTCTCCAGGAAAACCAACAATGACATCAGTTGATATACAAACATCTTTTTTTACTTGTCTAATTTTACATAATTTCTCATAAAATTCCTCTGTAAGATATTTTCGATTCATCCTTTTTAAAACAGAATCGCTTCCAGATTGTAATGGAATATGAAAATGATTAGCAATTTGTGACTTTTCTTTTAAAAGTTGTAAAATATCATCGTTAATTTCACCTTGTTCAATGGAAGAAATTCTTAACCTTTCAATTGTTGGTTTTAAATCCAATATATCTTTTAATAAATCGGAAAAGTGATATGTAGCAAAATCTTCACCATATTTACCGGTATGAATACCTGTTAAAACGATTTCCTTATATCCATTTTGGACTAATACACTAACTTCATTTAATACATCTTCTTTTGGTCTTGACCTTAATTGACCTCTTGCATACGGAATAATACAATATGAACAAAAATTATTGCATCCATCTTGAATTTTTAAATATGCTCTTGTATTTCCACTAAAAGAAGCAAGTAATGATGTTTCAAAAGGAAAATCACGTTTCTTTTTTTCAACAATATTTATTTGTTCTTTATTTTTTAAATATTTATCAACTAATTCTGGAATTAAGTGTCTATTATTTGTACCTACTATAATATCAACACCTTCAATAGAAGAAACAAAATCACTGCTCATTTGTGTATAGCATCCCATAACTACGATAACTGCATTTGGATACTCTTTTACAAGTTTACGTATATGTTGTCTTGACTTTTGATCTGATACAGAAGTAACACTACATGTATTTAGTGTTACAACATCAATTTCCTCATTAGGGCAGTTAATACCTTCTTGGTATCCTTTATTTAAAAATAGTTCCTTTAAAGCATCGGATTCATAAGCATTAACTTTGCAACCTAATGTAAATATTTTAAATTTCATAATTACTTACTCTCCCTTACAAAAGATAATGCTACTAAAGCATAGATAGCAGCAGTCTCACTGCGTAAAATTCTTTTTCCAAGTGAGATGTTTATAAATCCTTTTTTATTTGCTAGATTAACTTCTTCTTTAGAAAATCCACCTTCAGCGCCAACTAAAATACATACTTTACTATTAGGTTTTACATCTTTAAATAAAGTTAGTAGATTATTTTCATTTTTATATTCCTCTTCAAAGGCAATAAATTTATAATCATATTCAAGCAAAATAGCTTTTGAAAAAGGTAATATATCATCAAAAGATGGTGTTACTAATCGATGTGATTGCTCACTTGCTTCCTTCATAATCTTATTAAAACGTTCTAATTTACTAGGAATTTTACTACTATCATAATGAACAATCGTTCTAGAAGATTCGACTCCAATTATGTGATTAACACCTAATTCAGTTGCTTTTTGAACTACTAAGTCAAGTTTTTCGCCTTTAGGTAAACAATATAATAAAGTAACATCAACATCTAATTCTCTATCTTCTTTTAATTCTTCTATAATTTCAACATTAAAAGGATTTACTGAAACAATTTTACAAAGATAACATTTTTCATTACAAACAACTTCAATATTATCATTTTCTTTCATACGCATTACTTTTGTAATATGAAAAATATCATTTTCTGAAAATGATAAATTATTTAAATTACCACCAACAAAGTATCTTTGCATAATTAATCCTCCTAAATCACTCGATATTTTAACATAATATCAGTAAATATGAAAATAAAAAAGGAACGTTACGGTTCCTTTTTTTTATTAACGTTTAAATTTATTTTTAAATTTTTCAAAGACACTCTCACTTTTTGGAGTGATTTCTGAAAATTTAGTTAGTAGTTTTCTTTGTTCAGAAGATAACTTAGTAGGTGTCTTAACTTGTAAATGAATATATTGATCACCATAGTTACTTCCATTTAATTCCTTAACACCTTTACCTTTTACTTTTAAAATAGAATTAGGTTGAGTACCTTCTGGAACATTAACTTCAATATCTCCATAAACCGTAGGGACAGTAATTTTAGTACCTAAACATGCCATAACTAAGTCGATTGGTACGTTAATATGGATATCATTACCTTGACGTGTGAAGTATTCATGTTGTTTAACAATTACCTCTAAATATAAGTCACCATTTGGGCCACCATTAGATCCACGTTCACCTTTTCCAGCAATACGTATTTGTTGGCCACTTGTTATACCTGCAGGAATGTTAACATCTAATTCAGATTTAACTCTTTTATATCCTTTACCTAAACATTCACTACATTTTTCAGAAACAACTTTACCTGTACCTCCACAGTCAGGACATGTTGTTTCACTTTGCATAACACCAAAAATAGTTTGTTGTTGACGTACTACTGAACCACGTCCATTACACTTACTACATGTTTTAATAGAAGAAGAATCTTTTGCACCTGTACCATTACATCTAGTACATGTTTGATCATAATTAACAGTTAATTTAACTTTCTTTCCATTAATTGAATCCATAAAAGATATCTCTACACGTTGTAATGTATCATTACCTCTTCTTGGTCCATTGCTATTACCACGAGATCTAGATCTTCCACCACCGAAGAAACTACCAAACAAATCTCCTAAATCGACATCACCGAATCCACCTTGGAATCCATTGAAGCCACCAGCTCCACCACCAGCAGATTGATCAAATGCAGCATGTCCAAATTGATCATAAGTTTGTCTTTTTTGATCATCATACAAAACATCATATGCTTCTTGTATTTCTTTGAATTTTGCTTCATCGCCAGTTTGTTTATTATCAGGGTGATATACTTTAGCTAATTTACGATAGGCTGACTTAATTTCATCTTTAGTAGCTGATTTTGAGACACCAAGTACCTCATAGAAATCTCTTTTTTCTGCCATAACATCATCCTTTCTAAAATGCTATAAGAGGGTTTACACCCTCTTTAGTATTTTTTAGTTCTTTTCTGTATAATCTGCATCAACAACATTGTCATCTTGTGGTTTATCATCACTTGATGAAGTTGCGTTACCAGCTGTTGATTGAGCACTACCTTGTTGTTGAGCCATAAATTCAGCAGCTCTTTCTAAATCTGAAATCTTAGATTTTAATGTTTCCATATCATTATTATCTAAAGCTGTCTTTAATTCATCACGTAATTTTTGTGTTTGTTCTTTTTGTGATGGATCTAAAGAATCACCTTTTTCAGCTAATGATTGATCAATTGAATTAATGTAAGTTTCTGCTTTATTCTTTAATTCAACATCTTGTTTTCTCTTTTCATCAGCTTCTTTATTTGCTTCAGCTTCTCTTACCATTCTATCGATTTCTTCTTTACTTAAACCATTAGAACCAGAGATTGTGATATTTTGTTCTTTTTGTGTATCTAAATCTTTTGCTGATACTTTAACAATACCGTTAACATCAATTGAGAAAGTAACTTCAATACGAGGTTCACCACGACGAGCTGGTTTAATGCCATCAAGTTTGAATGTACCTAACATTTTGTTATCTCTTGCCATTGGACGTTCACCTTGGTATACCATGACATCGACAGCTGGTTGGTTATCAGCAGCAGTTGAGAAGATTTGTGATTTTGTTGTAGGAATTGTTGTGTTTCTTGGAATAAGTGGAGTCATAACACCACCCATTGTTTCAATACCTAATGTTAATGGTGTAACATCTAATAAGACAACATCTTGAACATCACCAGCAATAACACCACCTTGAATTGCAGCACCAATTGAAACTGCTTCATCTGGGTGAACTTCTTGGTTAGGTGTCTTACCTAATAATTTCTTAACTAATTCTTGAACAGCAGGCATACGGATGGAACCACCAATTAAAATAACTTGTGCAATATCGTTTGCTGTTAATTTAGCATCGCTTAATGCTCTACGAACAGGTTCTTCTGTTCTATCTAATAAGTGTTTAGTTAAATCTTGGAATTTAGCTCTTGTTAATGTTGTTTCAAATGAGATAGGTCCACTTGAAGACATACCAATGAATGGTAATGAAATTGTAGTTTCAAGTTGTGAAGATAAAGCAATTTTTGCTTCTTCAGCAGCTTCTTTGAAACGTTGTAAAGCCATCTTATCACTTAAATCAACACCATGTTGAATTTTAATTTGTGCTCTGATCCAATCAGCAATAACGTTATCCCAGTCGTCACCACCAAGATGGTTGTCACCAGCAGTAGAAATAACTTCATATGTGCCATCACCGATATCTAGAATAGATACATCGAATGTACCACCACCTAAGTCATAAACTAAAACTTTTTCGTTAGCTTTTGTTTGTGTACCATATGCTAAAGCAGCTGCTGTAGGTTCATTAATAATACGAACTACATCAAGTCCAGCAATTTGTCCAGCATCTTTAGTTGCTTGACGTTGAGCATCGTTGAAGTAAGCAGGAACTGTAATAACAGCTTTTTCAACTGGTTTACCTAAATGAGCTTCTGCGTATGATTTCATGTAAGAAAGAATCTTTGCACTAATTTCTTGTGGTGTGAAATCTTTATTTACACATGAAACATGAACTTTTTCTGTTGTACCCATTAAACGTTTGATTGAACTTACTGTATCAGGATTTGTAACTGCTTGACGTTTTGCAGGACCACCAACAATAACTTCACCACTTGCTTTAAAAGATACTACTGAAGGTACAGTGTTTTTACCTTCAGGAGATGGAATAACTTTAACTGTTCCATCTGCTTGTAAATATGATACAACTGAGTTTGTTGTACCTAAGTCAATACCAATAATTGTTTCTTTTGCCATAATAATCTCTCCCTTTTTATCTAAGCATCCATTCTGACGCTTTCTTCACTTAATTTTTCTTCAGAATCATTTTCTGATTCTTTATTACTTTCACTACCTTTATTTTCTTCAGGTAATTTAGTAACTACGACTTGAGCATGTTTGATAATTCTATCGTGTAACATATATCCTTTTCTACGGACCTCTTGAATTATATCAGGAGTTTCTGATTCGATAGCCTCAACAGCTTCCATTGTATTGAAATCAAATTTGTCACCAGCTTTTGGTTCAATTTCACTGACACCTTCACTTGTGAGAGCATCAACTAACATTTTATATACATATTTAAAACCTATTAAATAGTTTCTTAATACTTGATCATCAGGTTCGTTTCGCAATGCTGTATTAAAGCAATCGAGTGCTGGAAGTAATTTTTCAACAAAACCCATTGAACGATACTTAATAAAAGCTTGATGTTCTTTTTCAAGATTCTTTTGAAGATTTTGTGTATCAGCATATGCCATATAATATTTATTTTTCCAATCTTCAACTTCAGCTTTTAATTTTTCAATTTCAGTATTAAGATCTACTTCTTTAGCTTCTTTTACTTCTTTATTTTCTTTATTCTTTTCTGACATCTTCGCTGTCGTCTCCTTTCTCTTCTTTAAAATACTTATCTAGTTGTTCAGCTATATATTCAAGAGCACTAACTACCCTATCATAATCCATTCTTTTAGGTCCAACTAAAGCAATTGTTCCTAAATCATGTCCTGGTACACTAAGTTTTGCTCTAATAACAGACGCATCTGTTAATTCTTCAGTAACATTGCCAATTTTAATTTCAACATCACCAAGAGAACCATCAGCAATAATTGACCTTAAACATTCAGGATTATCTAATAAAGCTAACATTTTTTTTAATTTATCAGCATCTTTAGAATACTCAGGTTGTTCAAATAAAGAAGAACGACCATATGTGTTAATTCTATCTGAAGCTAATTTTAGGAATGTTTGTAATATAGCTTGATAAATAACATCATGTTGTTTTACATAATCGGATAATAAAGGTTTAATATTTTCCATTTTTTCAGGTAGTTTTGAAATGGCTGTACCTTTTAAACGATTATTTAATAATTCAATACATTTTTGTACATCCTGCATATTAACACTATCACCAAGAACAAAAGTCCTATTTTCAACATATCCTTTATTTGTAACAAAGACAGCTGTTGCTGAATTTTCAGATAATGGAATAATTTGAATGGAGACAAGTGATTCAGTATCAGATTCAGGTCCTAAAACGACTGAAGCCAATTGAGTCATATGTGCTAGAATTTCACAAGATTCTCTTAATACATCTTCAATAGATTTATTCTTTTCTTGCAGAATAGTTTGTAAACTATATTTTATTTCTTCATCTAAATCTTTATGACGAAGATGTTCGATATAGTACTTGTATCCTTCACTTGATGGAACTCGTCCTGAAGAAGTGTGAGTTTTTTCGAGATAACCTAATTCTTCAAGGGATTGCATTTCATTACGAATTGTTGCACTTGAATATTCTAACCCATATTCTTGAATAAGTGTTTGACTACCAACAGGTTGGGCATTTTTAATGAAATATTCTACAATTAATTTTAAAATTGTATCTCTTCTACTTAATTCCACTAATTTACCTCCTTTAGCACTATTTTATTTCGAGTGCTAACTATAGTATAACCATTTTTTTAGCACTTGCAACACAAAAGTGCTAAAATTTTCACTTTTTAAATAAAAAACACCCAAATTTGACGAAATTTGGATGTTTTAGTCATTTATTTTCTTTTTTTTCTTATTTTAATTCTATCTTTTTTACATAACTTACCAATTGCTTTAAAGAAATGGCCATTAGCTAATTCAAGAACAGCAGTAGCATAATTATATTTTAATATTCCACTAGAAGAGTTCATTAATGAACGAAGTGAATTACTTTCCATTGCTCTAGATACAAATAAACCTGTTTTTTTATTTCTTTCTTTTTCAGGTCCATCTTCCATTTTACAACCTTTCTTATATTGTTTCATTCCAAGACCTATAGCAATCTTTTTAAATAATCTTCCTAATTTAGTGTTATATTCTCCAATTGGAGTTTCTAAAGTATAAGGACGCTTATCAAATTCATATGGAGGAATTTCTCGACCAATGAGTTGTTCAAATACTTCATCTGTTACATTCATTAAATTACTTGGATTAAAATAATAATCTTTTACATAATCATTATATATATTAGATACTACTTCTCCAGCAATCATGAAAGATTTAACAAGTAAGATATTGTTGCAATTTAACCCTATTTCAAATTGATATTCGCCACGTTCCATAATGTAACGATTTGAAGACACATCGAATGATTTTAAATCATCATAATCGACTTCTAGTACTAATTCTTTTGTTTCTCCTGGATTCAAATAAACTTTACCAAAAGATTTCAATTCTCTTACAGGTGTAAATAAATTCATACTATTATGGCTTACATAGATTTGAACTACTTCTGCACCTGCATATTTACCAGTATTTGTAACATCAATTCTAATAATAAATTTATTTTCTTCTTCTTTTATTTTAGCTTTTGAAATCTCAAATGTTGTATATGATAAACCATAGCCAAATGGATATAGAACATCATCAATCTTATTTGCAGATAAATAATAACGATAACCTACGTAAATAGATTCTTTATATTTTTCATTAGGTGATGATGTGTATTCATAATAAAAAGGAACACATTCATATGATTTAACCCATGTTTCACTTACACGTCCATTTGGACAAGCTTCACCAAATAATAAACGAGTTGTAGCTTCGCCACCACCTTGTCCAGGTAACATCATATTTAAAATAGCATTAACTTTTTTTACAAAAGGAAGTTCAATAGAAGAGCCACCAAATAAAACAACAACAATCTTTTTATTCAATTTGATTAAATCATTAATAAGTTGAAGTTGATTGTTTGGTAACTTCATATCTTTTCTATCAAAGCCTTCACTTTCGACATAATCATTTAGACCTACATATAATAAGATAGTATCAGCATCTTGTGCTTTTGCGATAGCTTCGTTATGTAGATTAACGTCAGTATCAAATTCAGATTCTTTATAGCCTCTAACAAATTCATAGTTTATATTTCTACTTATAAAAGCATCTTCATGTCCTACTAAATGATATGGATTTAATAAAGAAGAACCTGAGCCCTGATATCTCATGGTTTTAAATAAATCACCTATTACCAAGAATTTATCTTCTTTATTTAATGGTAAAATACCATCATTTTCAAGTAAGACAGCTGAATCTGTTGCAATATTAGTTGCCAATTCATTATTTGCTTCAAAATCACAATCTTTTTCAGTTATTTCAGTTTTATTAATAGTCTCTAATATACGTCGAACTGAAACATCTAGAAGAGATTCATCTATTTTTCCACTTAAAACAGCATCAATTAAATTTTGAATATTATGATTTATCATACCTGGCATTTCAAGATCAGTTCCAGCTTTTAGCCCTAAAAAGCGAGTGACTCCACCACCCCAGTCAGTCATTGATAAACCATCAAACCCCCATTCTTCTCTTAAAATATCTTTTTGAAGATGGATATTTTGAGAAGCAAACTCACCATTAACTTTATTGTAAGAAGTCATAATAGCGAAAGGTTTTGCTTTTTTTACTACCATTTCAAATGGTTTTAAATATACTTCTCTTAAAGCGCGTTCATCAACAATAGAATCACCATTGTAACGATACTTTTCATTATTATTACAAGCAAAATGTTTAATACAAGCTCCAACACCTTGTTCCTGAAGTCCATTAACCATATTTGTTGCTAGTATACCTGCTAAATAAGGATCTTCAGATAAATATTCAAAATTTCGACCACATAATGGATTCTTTTTAATATTTAAGCCAGGGCCTAATAAAATGTTTGTCCCATAATGCTTACACTCTTTAGCAATCGCATTACCCATCCTATAAAAATTTTCTTTATTCCAAGATGAAGCAATAGTTGAAGGTGAAGGAAAACATGTAGCTTTATAAGAATTAGCTACACCAGTTAAATTATTTTCAGTACTTTTATCTTCTTTTCTAAGTCCATTGGGACCATCAGATAAAGAAAGAGTAGGTATGTTTAATCTTTCGATTGGCAAAGTATTAAAAGATTGATATCCAACTAGTAACATTGCCTTTTCTTTTAGTGTCATCTCACTAATGACTTCATCAATTTTTTCAATAATCATACTTTCACTTCCTATTCAAATAATAATTTAAGAACCGTAATATCTTCTTTATATGACAAACGTGGATATTTCTTTAATCGTCTATCAGATTCCCATATTTTTAATATTTGATTGCTTAATTCAGAAATGTTTAAATCATCTTTTAATAATTCTTCATAATTTTCAAATAAAGATAATAATTGGAATGATTGAGCAAATCCATCAGAAAATAATAATACTTCTTTCAAGTTGTCAATTTTAACTTTTTGATGGCTAAACTTAAATTGTGGAACTTTGGAAATAGTATACGTATTTGAACCATTATTGGAATTCAATAATTTCCTATTTTTAACTATTTCTTCATGAAGCATGTTAATACTTTTTCTTAAAGAACATTTTTTTGATGAAGAATATTCTACTGCACTATTTAATAAAGTTGTGTTAACATCAACCACTTCTTGGGAATACATCATAAATTTTTTATTATCTTTAGTTTCATAAGCAATATAGCAATCACCTAAAGTATATAATTCAGCAAAATCATCTTCAAAATAAACAATTGCCAATCCACAAGCAGGATAATAACTATTATCATAATTTTTTAATATGCTAAATTTATTAAACTCATCTTTCGATATATTATAAAGATAATGTGCAAGTCTTTGTTTACCATCAAAATGATTTAATGCATTTTTTACATCGTTAATAAATCTCGTTGTCATATTGAGATTTTTTTCTTTGGAATATAGAAAAGGAAGTCCATTTATAACAGAGTAAAGAAAATTATTTTTGACAACTACATTATCTTCTTTATAGCGATGAACTTTTGTAGTAAATTGATCACAAGATATTTTCATAAATGCTTCCCCTTTCTTTTAATTTCTAAATGATATAAATTTTAAATTATTGAATTTTTTCTTTTTTAAATCGTTTTTATTTATAAAAACATAACCCATTCCTATTCCTGGGAGAATTGGAAAATCAGGAGTAGATAATGAATCAATTTGTAATAAAAGAACATCATCATCTGTAATTTCACTTCTTTTAATATTATCATAAGCAAAACCTAATAATTTACAGCCATCAACGGATGAAAAACGAATTTCATCGTCAACAATAATTTCATCAAATGAATCAAATGATAAATAGAAAGCTGTTGTATAATTTTTTCGATCAAAATGTTTGTTATAATCAACAATTACATTGTTAATTTCTTTTGTATGATAGATTACGTGCATTTTCTTTGTTTCTTCATTATAAAAAAACGATAAGTAACCAGTTTTTGGTAACATTTTA
>JBJEDT010000002.1:0-55723 GCA_051872335.1 Bacilli bacterium | reverse complement strand
CTTTGTTTCTTCATTATAAAAAAACGATAAGTAACCAGTTTTTGGTAACATTTTATCTTTATCATAATATCCAATATCTTCTAGATTAATTTGAGCAATAAAGATTTCATTAAAATCAACTTCTTTTTCAATGACTTCTTTATTAAAAACTGGTGAACCAAAAAACTTACTTCGTTCGAAATCGTATTCAGATTCTTCCTCTTCAGCTTTTTCTAATTTCATAATAATCGAATTAGCTCTCATTCAAATCACTCCTCATCTTTTTTTTAAACAAAAATATCACGTAATATAATGTCTAATAACATCATTCCTTCATTAGTACATCTAACAAAGCCATTTCTTAATTCAAGTAAACCTCGTTGAATGAATCTATCAATGGAATCCATAATTTGTTGAAAATCTTCTTCCTTACAAATCTCATTCAATTCATTAATTACAAAGCCATTTACTGTTCTTAATTTTAACATTAAGAAATAATTGATATTATCTTTGTAAGTTACTTTTTCTTTTTCATATATATATTGGCCTAATAGATATCTATTCATCGATTTAGTATTTTGATAGCGAATATCTTTTAAGTAACCACTTGCTCCGAGTCCTACACCTACATAATTTTTATTATTCCAATAAACTTGATTATGCTTTGACTCAAAACCTTTCTTGGCAAAATTAGAAACTTCATATCTTTGATAGCCATGATCTTCTAAAAATTTAAAGATTAGATCATATAAATTTCTTGATGTTTCGTCATCTACTTCTTTTATATTTTTTACATAAAATATAGTATTTGGTGAAATTGTCAAACTATATGTAGAAATATGTTGAATATCTAACTTAATAAATTCTTCTAAATCTTTTTGAAGTTTACTAGAATCAACATTTGGTAATCCATAAATAAGATCAATATTTATATTGGTAAAACCAACTTCTTTAGCTTTTGAAATAATCTCAATGACATTTTCTTTTGTATGATATCTATTTAAAGATTTTAAAATTTCATTATCTAAACTTTGAACACCAAATGATAATCTATTAACTCCATACTTTTTCAAAAGAACTAGTTTATCAATGGAAGTATTTTCAAAATTACATTCGAAAGTAAACTCATAATCACTCGCTAACAAAGGTTGAATTATTTTTAGTAATAATTCAAGTAATTCAAGTGATAATGAAGAAGGAGTACCTCCACCAATATAAACAGTTTCTAAAGATTTAAGGTTATAACCATCTATTTCTTTTAGTAACTCAAATATATACTTATTTGCCATTTGTTCATCATATAGCATTTTACAAAAATCACAATACGAACAAATATGAGAACAAAAAGGAATATGTATATAAAGATTATTTTTTACGAGATGAAGCTTTTGCATCTTTTTTTACTTCTTCTTTACTTTCTTCCTTGACTTCTTCTTTAACTTCTTCTTCAGATTCCTCTTTCATTTCTACTTCTTCATCCATAGGAACTAAGAAACGATCTAACTCTTCTTTAGCAGCTTGTTTTTCATCTACTTCTTCTTTTTCAATTCTTAATCCTGGAATGAAACGATAGCATAACCAAGCTACTAAACCGATTAGTGCAATACCTAAAACAATCCACAAAACCATTAAATCTTCGATAACATCAAATAAACTAACCATAAAAAATCCTCCTTATTATCTTCTTGGTAATGGTGTATAAATAAATTTATTATTTAACTTTTCTTTTCTATAAAAACCTAAATCTGCTAAATTATCCATTGAAGTCCTAGCAGTCTCATAAGCAACATCTAATAACTTTTTATATTGCGATATTGTATAGTACTTTCCAATAGTACAGTGACGGGCATAAAAATATGCTTGTCCTCTTTTTAAAGTAGGGAATATTTCTAACAAGTGCTCTTCAATTTTTGCAGCATCCTCTTCATCAAGACCTATAGGTACTTTTGGCAAAGACACATTTAATTCAAAATCAACTTGTGAACTTGTTTGTCTAGAAAATGATTCTATATTATTTTCTGCAATATATCTTTCCTTGTTTCTTACATTATTTTGAGGTGTTTCATAGTATTCATTTTTGATCTCTAATGTTTTTACTTTAGAAATTTGATTGTTTAATTCATTAATAATATCTTCTAATACTGGATTTAAGTAAGATACTAAATAAGTAATATCATTCGTTTTTCTTACTTCGTTTAAAATATTATTAAACGCTTCTTCATTTTCAGAAAGTATCATTTCAATATCAATTAATGTTGAAATATCTTCTAAATCATTGTGAGCCAATACATCTTTAAATAATATCAAACCAATCTCTTCTGAATAAACATCAAATGGTTTAATATGTGTTACATAATAATAAGCCATAATTGCTTTAATAATAGGAGATGAATCATCATTATTTAAAAATGAAAATAAATCTTCCATCATTGAAATTATCCTTTCAGCAGGTGCAGAATTATAATAACTGCCTATTGTTATATTTGCAGTGAAATCCTCCATATTTCTTGCTCTATATGGAGTATCTAAATTATCACTACCAGTAAACATACAATAAATCTTTGTTACTAAATCATGGTCTATTGGATCATAACAATGTTTTTCAATATATTTTAGAATTCGATAGTAATTAGCTATAATAATTTCACTTGGAGACAAAGTTGACAATTTGCCATCAATAAGTGAATATAAAAATTCTTCTGTAACCGAAATATTATATTTTTTTGCTAAATAGTATAAACTTCTTACATAATATTCTTTTCTAAATGAATTCTTACTATCTTCACCGTCTATTTTTGAATAAGCTAAAGTTGCTTTAACAAATTTTCTTTCAATAGCATTAACCTTAGTTGTAATAGATGGAGTTAAAGTAATATTATAAGGAGTTCTATCGATATTCCGTACAGTTAGTGTCTTATTAAATAAAGAACGATAAGAAATAATACGATTCCAAATATCGTCAATAGCATTAATATTTAATGCTTTAGCTACTTCTTGTTTAGTCGCATAAGTAGTATTAGAAAACTTAATACTTAATTCATCATTATTACTCATCGGATTCACCTCGAATATATTCTAACATCTTTGTAATATCTTTTCTATAAAAAATACTAAATAATTACTAATTTTTTACTAACATATTTTGACAAAATTAGTTCAATTTCTTGTACAAAATACATTTTTTTTAAAAAAAGCCATATCAAAAAGTGATATAGCTTTTATTCTTCATCATCGTCAATTGATAAAACGGCCATAAATGCTTCTTGAGGTACTTCAACAGAACCAACATTTTTCATACGTTTCTTACCTTCTTTTTGTTTTTCAAGAAGTTTCTTCTTACGAGAAATATCTCCACCATAACATTTTGCTAAAACATCTTTACGGACAGCTTTAATATCACTACGTGCAACTACTTTGTTATTAACTGCTGCTTGTACAGGAACTTCAAATTGTTGACGTGGAATAATTTCTTTTAGTTTAGAAACAATAGCGTTACCTCGTTGATAAGCATTTGGTTTATATACAATAGTTGATAAAGCATCAATTGCTTGTCCATTTAATAAAATATCCATCTTTGCTAAATTTGAAGCACGATAATCACTAAATTGATAATCAAAAGATGCATATCCTTTTGAATATGATTTTAATTTATCAAAGAAATTATAAACAATTTCTGATAATGGTAATTCATATTTTAAAATCATTCTTGAATCATCAAAATATTGTAAATCAATATAAACTCCACGTCTATCTTGACATAGAGTCATTAAAGGACCAACAAATTCTTGAGGAGTCATAATACTAGCAATGACATATGGCTCTTGTATCTCTTTAATTGTTGTAAGTGGAGGCATATCAGAAGGATTATCAATACTTACCATTGTTCCATCTGTTTTATAAACATGATAAATAACACTTGGCGCAGTTAAAATCAAATCTATTTGATATTCACGTTCAAGTCTTTCTTGGACGACATCCATATGTAATAAACCTAAAAAACCACATCTAAAACCAAAACCTAAAGCTTTAGAAGTTTCAGGTTCAAAATGTAAAGAAGAGTCATTCAAACATAATTTTTCTAATGAATCTTTTAAATCTTCATATCTTTTTGAATCAACTGGATATAATCCACAATATACCATTGGATTCATTTTCCTATATCCCGGTAGCGGAGTGTCTGTAGGATTAGTTGAAAGAGTTATCGTATCACCAGTATGGACATCACGTATATCTTTAATTTGAGCTGCTAAATATCCAACTTCACCAGCAACTAATTCATCCATCTTTTCTTCATAAGGGTGTCTTAACCCTACTTCAGTGACTAAATACTCTTTGTTTGTAGACATAAAACGTATTGTATCGCCAACTTTAACTTTACCGTCTTTAACACGTATCATAACAACAACGCCTCGATATGAATCATAAAAACTATCAAATATCAAAGCCGATAAAGGTTTATTCTCATCACCTGTTGGTGGAGGTACTAGCGCAACAATAGCCTCTAATACTTTATCAATATTTAAACCTGTTTTAGCACTAATACCAATGGCATTGTCACAAGAAAGACCGATTCTATTTTCAATATCTTCTTTAACTCTATCAATATCTGCACTTGGTAAATCAATCTTATTTATAATAGGAATGATTTCAAGATCATTATCAATTGCAAGATAAACATTTGCTAAAGTTTGAGCTTCAACACCTTGAGAAGCATCTACAACAAGTAAAGCCCCTTCACATGCAGCTAAAGAACGAGAAACTTCATAAGCGAAGTCGACATGACCCGGAGTGTCAATTAAGTTTAAAATATATTGCTCACCATCTGGAGCATTATAATTCAAAGTAACAGCATTTAATTTAATTGTAATGCCACGTTCACGTTCTAAATCTAATTGATCTAACAATTGTTCTTTCATTAAACGTTTTTCAATAGTTCCAGTTTGTTCGAGTAATCTATCAGCTAAGGTAGATTTACCATGATCAATATGTGCAATAATAGAAAAATTTCTAATATTTTCTTTTTTTACATTCATGAGTCTACCTCCTTGCTTTTGTAATTATATATAAAATTCATAAATTTATAAATAATTTATTCAATTATTTTATGTCTACGCCAAAAAGATTGACACATTTTTTCAATATCATCACTACAATAAACTATATTATAATTTTTTAAATTACCCTTAAAAATTTTACGATAATTATAATACGAGTATCTCTGATCTATTAGTAAAATAGCACCTTTATCATTTTCACTACGAATTAATCGTCCCATAGCTTGCATTACATTATTAATACCTCGATTGACATAAGCATAGTCAAAACCATTCATACCCTTTTTCATAAAATATTCTTTGACTAAATCACTTTTAAAGTTAAGTTGAGGTAGACCAACTCCAACAATTGCCACTCCTATTAAGCGATCATCAATTAAATCAATAGCTTCACCAAAAGATCCACCAAGAACAACGAAACCTATTGTAGTTTTACTAGGATTATTTTCAAAGTTAGATAAGAATATATTCTTTTGTTTATCATCCATATTTCTATCTTGTTTAATGATTTCAAAATCACCACTTAATAAGTTATAAACGTTTTCCATATATTCATAAGATGGAAAAAAGACAAAGTAATTACCCACTCTTGATTTAACAAAACTCTTTATATCATCAACGATATATGGATAAGAAGCTTCCCTATTTTTATATAAAGTTGAAACACCATTATCAATCATCAATAAAACATTATCTTTACTAAAAGGTGAATCAAGAACTAATGTAATATCTTTATCTAAGTCCCCACCTAATTCTTCAACATAATAATCAAAAGGTGATAAAGTAGCACTAAAAAGAGTAGAACCCTTAACTTGAGTTAATGACTTACGAACAAAAGAAGAAGCATCTAGGCATAAAAGATTTAATGTAAAATCTTTTTCATTTTCAAAATTTAAAAATAATTTAAATGATTCATCATAAAATTCATAAAGTTTGATGAAACGATATATTTCCATAGAACAATCCTTAAATTCCTCAGTTACATATGAACTAAATTCTTTTTGAATTCTATTCATTTGCAAAACTAATCTACTTAAAGAATTCATAATAGAATCCTCAATGTAAGGAATAATTACATTACATTCATCTTCTTTGTATAAATCTAAATAATATTTCAAATATTTATTTGTGCTTTTAAAAGCAGATTTGATTTTTGCATCGTTAATCTTCGATATTTGTCTTTTAACTTTTTTAAATAATGAATAAGTTATTTCACATGAATACATTGCCTTAGCTCTCGAAACAAGATTATGTGCTTCATCAACAAGAACTAAAACATCTTTACACTCACCGTCAAAATACCTTTTTAAATAACCTATTGGATCAAATAAATAATTGTAATCACAAATAACGACATCACTATACAATGATAAATCTAATTGTAATTCGAAAGGACATACATTATATTTAAACGCATATTTCAAAATAGTTTCATAATCAAAACTAGTTTCATTAAGTATCATTTCAGTAAGTATATCTTTAATTTTATCATAATAACCTACAGCAAAAGGACAGTCATTAGGATTACAGCTTGAACCTGGATTTAAACAAATTTTATCCTTTGCAGTAATAATAACTTCGCTTAAATTTTGACCATTTGATTTTAGTAATTCACAAGCTTTGTATGCAGCCTCACGACCACTAGTTTTAGCAGTTAAATAAAATATTTTTTCATTTACATTATCTTTAAAAGATTTAATAAAAGGAAATAACGTAGACATTGTTTTACCAATTCCTGTTGGAGCTTCTGCAAACAAAATGCCACCTTCACTAGCAATATGATAACAATATTTTGATAAATCTCTTTGACCAGATCTAAATTTCTCAAAAGGAAAATTTAATAAATTAGCACTTTCATTTCTTTTTTCTCTTTTAACTTCAATAATATTATAGAAAACTAAATATTTCTTTAATAAGTCTTTCATATATACTGATAAATATTCTTCAGTAAAAGAAAAACTCTTTTTCATAATTGATTCATCATTTTGAGAAATGTATGTTAAATTAATTCCTATAGAATTTAAATTATTAGCTTTTGCATACATAAAAGCATAACAAATTGCCTGACCTAAATGCCAATCACCTTGTTTTTCATAACAAGTTTCTAAATCTAAAACTGTTGATTTAATTTCATCGATAATTACGCTTTTATCATTTTTTACAATAATGCCATCAGCACGTCCAAATAATTTTATATGATAATTTTGAATATGAAAATCATATGAAAGTTGAACTTCCCTCAAATACATATTATTTTGTTTACTTTGATATGTAGCGTGGATTTTAGTTCCTGCTAGCATTGTATTATTATTAAATACTCGAGAATCAATATCTCCTGTTCTTAGGAGAAAATCGACTAATTGGTGTACAGATAATTTAATTTCAACCATAATTTCCTCCCTAAAAAAATAAGCCTATGTTAATTTTAACATAGACTTAATATTTATTGTAATGTTTTACCCAAAATATCTTTTTCGCCATTTATAAAAGACTTATAGTCCATTCTATTTTTGCCTTGCTTTTGAATTTCAAGTAATTGAATAACACCATCGGCACAAGTTAATAATAAGCCATTTTTATCTGCTTGTATAATTTTATAATCTTCATATGATTTACCAATAGAATAAACTTTAGCTTTATAAATTTTAAACTTTAAATCATCTAATAATAAATAAGCTCCAGGTTGGTCGGCTAAAAAACGAACATAATTCACAAAATCGTTTGCCTTTAAAGATGATGGTATATGTTCTTCTTCTGGTTTAATTGTTGGACAAAATGTTACTAAAGATTCATCTTGTTTTTCACCAGTTAATTTACCCTCTAAGTATAATGGTAGAGACTCTAGTATTAATTCTTTCGCACATTCTCCAACTTTTATAAATAAAGAACTTGAATTATCATCATCAGAAATATTAATAGTTTTTTTAGCATACATTTTGCCAGCATCCATTTTATCAATCATTTCCATCAATGTAACTCCTGTTACTTTATCTCCATTTTTAATAGCATATTGAATTGGAGCAGCACCACGATATTTTGGAAGTAAAGATCCATGTAAATTGATGCATCCCAAAGGAGGTATATCTAAAACACCTTGTGGAACAATTTGCCCATAAGCTAAAGTAATAATTAAATCAGGCTTAAGTTCTTTTAGAAATTCAAAATCTAATTTAATTTTATATGGTTGAAAAACTGGAATATTATTTTCTAATGCAACTTTTTTTGTAGGTACAGGTTCTAATATTTTTTTTCTTCCAATAGGTTTATCAGGTTGAGCAATAACTCCAACGATATTGTATCCATTACTAATTAAAGCATTTAAAACATTAGCAGCTATTTCTGGAGTACCCATAAATACTATTCTTTGTTTATAATCCATTTGCATCAACTCCTAACAATCTTGAGTATAAAGCAAAATATTTTTTATATCAATTTAATTAACAAATTTTGATACAATATTGGCTATCAATTCAATTATTTTTTTAATAATATTAGTAATAAAATTTCCTATACTAACTACAGATTTATTTAGTTCACTATCATTTGTATCAATAGTAGTACTATCAGTATCATTAATATATATCCCATCGTCAACAACACTATTATTTTCTACATCATCTTCAAAATCATTAATTACAATTGTAATGTCTTGATTATTATAAGTCTCATTTTGTGCTGTTTCTGTTGCAACAAAAATACTAGAAACAAAAATTGAACAAAAAAGGATAACAATAATAAATTTAAGTATTTTTTTCATTTTTTTACCTTACTTATTAATATGATTAATTTACTTTTTTATTCAACTATTCTAGTTTTAAATACATCGTTTAATGACGAAGAAATAATAAATTGTAATTCATCAATTTTTTTATCAATATCCTTTAATGTTAAAACTAACTTTTCATTATTTTTAACGCAATTACTTTTTATCATTTCATACTTTTCTTTATCAAAATCAATATCTAAGCACATAAGTGTTTCGACAATTAAAGACGCACAATCAACAACGGTAGCTACACCAATACATATTACAGGTACACCTAATACTTCTTTTGAAACTTCTTTTCGATGATTATCTACTCCACTTCCTGGATTAATTCCTGTATCAGATAGTTGAATAACATTATATAAGCGATCAATATTTCTTGTTGCAAGAGCATCAATTACAACAACAAATTTAATATTTTCTTTTTTAACAATGGCTTCTATAATTGATGATGATTCTAAGCCTGTTGAAGCCATAACACCAGGAATTAATGTAGAAATATTGCCATATTTACCTTTGTTTTTTAGATGACTTGTTGCGTGAACACTTTTTACTACTTTTGGACCTAAAGAATCCGAAATATAAAAATCATTGCCAAGTCCCACAATTAAGACTTTCTCACCTTGCTTATAACGATTTCTTTTTAATAAATAATTAAATTCAGCTTTAACAACTTTTAATATATTTAAGGTATTTTCAATAGTATCAATATTTTGAAAATCAATTGAAATATAATTACCAATTTTCTTATTAAAAGGATTATCATCAGTTAAAATATTAAACTTTTTTATGATTATATCATTTTGAATTATGCTAGTAGATTCATAAGACTTCTTCTTTTTAATACTTTTTTCTTTTAATTGTTGCTCATCTACAAAATCTGTACTATAAATTTCACTAAAATCAAACATATTGACTCACCCAAAATATTTTTCCCTTAATTTAACAAAAATATCACGAAAGTTTTTAAAACTATTGCACGTTAATGTTTTTTTTAGTATAATAAGCAAGCGTATTGAAAGAGGTGACATCCAATGGCAAATATCAAATCACAAGTTAAAAGAATCAAAACAAATGAAAAAGCACGTGCACGTAATGTAGCTGCAAAATCAGAATTACGTACAGCATGCAAAAAAGTTCGTTTAGCAGTTGAAGCTAAAGACTTAGAAGCTGCTAATGTCGCTTTAGTTCATGCTTATAGCTTAATTGATAAAAGTGTTAGCAAAGGTATTCAAAAGAAAAATACAGCTGCTAGACAAAAGAGTTCTTTACAAGCTTTAGTCAACGGATTAAGTAAGTAAATTAAAAAATACAGGTACTCAAATTGAGTACCTGTTTTCTTTATCCAATCTTGTTTTAAAATTAATTAAAAATCTTTCTAAAGCATAAAACCTATCTATAATTTCACCACTTTTAATTGAATAATCTAAATAATAAAGGTCATTTAAAATTCGCATACAATTTTTATAACCAATATACTTACCATTAATAGAAGCAAGTTTTACACGATATTCATGTATTCCTAAAATATGAGAGATTTCAAAAATACTTTTACCATCTTTTAAAAGATAAACAACCTCAGCAACAGTTCTAAATTGTGTACTTAATAATGCAATAAGACGAACTGGTTCTTCAGAATGAGAAATAAGTTCACGATATATTCTTATAGCTTCTTTGTTATTGCCATGAATTAAATTATCAAAAATAGCAAAAGCATTAGCATCTTCTGGACGAGAAACTAATAATTCAACATCTTTTAAGGAAATATGTCTTGTATATAGAGCAAGCTTTTCTGCTTCATTAGTAAATTTATTTAAATCGTTTTCTACTCTAACTACTAATTCTTCATTTGCGTCAGCATCAATTTTAATAGCAAATTTTGAAAAATATTTGCGTACAAATTCAGGCCATTCTTCTTTTGTTAAATCTTTTAGTTCGATGACTGTACCATGTTCTTTAATTTTTTTAAATATGACACTTCTTTCATTAACTTTTGGATAATTAGCCATGAAAATTAAATCAGTCGTCTCACTAGGATTTTCAATATATTTTACTAATTCATCAAGATCTTGTTCGACATCAAATTTAACTTTTTCTTTTTCATTAGATAAAAAATAAGGATTATATACAACAACAGCTTTCTTGTCATAACCAATTGGTAATAAAGAAGCTTCATAAACTATATCTTGTGCACTTGTTTCTTTTGCATTAATTTTTACAAAATTAAAATCATCAAGATTCTTAATGTTCTCATTTAAGATATACTTGAGTCTTCTTTCTAACATAACGCTTTGTTGTCCAAATAATAAATAAATCATAATAAATCCCTACTTTTTTATTTTAAATGGTTT
Organism: Bacilli bacterium; assembly: GCA_051872335.1. Taxonomy (GTDB): domain Bacteria; phylum Bacillota_I; class Bacilli_A; order RFN20; family CAG-826; genus SUG2458. The sequence continues at coordinate 44,573 of JBJEDT010000002.1, read as the reverse complement.
TTATTCTTTTTTGAATAGTAATTAACAAAATAATGATATTAAATTAAAAATAAGTTATAGTACCAAGAATATCTGTCCTTTTAATTTTAACATTTTGATTTTCAAGTGCTGCTAATGTTTCTTTATGAGGATGACCATATGAATTTTTACCTACTGAAATAATAGCTTCTTCAGGTGATATATATTTAATAAATTTCTCACTACTCGAAGTATTACTTCCATGATGACCAATTTTAATACAATCAACATCAATGTCACTATATGTCATCATTATATATTCTTCAACTTCTTTTTCCGCATCACCCATAAGAATCCACGTCTTATTAATAAATTCAAATAATAAAACAAGTGACTTATTATTATCGGAATCAAATTGTATTGGATTATAATTCAAATTTTTAAAATCGATATTGCCTAATGTAAATTCATAATTTGTCTTATAAATAATTTCTTTAACCTTGTAATTATTAATTAAAGAATTAATCGCTCCACAATGATCAAAATCATTGTGTGTTATTAATAGATAGTCAATTTCTCTAATTTTTCTTTTTTTAAAAAAAGGAATTAAACAATCGGTAGCAATATCCAATTTATATGATCCGCCTGTATCAATTAAAATTGTTATATTATTATTTTCTATTAAAATTGAATCTCCTTGACCAACATTAATAAATGAAATTGAATTTTTATTATATATCTTCAAAGGTAATGACTGGATTGAAATAAGAGTCATAAAAAAACATATTGTAATTTTTGAAATAGAATACATTTTTTTCTCTATATAAAGGACATATATAAAAATCAATAGAATAAGCAAGAAAATGAAAATAATATTAACCTTACCTAAAAGCATAATAAAAGTTATCTTATTATTGCAGTTCAATATAAAATCATAAACTTCTCTTAAAATAACTATTCCCTTATTAAAGGTTAGTAAATAAAAAGCACTACTGAATAAATAAATTACGCTTAATACAGATCCTAATAAAAGTAAGGACAGTTGTGAAGTTAAATTTATTTCATAGTTTAAAACAGCGTTTATCACACATGTTAGCATAAAAAATAAACTAAAATTTGCAACCTTCTTATTTAATTTATTAAGATGAATAAAAGAATCATTACCTATTACACCAATTAATGAAAATAAGTATCCTAGTATAAATCCTAAATTATAAACATAATGATAATCAATTAATAAGAAAATAAATATTGATAAAGATAATGTAAATAAACGTGGATATTTCTTATTCTTTCTATTTAAAACAATATCAATTATTTTATTAAATAAAATCCTCATCAAAGAAACTTTATAATCTAGGATTAAAATAATGGGACTAAAAATTAATAATGATATAATCTTTGCTTTATTATCACTTAATTTTTTTCTTAGATTTTTTTCTATTATATTTAATACATAAGAAAAATGTAAACCAGATGATGAAAATAAAAATATCAATTGTGTATTTTTAATTGAAAAATACTCATTTTTATAATCACCAAAAAGAATAGCTTTAACAAATTCTTTATTTTCATCATCAATTTTATTTAAGAAATAATTATTAATTAATTTCTTAGGAATTAAAGAATGCATAATAACATCTATTTTATTAACATATATTTGATAGTAAATTCCCTTATCTTCTAAATATGATTTAAAATTAAACGCTGATTCAAGAATTTCAACTTCTATTTCTTTTAAATGACCTTCAATTTTTAAAATATCTCCAACTTCTTTATCATTTTCTTTTTCATAAATATAAAAAGAAGACAAACCATCTTTGATAACATAATAATTTTCTTTACTTATGGTGACAATACCATAAAAATTATTTTTTTCACTATTTATCGGAACTTTAAAAAATCCCATAAATATAGAAACTAAAAAAGCAAAAAGTAATAATGATTTCTTTTTACCAATAAATTTCTTTATTATAAAAGCCAAAAAAATTAAATATAAAATTAGAAAAATTGGGCTTGAATAAGCTTTAACGAAAAATAATCCGGTAATTATGGAAACTACCATCCAAAAAAGTATCATGCAAGACAGATGTAATTTTTAATTTTCTCAAATGTTGTTTTACCAATACCACTTACTTTTGTTACGTTTTCTAAGCATCTAAATTCACCATTTGCTTCTCGATAATCAATTATAGATTGTCCACTTACTGAACCAATACCACTAATTGACATTAACTCTTCAAGTTCTGCAGAGTTAATGTTTACCTTTTCAACATAATTAGTCGAACATATATCGCCTGAATCATTTAATGATGCAATGTAATAACTACATCCATCTTCAATTTCATAATCAAGGAAAAAACATTTTTCATCTGCAAGTGAAGTTAATCCTCCAGCTGTATCAATTAAAGTTGAAAGAGTATCACCACTTTCTAAGACGTAAGTTCCTTGATTCATAATTGATCCAGTGATACCAACAGAAATTTTTAGTGTCGTAAGTGAACCACTTCCACTTCCTATGCTTGCTCCTAATTGAACACTTGGATCAATGATCATAAATCCAATCAAACAAACAAAAAGCACTGCTAAAACAGAAATAATTGTTTTTGTCATATATTTCCTCCTATATATTCTTTAGCAGTGATTTAAAATTTTCCTTAAAAAAAATAAAAAAGTACAAAATAATTTGTACTCTTTTAACACTTAAAATATAAATTAGTCATTTAAAATTTTTAAGACTTTAACATCATAAGGTGATTCAGCTTTAACAGTAACTACATCATTTACTTTTGCACCTACTAAAGCAATACCTAATGCACATTCATTAGAAATAGAGCCTTGGAAAGGATTAGCTTCAACTGAACCTACAATTTTATAAGATGATGTTGAATTATCACTTAAATCAAGAATTTCAACTGTACTACCTAAGCGAACTTTCTTTTCTTTAGAATTAACTTCAGAAATGATTTCAGCATTTTGTAAAATAGCTTCTAATTGACGAATACGTCCTTCAACTTCTGCTTGTTTAGCTCTAGCTGCATCATAGTCAGCATTTTCAGATAAGTCGCCTTGAGCACGAGCAGCTTTTAATTCTTCAATAACTTGAGGACGAACAACATCGATAAGTTCTCTTAATTCTTTTTCTGTTTTTTCATAACCGGATTTAGTTAATGCAATTTTTGTTTCTTCCATTAGTTTTCCTCCTTAATCGTATTTATTATACACATAAAATATTAAAAATGATATGGAAACTTAAAATTATTTTTCTTCATATTGCGAATGATAAAGTTTAGCATAGAATCCATTTAAATCCATAAGTTCTTTATGACTTCCTGTTTCTATAATATTTCCATTCTTCATAACTAAAATTTTATCAGCATTTTTAATAGTGGATAAACGATGAGCTATAACAAAACTTGTTCTAGTTTTTGTTATTTTATTAAATGCTTTTTGTATCATTAATTCACTACGTGCATCAATTGATGAAGTTGCTTCATCAAGAATTACAATATCAGTAATATTAATCATAATACGAGCAATTGTTATTAATTGTTTTTCACCATGAGAAAGAGTATCTCCATTGTCAATAATTGTATCATATCCATTTGGTAAACGAGAAATAAATCCATGAACTCCTAAGTCTTTACATACCTTAATGACATCTTCTCTAGTAGCAGTTTTATTACCAAATGTAATATTTTCAAAAACTGTACCTTCAAATAACCAAGTATCCTGTAAAACCATTGAGAATTTATTTCGTAATTCTTCACGTTTAATACTTTTAATGTTAATACCATTAATAGATATTGATCCTTTTGATACATCATAGAATCTTAATAATAAATTAATAAGTGTTGTTTTACCACATCCAGTAGGACCTACAATAGCAATGTGTTCACCTTTATTTACAGTTAAATTAAAATTTTGAATTAACTTTTGTTTTTCAACATAACTGAAACTGACATTATCAAATGATAAAGTTTTAAATTCATCAAGTTTAGTAACCGTTCCATCATCTATAACGTTATCAGCTTCAATAATTTCTTTTACTCTATCTAATGAACTTAAAGCGTTTTGAAATTCACTTATGACTCCACTAATTTCATTAAAAGGTTTAGTATATTGATTTGCATAACTTAAGAAAGCTGATAACCCACCAACTGTTAATCCAACAAGAGTATTCTCTTTAATAATTAAGATAGCTCCAACAATTCCTACAGCAGCATAAACAAGTCCATTAATAAATCTAGTTGTTGGATTTGTTAATGAAGAAGCAAAAACAGCATTTTGACCTACTTTGTGTAACTCGTTGTTCATTCCTTCAAATTTTTCATAAGCCTTATCATTATAATTAAGTGATTTAACAACTTTTCTTTGATGGAAAATTTCATGAATAAAAGCACTGATTTCACCTTTTTTCTTAGCATTAGCTGAATAATATTGATACGATTTCTTAGCTATTATCTTTGAAGTAAATAAAGATAAAGGTGTTAAAATAAAGACAACTAAAGCTAAAATATAATTAATTGCAAACATTAATGCTAAAGTGAAAACAATTGTTATTATTCCTTTATATAATTGTTTAAATCCTTCAAGTAAACCAGCAGAAATAATCTCGATATCATTTGTTGCTCTAGAAGTAAAATCTCCAGTTGAATGTATATCAATAAAATTTAAAGTAACATAATTGAATTTTTTATATGTATCATATCTTAATTGACGAACTATTTTATTCGAAGCAAAAGAAATAGATACTTCATACATATATGAAAATATTGCTCCGATAATAGCACAAATAAGTACTATCAATAAATAATCTTTTAAAACATTAAATTGAACTGCTCCTACACCAATAATGACATCTATGCCTTTACCAATATAAACAGGAATTAATAAAACACAAATGACATTAATAATAGCTGATATTAAAGCTAAAATAAATAAACCAATACTTGAACGAAGGTATTTACCTAGAAATTTTAACGATTTCATTTATCATCACCTTCTTTCATTAATTGTGACTCATATATCTCTTTATAAGCTTTATTATTCATTAATAAATCTTCATGAGTGCCATAACCACACTTTTTACCATTTTCAATAACTAAAATTTTATCGCAGTTTTTAATGGCACTTATTTTTTGAGAAACAATAATTTTAGCTTTACTATTTAATTTTTGTAGATTTGCTAAAACTTGTTTAGTGGTTATTGCATCAAGAGCACTTGTTACATCATCTAAAATGATCAAATCACTATCTCTAATTAAGGAACGTGCAAGTGATAATCTTTGCTTTTGACCTCCAGATAGATTACGTCCACTTTCTTCTAAAAAGTGATTTATTCCATCTTCATATTTATTGACAAAAGAATAAGCTTTAGCAAGTTTTAAACACTCAATAATTTCATTGTCAGTAGCATCTTCTTTAGCCATTAAGAAATTATCCTTTACTGTACCTGTAAAAAGATAAGCCTTTTGTGGAGCTATTGATACTAAATTATTAATATCACTTTTTTTCAACGAAGTAATATCTTTTCCATATAAACACATTTTTCCTTTTGAAGGATCGAAAAATCCAGATACTAAATTACATAAAGTCGATTTACCACTACCAGTTCCACCAATAATACCTAAAGATTCACCTTTATTTAAATCAAAAGTAATATTTTCTAAAACATAATTAACAGAATTATCAAACTTAAAAGAAACATTTTTTAAAGATAAAAGTGGTTTAGTTTTATCAAAATCAACTTCTATATACTCTTTATCTTCTTCTTCTTTTATAGCAAATAAAACATCAGTTCTTTTTAAAGAAGCAAATGCTTTTGTAAATATAACAACTAAATTAGAAACAACAATCAAAGCTAATAATATTTGATTCATGTAATTAACAAGTGTGAAAACATCACCTTGCGTTAATTCACCAAAATCAACAAATTTAGCAGCAAAATAAACAATAAATATAGTTGCAATATTTACAATAATAAAAGTTAATGGACTTAATAATGATGTGATTTTACTAACATTATTATTATCTTTATATAATTGATCATTAGTCTTTTTATAATCCTCTACCATCATATCTTGAGCATTAAAAACACGAACAACTCTTTGACCAGTAATTCCTTCATTAACTGACTTATTTATAACATCTAATGAAGATTGTATTTTAACATGTTTCTTACTACTAGCTTTTAAAATAAGTACAAGTACTAATATAAAAAATGGAAGAGAAGCTACAAAAATTAAAGCTACTTTAACATTGATTAAAAAAGCACAAACTATTCCACCAACTACTAAGAATGGTGCCCTAACAACTAAACGAATAAACATATTAACAGCTGTTTGTAACTGATTAATATCATTAATCATAATATTTTCTAACTTAGCACTACCTAATTTATCTTGTTCACTCATTGGTAATTTAAAAATATGATTCAACATTTTATTACGTAATTCAGTACCAAATCCTTGCCCTGCTCTCGAAGCAAAAAATTGACAAATAATTGAACATACTAACCCTAATACTCCAAGTGCAACTATTATTGAACCAGTTTTTAAAATCACACCCATGTCTCCACCAATAACATTATTATTACTATCTAATGAAATACCATAGTCAATAATATATGCCATTAATAAAGGAACAATAAGTTCAAAAACAGCTTCGGTTAACTTAAATATAGGGCCTAAAATTAATTGCTTTTTATAATTTTTAAGACTTTTTAAACTTTCACTCATTAAAGAACCCTCTTTCAATATTTGATATTTTATCATATCTATTATAAAGATAAAATAAGGCACTTACAAAAGTGCCTTATTAATTTACTTATTGCCTATTCTATCTATGATAAGTTTTAACCAAATTCTTAATACGTTTTGCTAAATCAAGAGATGTATCTCCACGTTTTAATCTATATGACCAGTTAGCAGTTGAAACTGTACTAGGTAAATTCATACGTGAATCTCCACCTAATGCTAAGAAATCTTGAAGTGGAATAATTGCTGTATTAGCAACAGAAGCAAAAGCTAATTCAACAGCCTTATTTGTTAAACCAACACTAGTCGATAATTCTTCTTCAGTATATGGAACATTAACACTTTGACATTGTTTCTTTATATCTTCAACAAAAACCCATCTTTCATGATCATTCAAGTCATCAATATATTGTCTTAAAGGCATATTATCATGAGTACCAGTATATACAACATAATTTGGTGTAGTATTTGTAGGTTTATGTTCATTATCTTCATGTCCATCAAATGCAAATTCAAGAATCTTCATACCAGGATAACCAGTTTGTCGCATTAAGATTCTTACACCTTCATCGATAAATCCTAAATCTTCTGCAACGATACACAAATCAGTTTTATCTTTAAATAAATCAAACTTAGGACCATCTTTCCATTCACCGATTTTTGCATCTGGACGTCCATTTTCAATAGCATACCATCTATCTAAACCTCTAAAGTGGTCAATACGTAAAATATCTACTAAATTAAAGGTATTATATATACGTTTATTCCACCATGCATAGTTGGTTTTTTTACTATAATCCCAATCATAAACAGGATTGCCCCATAATTGTCCTGATTCAGTAAAACAATCTGGTGGACAACCAGCAACTAATGTTGGACGATGGTTTTCATCAGTTATAAATAGTTCAGGATATTTCCATAATTCAACACTATCACCGCCAATATAAAGAGGAATATCACCCATGATTTCAATTCCATTACTATTAGCAAAATCTTTTAAAGCTTTCCATTGCTCTAAAAATTTAAATTGAGTAAATTGCCAGAATTTGACTTCATTACCATATTTACTTAATACTTTTTCGACAACTGCAGGTGAATAATTTTTATATTCATCAGGCCATTCAGTCCATGCATTATAATTATTCATAGCTTTAATTGTCATAAAAACACCAAAGTCTAAATAATCTTCATTTTTACAAAATTCAACAAAGTCTTTATCTTTTTTATTGAAGCGAGAAAATGCTTTTTTTAATACAGTAATACGGTTATTAAATAATTTTTCATAATTAACCCTTTTCGGATTTTTACCAAAATCAACATTTTTATAATCTTTTTCTTCAAGTAATCCCTCATCTTTTAGCATGTCTAAATCAATTAGATAATAGTTTACAGCCATAGCTGAAACTGATTGATAAGGTGAATCACCATAACTAGTTGGACCTAAAGGTAAAATTTGCCAAATTTTCAAACCAGCTTTTTTCATCCATCTAATAAATGAATAAGCTTTCTTGCCAACTGTACCTATTCCATATTTAGATGGTAAAGAAGTAATGTGTAAAAAAATTCCTGCTTCACGATTTTTATTAAACATAATAATTCCTCTCTCGAAAATTTTCGTTAAAATTTATTTTTATTTTCACTTATATAGTATAAATATTTGTCATTAAAGTCAATTTATAACGCAAATATCGCAAAAATTCGAACTTTTTTAGTGTTTTTATCGAAAATACTTGAAAAAATATTCGAAAATATTAAAATAAAAGAGAAGTAAAGGAGTAATATTATGAGAATTAAAGACATTGCCGAAGCCTTAAATCTATCCATTAGTACCGTATCAAAAGCTATTACTGGTGCTTTTGATGTCTCCGAAACAACAAGACAATTAGTTTTGAATTACGTAAAAGAGTGTGGATATCAAACTAAAGAAGAACGTAAAATATCAAAACATCGTCGTCGTATTTGTATCTTATTTGATAACATGAATCTTAATGCTCAAGGAAATATTTTTTATCCATTAGCCACATCTTTTTCAACTGAAGCAACAGCGAATAATTGTGAAGTTGTCATAGAAGCTTTATCAAATAAAGATGACTCATTCAACCTTTCCACTTACTTAGAAGATAATAAATTTGATGGGACCTTCATTGTTGGAATTAATTACCATTCAAAATTATTTGATCAATTAGATAATATTAACCACCCTGTTGTTTTGTATGATAATAATTATACTGCCGATAATGTCTCAACAGTTGGTATAGATAATTTAAATTCAATTAGTAAAATTGTATCTTATTTAGTTTCAAAAGGACATCGTAATATTGGTTTTTTAAATGGTGAGAAACATTCCTTTGTATCTAATGAAAGATTAGCAGGTTACATAATTGGTTTATCCAATAACAACATAGAATATAATCCTGATTTTGTAATCAATGGTGACTATACAAAGACATCAGCAGAAAATTTAAGTGAATTCTTTTTAAATAAAGATATTACTGCAGTTGTTTGTAGTTCAGATTTAATGGCCATTGGTTTAATTGAAGGTTTTACCAATAAAGGAATAAGAGTTCCGGAAGATATTTCAATCACTGGTTTTGATGATTTAGATATAGCTGAGCATATTAAGCCTTCTTTAACTACTGTTAGACAAGATTTTTCAAAAATGGGAAAAACTGCTTTTGAATTATTATCTTCTCTATTCATCAATAAATCACCTCAACGAGTTACATTAAGAGGACAAATTGTTGAAAGAAATTCAGTTATTGAAAGAGAAGAAAAATAAATATAAATTTACAAATAATAGCAATTTATTAAATATATATTTAAATTGCTATTTTTTTATATAAAATATAAAATATAAAATAGTAAGGAGGAACTATATGAAAAATAGATTTAAATATTTATCAATTTTACTTTGTTCCTCTGCTCTTGTATCATGTGCTGATAAAGTTATTAATAAAGGAGAATGGTTAGTTGTATCTCATAGTAGTGCATCTGTTTTAACATCAACTAATTTTCAAGTAGTACCTTTTAATACAGTAATGACACTAAAATATTTCAAAAACGAAAAGAAAACATATGAAGATAATTTTGATCAAAATATAAAAACGCTTTTTGTTGATCAAATTAACTCTTTACATAAAAAATTTGATAGACATTATAACTACAAAGACGAAAGTGAGAATATTATAACTTCTATAAAAGTAATAAATGATTCATATGGTAGTGGTTCACCAATTAAATGTGATGATGAATTATATGCATTATTAAAAATTGGTTATAATATGACACTTGAAACAAATGGCTATTTTAACTTTTTTGTTGGTAACTTAAATTCTTTCTGGGACGATATTTTTTATAATGTTTTAGATGAAGGTAATGATGTTCATGTTTATGATCCTTATTATAGTGAAACACAAAAAATAGAAATGGAAAAGTATGCTTGTTCAACTCCAACATTAGATGAAGTTCAAACATTATTTACATTTAATGATGAAGCAAAAGAAATAACTTTTAATACCATCGATAACAAAGATTATAATGGTACTTTATTAGAAAGAAATAAAGTTGATTCCAAATATAGACCTGTTATAACTACAGGGGGAATTGCTAAAGGTTTAGCTGTTGATTTCATTAAAGAAAAATTCTTATCTTTAAATTATACAGATGCTGTTATAAATGCTGGTTCAAGTTCTTTAGCTTCAGTAACTGCACCAACATTTTTTGAAAAAGGTTATCAAAAATTTAGTTTTGCTGATCCTCGAAAAGGTGGATCAATTGTTAGAGAAATAGCTTTTTCATTAAAGGTTGACTATGATTATGGAATTTCAACTTCAGGTAATTATAATCAAAAATCTTACTATATAAATATAGAAAATGACAACAAATTATATCGTCATCACATCGTAAATCCTTACACTGGAGAATGTAGTCAAGAACATTCAAGCGTAACTATTATTTCAAAGACATTCTCCAATGCTGAACTTGATGCTTTATCAACAATGTTTGTTAATCTACCTTTAGATCAATGTTTTACATATAGAGATAATCTATTATCTAAGTATCCTGATAAAGATTTATCATTAATTATTATGGATACACAAAAAGATGATTCGTTAAATATTTACATTGATTCTATTTTAAAAGATGATATTAAAGTAGAAACTTCAAATTGCAAGGTGTATTATGAATAGGAATTTTTCATTAAAATTTAAAGTTGTTGATATTATAATTATTGTTGCTAGTGCTATAGCAGCAATATCTTTGATGGTGGGAATTTTTATCTATAATAGTTCATTTTCTGGTGAAAGATATGTTTGTATATATTACAAAGGTGAAGAATTAAAAGAATATCGCACTGAAATCGATAAACTTGAAGAAACTTATACAGTCGTTTTAACAAAAGAAAAATATCCTGATTTATTAGGTGATTTTTATATTGATATTAATAAAGATAAAGGAATACGTGTTCATGATGTTACATGTCCAAATTTAACATGTGAAAAACAAGGATGGGTAAATATAACAAATTTACCAATTGTTTGTATTCCTAATGATATTCGAGTTGTAATAAATTCAACTGATTCTAGTGAAGGTAATGAAACTCTTGGATTTGGAGGTGTAAGATATTATGGAAAAGACTTCTAAATCAAGTAAAACAATTAAAAAAATAACTAGATTAAGTTTATTCCTAGCATTAGGAATAATTTTAAATCTAGTTGAATCGATGATACCACTGCCGATTGCAATTCCTGGAGTCAAATTAGGCCTTGCAAATACAATTGGATTAGTCATTTTATATTATTATTCACCAAAAGAATACATTTCGATTGGCTTTTTAAGAGTACTGATTGTCGGATTATTAAGAACTGGTTTATTTTCAGTAGCTTTCATTTTAAGTTTAAGTGGTTGGTTTTTATCAACTCTAATTGTAGTTATTTTGTACTATATCAAAAAATTCTCAATTTATGGGCTTTCTTGTGTAAGTGCTGTTTTCCATGGTGTAGGACAAATGATTGCTGTATCAATAATCTATAATACTTTTGGTCTTGTAATGTATTATCCAATTTTGATGATATCTGGAATCATTACAGGACTTCTTACAGCTTTATTAACCTCTTTAGTTCTATCAAAAGTCGACCACCACATCGAACATTTATTTAATTCTTAATTACTTGAATATCCTTGATTATCGAGGATATTTTATTTTGTATAACACAATTATTAAATTTTTCATTAACAGATAATTTAAAACCATTATTATAATCATCAATAATACAATAGGCAATGGAAGTTTCATAAAAATCCTCAAATGTTTTTACCATATCTTTAATTTCTTCAAGAGTTTCAAGATTCATAAGTGTTGTTGATAAAACATCTAAAACATACGAATATGTATCACTAAATACAATTGCCGAACGATGATAATTATCACTATAACCTGTCGATGCATTTATAATATGAGATCTTAATGTATTAGTATCTTTTGTAAAGAAAAACTTTTCATAATCTCCAGAATTTGAAATATTTGTGTATTTTTCTAATCCTAACTGTAAAAATACTTCTTGTTGAGATGAAGAATAAAAAGAAGGTTCCCTAATGTTAATTAAATAGTATTTCCTATTACTTAATGGAAAAGTACCTTTTAAGGATATAGAAGAAGATCCAGCTGAAATAATTCCTGGTTGATTATTCAAAAATAAATCATTTACTTGGTCCAAAGCAAATCCTTTAGAAATGCCTCCAAAGTTTAAAGATACGGGTAATAAAGCATCAACCTTATTTTCGATTTTTATAGTTGAATTGTCATAATCTATTTTAATATAATTATCAATTTCATTATAATTAATAATCGAAGACAAACTTTTTTCAATATCTTCATGATCAGGATCATCACCTTTAGAAGAACTATCAACATTACTAAATGCATTACTCCATAAAGAAATAGTTTGACCCATTGTAATATTATAAATTCCTTTAGTTAATTTTGTTAATTCGATACCTTTATTTATTAAGTCAATCAACAAAGGATCGACTTGTAATGCATCATTTCCATAATTATCATTGATTGTTTTTACATTATTATATCCAAGGTAAGAATGATAACTATCAGAAATAATATGTGTCTTTTGAATTGTACTTGAAAAAGAAGATCTAACTTCTTTTAATTCATTTTCATTATACATTTGTAATTTAACAAAAGAGTTTAATGCTGAAATATATTCACCATTATCATCAATAACACCGATAACATCATATGGATCAACCTCATAATTATATTTCAAACTACAAGATGATAATAAACATATAAGTAATAAATAAACCGATACCTTTTTCATAAATTCACCTATTTATATATTACCCTATCTATTAATCAAAATAAACAAAAAAAGTTGCTACCTAGATAGCAACTTTTTAATAATTAAATTCTAATTATTCAGCTTGTGGACCAACGTGTTCTAAGCCTGAATATGTGACAGCTTCAGCAGCAGCAGCAATTAAAGCAGTAGCTGTAATTGTACAACCTTCAATTTCTTCTAATGCTTTGATTTCATCAGCTGTTTTACCAACTAATGCAGCATCAAAGTTTTCAGCTTGAACATTCCATTCTAAAACGCCAGTTTCAGCATTACCCATAGCATAAGCTGAACCTAAATCATATTTAGATGTGATTTTTCCATCAACAACATACTTATTAGCTTTTGTTGATAATACTACACCAGATTCACCTGAAGCAGCTTCAGCAGTGTGGACAACACAGTCTGTATATGAAGCAACAACTTTTGAATCAGCAACTAATGCAGCACATACTGTGATTGATGTTTCACCTTTAGCACTAACTGTACCAGCCATACCAACACCAGCTTTTAATTCGCCTTTGTATTTTACAGCTTCTCTTTTTGAAGCATAAGCTTTTTCAAGAGCATTTACATAAGAACCATAGTAAATTGAAACACCTTCGATTGATTCAGCAGCTTTAACTTCTTCTACTGTTTTACCAACACAGAAATCTGCGAATGCTTCGATTTGAGTATCAACTTCAGCACCGATAGCACTAACACCTTTCATAGCATAGTCTTTACCTAATTCTAGTTTTGATTTTACACCATTTTCATTTGTTGCAGATGGTGTAGCAAAAACGAATGAGTCATCTGATGCTACAGCTGATTGTTTAACTTGAACTGTATCAAATCTTGCATCAACGATTTTACCTTTAGCATCAAAACCAACAGATGCTGCAGTTACTTCTACTTGGTATACGCCATATGATTGACCGAATGATGCTTCATAGCCTAAACCAACAGAAACTTCTTTTGTTCCGCCGCATGATGCTAATGATCCAAGAGCAAGAACAGCAGGAATTAATAATAATTTTGAATTTTTCATAATTGTCTGTCTACCTCCATTTTTAAGACAACTATATTTTATCAAAAGCATATATCTAAATCAATATATTTTTATCGAATTAAAACTTTATATTATATGAATTTTAATAAAAAAATGGCCTTGCGGCCATTTAATTTATTTCAATTCGATAGTAGTTCCATCAGGACCTGGTGTTTCTTTTAAATAAGCTTTAATTTGTTCTTTTGCTTCTGGTTTTGATACTTTACAAGCTGCTAATGAATCAACTTTCTTTTCAACAACTGCACAAGCATAACCTGAACATCCAGGAAAACCACAGCCACCACAGTTTGCACCAGGTAGCATTGAAGTTACTTTTTCAATTCGTGGATCTTCTTCAACTCTTAAGAATTTATCAGCAAGTGCAAGTCCAAAGCCTAATAGAGCAGCAATACCTAATGAAACAGCCATTGCAATTAATATTTCAATCATTTTTTTCTTCTCCTTTATCTTTAGAATTATCTTTAGAATTATCAGGGTGATGTGAACATGTAGTAATTGTACAACCTATACAATGTTCACTAACTTCTTCACACCCTTCTGGTTTTTTTGTATGTTTGTTTAACAAATAAGTACCTACAAATAAAGCAATACATACTAGTAAAATACCTATTTGAACCCATATATTACCAGTTTCTTGAGTTAATAACATTAGAAGCTAAAACCACTAAATGCAATGAAAGCCATAGCCATTAAGCCTGCTGTTATTAAAGCAATTGCATTTCCTTTAAAAGCTTTTGGCATATTAGGTTGATTATCTAAACGAGTTCTAATTAAAGAGAAAAGAACAATGATTAGCATATAACCTGCTGAGACACTAACTGCATAAACTAAAGTTTGCAATAAATTATATTCTCTAGAAACAAGATCTAAACAAACTTGTAATACAACACAGTTTGTAGTAATTAAAGGAAGATATACACCTAATGATTTATAAAGACTTGGAACAAATCTTTTTAAGAAAAATTCAAGTAATTGAACAAATGAAGCAATTACAAGAATAAAGACAACTAATTCAAGGTAACTTGCCATACCAAGTAAAACAAGTAGTTTATCAAGAGCAAAACATAAAAGTGATGAAAGTGTAACTACAGCTATTAAAGCTAAGCCCATTCCAACAGCACTTGATGTCTTCTTTGAAACACCTAAGAAAGGACAAATTCCCAAGAATCTTGAAAGGATAATATTACTGCCTAATAAAGCAGCAAATGCGATAGCAAATAATTCCATATCTTAATCCTCCTTACTTTGTAGCTGTTTCAGCTTTTTTAGCTGCTTCAGCTTTTTTTGCTTTACGATTTTGACAAGCACTCATAATTGCTGAGAATGCTGCTACAACAATACCAAGAGCAATGAATGCCCCAGCATTAGATGCAAATAAAGAAATAGCATAATTAGGGAATAATTCAATTGTACTACTTCCCCAAGATAAACAACCAGTACCAACTAATTCTCTAAATAAAGCAACAATAATAATTGCTCCAGCAAAACCAGCACTATAACCTAATGCATCAATAATTGAATCTCCTACACTATTTTTAGAAGCAAATGATTCTGCTCTACCTAAAATAATACAGTTAACAACAATTAATGAAATGAATGAACCTAATGAAGAATATACTTTATCAGGCAAATATGCGTGGAATAACATATCAACGATTGTAACTAATGTTGCAATAATAATGATATATACTGGAATTCTAACTTCGTTAGGAACTATCTTTCTAATTAAAGAGATAATTATGTTAGATAGTAATAAAACAAATAATACACATAGTGACATATAAGTTGCATTTTCAACAGTATTAGTAGTACCTAGAGCAGGACACATACCTAAGAAAATTACTAATGTAGGATTTTCGAATAATAATCCGTTTAAAAATGTTTTTAACTTTTTCATATTATTCAGCCCCCTCTACATAAGTTGGTGTATTAACTAATTCAGCTAAATAATCTGCCGAACAAACTGTAACTGCTGAATTAACTGCAGCATATGTTACAGTTGATCCTGAAAATGTTTTACCGGCTTCAAGATTACTTAATCTATTGCCATCAACATCTCCTGCTAACCAATCCATAAATATTTTACCAACATTTGATTCAGCATGCGATAAAGCAACATAATGATTAGGTTGTCCATTAGCAAATGATATTGTAAATTTAATTGGACTTGATTTACCAGCATAACCAACTACTGAGCACTCATAAATTGTTCCAATGTATGTTTTCGACGCATCAAATGCATAATATTTTTGAGTTACACCAGAGGCAGCTAATGTATCACTTACTGCAACAGTATTCTTTTTATCAAAATTTGAGAAATGTTCATAGAAAGCTGCATTAGCTTTTTTCTCTTCGTTTTCTTTAATGACAGGTTCTGTAAAGTGATTAACTAAAGCAAGAACACCACCACAAAGACAACCAACTGCACCTAGGAATAATGGTAATTTAACTAATTTATTCATTCTTCTTACCTCCTATGCTTTATATTCGCCTTGATATACATCAAAAGCTTTTTGTGCTAACTCTTTAACACCAACAGCAGAATATGTAGCTCCTGAAATAATATTTGCAGGATCTTCTGATAAAATATCTTTATTTGTATAATCAAAATCATTTACACCATTATTAACTTTACTTGAATATCCACTTACATTTGGAACTTGAGTTAATGTGATATCAATAATTTGATCAGTTGAAGTTGAAATAGCTACATAACCAATTGCTGTTACATTACCACTAGCATACTCTGTTTCAATATGAATATTATCAACCTTAACACAGTAAACGACAGCTACAACATTATTATTTTCATCAACAACATTATAAGCTTTTTGACAATTACCAACAGTTGTTAATGAATCGTAATTACCTAATTCTTTTTCATATTTCATGAATTCATAATTGTTATCATCCATAAACTCGAATGAAACATATGATTTCAATTCATCATATTCTTTACGTGAAATACCATTAAGTTCATTTACTTCACGTCCACCATTTAATGCCCATGAGCAACCTACACATAATAAGATTGAAGCTGCTAAAGTACCAAATGTTACTCCATATTTAGCACCTTTATGAGCTGAAGTCTTACCAGAACAAATTCTATCAATAGCTGGAGTAATTAAATTAACAAGAGCAATTGAATATACAACACCTTCAGCACCGTTTGTAGCAATTCTTAATAAAACTGTCATCAAAGCAGCAAATATTCCCACAAAGCAATTACCTACTGGTGAAGTTGGTGTAGTAACAGGATCTGTAATCATAAATACAGCACCAAACATTAATCCACCTAAACCTAAGTGATATACAACATAGAGTAAAGGATTTTCAAATCCTAATACTAATGCGATTAAGATTGAGATAATAGCTGTTGTTCCAACATAGAATACAGGAGCTCTCCAGTTAATATCTCCCCTAATAGCAAGGACAACCCCTAGAACTAAAAGTAGGAGTGTGAAAGGTTCACCCATTGTACCAAAATAAGTACCTAATAAAATTTCTTGAATTCCATATCCATCAATTTCTAAAGCCCCTAACCATTGTTGACTTGAATTAACAAAACTTGTTAATGTAGCTCCAGAAACAACTCCACTAGTAATTCCAGCAGGAACTGCTAATGAGAAACATAATTGAATGAAAATTCTACCAAAAGCAGCTGGGTTGAAAATATTTGAACCGAAGCCACCAAAGAAGTTTTTAACAACTAATGTAGCAAAAATTGAGCCACAAATAATTGCGTAGTAACTTGTCCATACTGGACAAATTAAAGTAAGAATCATTGCTGTAATCCAGGAATAGTTATGAACCAAATCATAAACAATTTTCTTACCAAGTTCTTTACCTTTAAGAACTTTTAAATTTCTAAATAATGTTGTTAAAACATCACATACTGCTGTCACACCTACTGAGACTAACATTAATAAAATAGATTTAACTCCATATGAAGAACCTAATTTAATAAATGTTGTTACGACTGCAGCAATCCAAACAATTGCAAGCGCAATTGCTAACTCTATCATAATTTGTAGAGTTGATTTTTTAGCTCTTTGATAAGGAGCTGAATTTGTCTTAAAAGCCATTTTCTTACCTCCTTATTTCTTAGCTTGTGCCATCTTGAATTTAACGACTGGTTTTGCGTTCTTAACTGCATCTGTTAATTCGATTCTTGATGGACAAGAATATGAACACATACCACATTCAACACAAGATAAGACATCAAGTTTTAATAATCTATCGTAATCTTTTGCTTTTAATGCATTTCTAATTTCAACTGGTTGAAGTCCTGCTGGACAATGACCAGTACAAGCACCACATCTTAAACATGGTTCTTCTACAAATGTTCTTACCTTTAAAATAGTAAGAGCACCCATTTGCATATTAATAGGGAATACATCATTATTGACAGCTTTAGAACACATTGGTCCACCAGGAATTAAATTGCAATCTTCTTCTGTAAGACCACCACATGCTTCAATTAATTCTTTAGCTTGAGTACCAATATTAACTAAAACATTGTGAGGCTCTTTGATTGCATCACCTGATACAGTAACTAATCTTTCAGTCATTGGATGACCTTTAAGTAAAACTTTTGCAAGTTCAATTACTGTTTGACCATTATTAATAACAACACCTACTTCAGAAGGTAGTTTATTATATGTCTTTTTAAATATTTGTTTAATTAAAGTTCTTTCCCATCCCATTGGGTATTTATCAGGAACTTCAACTAATTTAATGTTTGGATGTTCAGGTAGTCTACTACTAACTGCATTTTTAACATCTTCTTTATGGACTTTAATTGCAATGATAGCTTTTTCTGCTCCACTTGCTTTCATTAATAGTTCACAACCACTCATTAAGTAATCAACATCATTTGTCATTTGAACATAATCAGTTGTTAAGAATGGTTCACATTCAACTCCATTAACAAGTAAAGTATGAATGTTTTGTGGGTTATTATATTTTACATAAGTTGGGAACCCAGCACCCCCTAAGCCAACTAAGCCTGCTTCTTTAATAGCCTTAAAGATTTCCTCTTGAGTGCTTTCTAAAGTTACAGTTTTTAGTTTTCTATTTTGTTTGTGAGTACCATCGCTTTCAATAACGATGTGCTTAATAGGTTTATTGACATTTGTACTATATAGAACTTCTTCTTCTAAAACAGTACCTGATACAGATGCATAAATTGGAACATAAAAATCAGTTCTTTCTGCTATTTTTTGTCCAGCTTTAACTTTATCACCAGGTTTTACTAAAACATTTAGTGATGTGTTATTAGAACAAATAGTAGGAAAATAAACTTTTTGTCCAGCTTTCGCACGAAGATCAATTATTTCGGCATGCTTAGATAATTCTTTATGGCCGTTTAAATGTCTACCTATGCTAGAACTAAATAAACTCATTTAAAATCTCTCCTTTAACAAAAGTATTATAACACTAATAAACATTAGTTTTGAGAAAAAAAACATTTTTTGCATTTTTTTATTGTTTATATTACGAAAAAGTTAAAATTTCGATATATACATATATTATTAATGTATTACTTATTACTATGTAATAATTGATTTAAAAATTATGTAGTGGTATAGTTGAAAAGGTGAAAGAAGGTGGAAAAATGTTTATAATCATTTTTCTTATATGGTTGCTGTTAAATGCCCATTTTGCATTAGATACAAAATTTCTACAAATTGTTATCATTGGCCTTTTATTAAGTAGTTTAATATATTGGTTTATGATTAAATTTACAAAATGGAATTTCAAAACTGATATCTTTTTTATAAAACATATTCATTTATTTATCGCTTATGGTATTGTTTTGTTTTTTAATGTCATAGTTTCTAATCTTAAAGTAGTTTCCTTAATATTAAAAAGAAAACAAAATCCAGAACCACAAATCATAAAAATCAATATTGATTTAGAAAATGAATTATTAATTTCTTTACTTGCAAATTCTATTACTCTTACTCCAGGAACTATCACTATTTCTTGTGATAAAAGTAAAACAAGTGGAGGTGTTTTCATCGTCCATTGTTTAAGAAAAGAATACTTTGATGGAATAGAAAATAGTGCATTAGTAAAAATTTTAAGAAGAATGGAGGGCAAAAAATAATGACACCTGAACAAGCTTTTGAATATTTAATTATTGGAACATTATGTCTTTTAGGTATTGGTCTATTATTTGTTCTCATCAAAACAATTAAAGGACCTCGAGTAACTGATCGTATTGTTACTATAAATATGACTGGTACATTAGTTACTTCTATTATTGCCATTCTTTCAGTTTTTTTAAAACAATCATATTTAAGTGATGTATGTATTATTTATGTTTTAATTTCATTCTTATCAGTTGTAGTTTTAAGTAATGTTTTTATCAATCGTTACATCGAAGAACATAAAGCTACAAATATTATTCCTACAATTGAAGAAGATAAAAAAGATGAAAAGGAGGAAGATAAATAATGACTTGGTTAACTTTTGGTTTTTCTGCTTTCTTTATTCTTTTAGGGCTTTTCCTTTTCATCGTAGGTATTATAGGAATTTATAAATTTAAATTTGTTTTAAATAAAATGCATTCTGCTGCTTTATTAGATACTATGGGATTATTTTGCATTGTATTAGGATTAGCTATTGCAAATGGGTTTAATGCGACTTCAATAAAACTATTCTTTATCGTCATTTTTCTATGGTTAACAAGTCCTATTTCAAGTCACTTTATTTCAAAACTAGAAGTCTTAACAGACGACCAAGTTAAAAACGAAGTAAATCAAACTAGAACTAATGACGAAGAAATAGAACAAAAGAAAGAGGGTGACAACTAATGCAAGTTTTTGAAATTATTTTATTAGTCTTTTTAGTTGTCTGTGCTATTGCTGCTGCATTAAGTAGAAATTTATTAACATCTATTATTATTTTTAGTTCTTATTCTGTTGTTATGTCTGTTATATGGGTTCTTTTACAAGCTCCTGATTTAGCAATCACTGAAGCTGCTGTTGGAGCAGGTGTAACAAGTGTCTTATTTTTCTTGACACTAAAGAAAATTAAGCAAATTGATTCTAACTTAAATAATGTTGAAAATAAAAAGAATGAAAATATTACACTCGATGAATCAACTCAAGTAGAGATAAAAGAAGGTGAATCTGATGAAAAATAAAAACTTTTTAGGCGAAAGTGAAGATTTACTTTCTAATATTGAAAAAGATGAAGATTTGGTTGTTAAGCAAGAAGATGATATAAAAGCTAAAAAACCAAATCTACATACAACAGCTGTAATAAAGAAAAAATCACATAAATTACAATCTGGAATTTATTATTTTATAGCAATTGTAGCTTCTTTATTATTTATTTGTTCTTTATTATATTGCGTTACCTTTTTACCTATATTTGGTGATGAATTAAACAATCCTACACTAAATGAAATTATAGATAAGTATATTAAAGATGGAATAACGGATACAGGAGCAACTAATTTTGTAACCGGAATGATTTTGGATTATCGTGCTTTTGATACACTTGGTGAATCATTTGTTTTATTTACTGCTGTAACATGTGTAATGATTTTATTACAAGGATTTAAAGATAATGCGACATTAAAAGAAAAATTCAAAATTGTTCAAGATCCAATTTTACAAATAACATGTTCCATTCTTGTTCCAATTATTTTATTATTTGGTGCTTATGTAGTCTTAAATGGATCAATTTCACCAGGAGGAGGATTCTCGGGTGGTGCTATTATGGGGGCAGGTTTAATTCTTTATTCGATTGCATTTGGATTTAATAATTCAGAAAGATTCTTTAAACAAAAATCTTTTAAAGTAATCACATCAATCTCATTATTAACTTATTGTGGATGTAAAACATATTCATTTTTCACAGGCGCTAATGGAATGCATTCTGCAATTCCTCTAGGTGAACCTGGAGCTATCTTAAGTGGTGGTATTATTTTTATTTTAAATGTATGTGTTGGTCTAGTAGTTACATGCACAATGTTTGGATTTTATTCATTATTTAAGAAAGGAGAAATCTAATATGCTACAAGCTTTACTTGATCACTTGGTAGAAGTAGTTGCCATTTTATTATTTGGTATTGGGTTTGCTCTTCTCTTATTTCATCGAAATTTGTTAAAGAAAATTATTGGCCTAAATATCATGGATACTGGAACATACCTATTTTTAGCATCTATGGGTTATATTGAAGGTGATCGTGTTCCACCAATTTTAAATAATGGAAGCACAGATCCTTCTTACTATGTAAATCCAATTCCAGCCGGTTTAGTTCTAACAGGTATTGTTGTTTCTGTTTCTGTAACTGCAATATCATTAGCACTTACAGTAAGATTATATTCAAAATATCACACATTAAATTTAGATGAAGTGTATCATGCGATACACAAAAACAAGGAGGACTAAATATGGAATTCTTTAAAAATTTCCCCTTGTTTACAATTATCTTAGCTTTTGTTGCCGTAGTTTTATGTGCAATTTTAAAAGGTAAGGCTTCTCGTATTATTACTATTATCGTTGATTGTATTTCAATTGTTTTTGGAATTTGTGTTTTAATTTTAACTTTAAAAGAAGGAAGTATTGAATATCCTATGGGTCACTTCCCTGCTCCTTATTGTAATGAAATAAGATTTGGAGTATTAGAATCAATATTTGCAATATTTTTCCCTCTTATTATTTTACTTTCATTACTTGGAGGTCAAAAACATATTAAAGAAGATATAAGTGAAAGTAAAGAACACTTTATGTATGTTTTATTAAACCTAGTTTTAGTAGCTTTAATTGCTCTAATTTATACTAATGATGTCTTTACTGGATATGTTTTTCTAGAAATTTCAACATTAGCAAGTATAGGCTTAATTATGATTAAAGAAAAAGGAAATACTACTGTTGCTGCAATTAGATATATGATATTTAATTTAATCGGATCTGGATTGTTTTTACTTGGCATAATTTTCTTATATGACTTAACTGGCTATTTATCTATGAGTTATATCAAAGATGCTATAACTACTTTAGTAACTAATAATAAAAATATACCTGCTATTATTTGTTCATGCTTACTAATATCAGTTGGATTAGGCATTAAGTCAGGTATGTTCCCATTTTATTTCTGGATGCCTGATGCATATGGTGAGTCTACCACTACATCAGCCTCAATCGTTTCAGGAGTAATTTCAAAAGGTTATATTATTTTACTTATTAAGATTATTTATCGCACTATTGGTTGGGATAATATTAACTCCTTAAAATTAACTGGTATTTATCTAATAGTTGGTACACTTGGAATGATTTTTGGTTCTATATCTGCTATTAGGCAAGGAAAAATAAATCGTATGATTTCGTTTTCTTCAGCAGCTCAAATTGGTTATATTTATATGGGTATTGGTTTAGGACCAGCAGGTATGGTAGGTGCAATTATACAAATACTTTGTCACGCTTGTACAAAACCTTTACTATTTGTTTCTAGTAATAGATTAATCGATGTTTCTAATGGCGATGCGAAATTTAGTTCATTAAGAGGTTCTGGAAAAAGAGATATAATGGCTGGCATAGGTTATACAATTGGTTCTTTATCAATGGTAGGTTTCCCTTTCTTTGCTGGATTTGCAACAAAATGTTTATTAATTATGGGCGCATTAGATGCAACTATATCAACACTTCAAGTTTCACTTGCACTTGCATCATTAGTTATTTCAACTTTATTAAATACTATTTATTTCTTAAGAACAATTATTACAATATATGCTCCACTAGAAGATTCTAAAATCAATAATATCAAAGAAAAAAGTTCTTTATCTTTTAAAATTAGTGTTATTGGATTTTCTGTAATGAACATTCTTATTGGCTCATTGCCTTATATAATTGTAATAGTTCAAAAAGGCTTAGATATGTTTGCATAGGAGGAAAAAAGATATGTTTATTTTTATGTTTATTTCAATTCTTGTTCCGTTAATATTAGGAATAGTAGTACATTTTTTAAAAACAAAAAACAAAAAGTTGATTAATATTTTAATTTCTTCATTATCAGCTTTAATTGTTCTTTGTGTTATCCTTTTAACTATCTTTAGTGGACAAAGAATAGTACTTTTCAAATTAACTAATGATTTAATTATTTTATTTAAAAATGATGGCGTATCAAATTTCTTTGCTATTGTAATTTCTATTATTTTCTTATTAGTAAGTTTATATGCATTTAAATATTTTGAACATGATGAAAACTCAAATAAATTCTTTTCATTTTATTTAATGTCAGAAGCAACGCTTTTATTATTATGTTATTCTGGTAATTTAATTACGCTTTATCTTGGCTTTGAAATGTTAACATTACTTTCAATGCCATTAGTACTATACGATAAAACTAAAGAATCTATCAGTGCTGCTATAAAATATCTATTCTATTCAATTGGTGGTGCTTTCTTAGGATTATTTGCTGTTTTTGTTTTATATGCATATACAACTAATGGCTGTGAATTTGTCTTAGGTGGTTCCTTAGATTTAACTCAAGCTAATGCTCATAAAACATTGATATTAGTTTCTTTATTATTGGCATTTATAGGTTTTGGAACAAAAGCAGGTATGTTCCCTTTACAAGAATGGTTACCAACAGCTCACCCTGTTGCTCCAGCTCCTGCTTCAGCAGTTCTTTCTGGTATTATTACAAAAGCTGGTGTATTATTCATTATTCGTATTCTATTCTTTATAGTTGGTACTGACTTTATAAAAGGAACATGGTTACAATATACTTGGATTACATTAATTTTGATAACCATTTTACTTGGTTCAGGTCTTGCATTGTTACAAAATAATTTAAAGAAACGTTTGGCTTATTCTTCAGTTTCTCAATTATCATATATTTTATTAGGTATAAGCTTATTAAATGAACAATCACTTGCTGGTTCTTTTATTCATATTGCTTCACATGCATGTATTAAAGTTTGCTTATTTTTAGTAGCAGGTATAATGATTCACAATTTACAAAAACATAATGTTGATGAACTTACTGGTGTTGGAAAGCAAATGCCTATCACAATGTGGTGTTATACAATTTGTTCATTAGGTTTAATTGGTATCCCACCTACAGGTCCATTCACTTCAAAATGGTATTTAGCTATGGGTGCCTTAAATAGTGGATCTAATGTTGTTGGTATTATTTCATGTATTGTCTTATTAACATCCGCTGTCTTTACAGCTCTTTACTTATTACCTATTACTATCAAAGCTTTCTTCCCAGGAAATAAAAATCAAGAATTTACAAAAGTAAAAGAAGATAAATTAATGTCTACAGTTTTAATTATTTTAACTGTTGCATCAGTTTTAATTGGTATCTTCTCAAATTATATTATTACTGCAGTTCAAGGTTTCTTATTCTAGAGGTGATATTATGAGTAGCTTATTTTTATTAATTCCTCTCTTAATACCGATTATAACTGGGATAGTTTTGAGAATAGTGAATTTTACTAATGAAAAAATTTATAAAACCATTTCATTAGTTAGTGTCATTCTTACTTCTATAATTACTTTTGTTTTCTTATTTACTATAAATAGTGACACATCAAAAATTATTACCTTATCAGACAAAATTAATATAGGAATTAAACTAGATGGTTTAGGTAAAATTTTTGCTGGAATGGTTTCATTATTATGGCCTTTCTCACTTTTATATTCTTATGCTTATATGAAAGATGAAGAACGTAAAGAAAAATACAATGCTTACTATGTGATGACTTTTGGTGTTGTCCTAGGTATAGCATTTGCAAGTAATCTATTTACATTATTTATCTTTTATGAATTATTAACAATCGTCACGTTACCTCTTATCGTTCATACATATACACCTGAAGCTAGGAAAGCTGGTCGTTATTACTTATATTTTTCACTAACTGGTTCTTCTCTTGCTTTAGTTGGATTAATTATTCTTTTACATTTAAGTGGTTCGTGTGAATTTGTTTTCGGAGGTCTAACCGAAACAATTAGTCCTTATACTTTAGTGGCATATCTTTTAACATTTTTAGGTTTTGGTGTTAAGTCAGCTGTTTTTCCACTATGCTTTTGGCTACCAATGGCAGGTGCTGCTCCTACACCAACTACTGCTTTATTGCACGCTGTTGCAGTAGTTAAAGCAGGTGTCTTTGCTATTATGAGAACAACATTTTATAATTTCAATTATGAATTAATGTCTAATACATGGGTTCAAGTTGTAACTATAATAATGTCATCTATAACAATATTATATGGATCTATGATGGCATTAAAGGAACAACATTTCAAAAGAAGACTAGCCTACTCTACTATATCAAACCTATCATATATTTTATTAGCAGTTTCCTTTATGAATAAAACTGGATTAATAGCTGCAGTACTTCATATGTTATTCCATTCCTTTGCTAAAATATGCTTATTCTTTACTTGTGGTGCTATTATCAAAAATTCTGGTGCACACTATGTTTATGAATTAAATGGCCTCGGTAAAAAAATGCCAATAACATTTATAAATTTTATCATTGCATCTTTATCTTTAATTGGAGTTCCATTATTTGCTGGATTTATTTCAAAATGGTATATAGGTATGGCAAGTATTGAATTAGGAAATGCATTTAGTTATATAGGAATTGGTTGCATTTTAGTTTCTGCACTACTTACAGCAATATATACTTTAAATATTCCATTTAGAGCATTTATGTATAAACCAAGTGAAATTAACCAAGAAATATATGATAAAGCACATGAACCAAATAAATTATATTTAACAACATTTATTGTATTTAGTGTTCTTTCTATAGTATTAGGTATCGTCTCACAACCATTTGTGGAATTAATATCTTCTTTGCTTTTAGGAGGTGTTATCTAATATGTCATTTCTTATTTTATTTTTAATATTTTTTCCAATGATTTTTGGAATTATTTCATTCTTCATTTCTAAGAAATTTCCTAAACTTAGAGAAATATTTTCCATATTTATAAATTTAATTGAAATGATTTTAATGATTATTTTAATCATATTATTTATAAATAATGGAACAAAAGAAATAATTATTCCTTCCATATGTGGAATGTCGCTATCCTTTAAAGCGGATACGTTTAGAGTAATTTATGCAACTGTATCTATCTTTTTATGGCTTGCAACAATTACATTTTCTAAAGATTATATGCAACATTACACTAACAAAGATCGTTATTACTTCTTTTATCTATTAACTTTATCAGGTGTTGTTGGTGTCTTCTTTTCAAATGATTTACTCACTACATTTATTTTCTTCGAAATAATGTCATTTGCATCATATCCTTTAGTTATTCATGATGAAAAAGAAGAAACAATGAAAGCTGGTGGTACATATCTAGCAGTTGCAGTTGTTTCAGGAATGATTCTATTAATGGGTATGTTTATGCTTTATTTTAAAACAGGTACGTATTCATTTGAAACAATTAAAGATTACATTAAAACAAATGGAGTCACACCGTATATTTTCACTTCAGGAATCTTAATGTTATTAGGATTTGGTGCTAAAGCAGGTATGTATCCACTTCATATATGGTTACCTAAAGCACACCCAGTTGCTCCTGCTCCTGCAAGTGCATTACTTTCAGGTATTCTTACAAAAACGGGAGTTTATGGCATTATCGTAATAACATCAAATATTTTCTTTGCAAATGTTTCTTGGGGCCACACATTATTAGTTTTCGCTGTTATTACTATGTTCTTTGGAGCACTACTAGCTTTATTCTCTGTTGATTTAAAAAGAACTCTTGCTTGTTCGTCAATGTCTCAAATTGGCTTTATTTTAGTAGGCATTGCTATGATGACACTTTTAGGAGAAGAAGGTGGCATTGCTGGTCAAGGCGCATTACTACATATGATAAATCATTCATCAATTAAATTAGTTTTATTTATGAGTGCTGGTTTAGTAGCAATGAATTTACATACACTTAATTTAAATGACATCAAAGGTTTTGGTCGCAAAAAACCATTATTTATGGTGGTATTCTTAATAGGTGCATTAGGAATAATGGGTATTCCTGGATTTAATGGTTATGTTTCAAAAACTATGATTCATGAATCTATTGTCGAATATATTCATATAAACGAATTAGTTGGTGGACAATTCATTTACTTTAAAATAGTCGAATGGATATTCTTAATTTCTGGTGGATTAACAATTGCATATATGACAAAACTTTTTGTTAATTTATTTATCGAAAAAAATAATGATCCAGAAAAACAAGAAAAATTTGACAATATGAAAAATTATTGTTCTCCATTAACTAAAGTTATTCTTATTACTTCAGTACTAATAATTCCACTTTTTGGAGTTATTCCAAACATAATTAATGTACCTTTATCAGGTGCAGCAATGGATTTCTTTAATGTTGAGCCTTTAGAACATACAATACATTTCTTTTCGTGGGAATGTATTGAAGGTGCTTTAATTTCTTTATTAATTGGTGCTTTCTTATATGGAGTAGTTGTTCGTTTATTATTAATTAAAAATAAAGAATATGTAAATGTATGGCCTTCATTCTTAGATTTAGAAAAGATTTATGTCTTTATTATTAAAGCATTTATGACATTTATTTTAGGTGTTTTATCATACATTTCAACATTATTTATTAATATATTAAGATACTTAACTATTGGCTTATTATATCTATTAAAAGGCTTATCATTATTAGTAGATGGAACAATTTATTTATTAAGAAAAACAATCTTAAAATCGCATACATATTCATACAATAAATATCCAATTAGTTATAAATTAGGTATGCTTATAGATAAAATAAAACCAAATAAAAAGAATCCACATAAATATGCAGAAAAATATTATGGTATTGCTTTAACTGTTCAAGACTACTTTCATGATGAAACATCAACATTCTCATTTGCTCTTGGTATGGTATGTTTTGGTTTTGTACTTGTTTTAGCTTTAACATTTGTAGTTATTTTAATATAAAATAATATTTTAAAATGAAACATTGTTATTTATTAACAATGTTTTTTTTGTGTAACTTAACTTTAAATTTAGAAATCATTTGACTAAAATCAAATAATTATTCATAATCTAATTAATAAATTATATTATTTTTTTGTTATCGAAAGTTAACTTTGAAATTCATATAATTTAATTATTGATTGTTTATTTAGAAAGTAGAAGTGATGTTTATGTGGACTAATAAACCAACCAAATTTGGTGCATTACATATAATTATGATTGTGCTTGCTGTATTAGTTTTTGCAGTTTGTACGTATTTAGGATATCGTTATCAAGACGAAAAATATGATAAGAAAAAAAGATTAGCATTAACAATAACAGGCTTCTCATTAATAGGTTTAGAAGTTATTAAAATTATCTTTTCATTTGCTGTTGGAGTTGCTGATCTATCTTTAATTCCTTTTCAAATATGTTCAACTCCAATGTATATCTTAATATTGATGTACTTTGTAAAAAATGAAAAAATTCAAAAAACTTTTATTAGTTATTTATCTTTTGTATCCTTAACAGCTACCATTGCTTATTTTGTTAATCCTTCTGCAATGTTAAAACCAGATTACATCTTCTTATCATTGTATAGTGCTATATTTCATATTATTCTAGTTGGAATTAATGCTTTTACTTTTGTATCTTTCCAAGCCGGAAAAAAAGAAAACTTAAAGTATTATCCATTTTCATTTATAATCTTTATAGTTTTCTCTTTAGTTGCTATAACATGTAATTACATTGCTCATGCTGTAAATGTAGATACTGTAGTTAATTTCTTCTATCTACACCCATCATCACCAGCAACATTTCCTTTAATAGATACATTAATAAAACCATATGTTCCATTTCCTGTTTATTACATTATTTTTCTAATAAGTTTCTTTATAATGTGTTTTGTACCGTATGGTATATTCTTACTTATTGAAATTATAAGAAAAAAGATTGTATCAAAAAAGAAAAGTAATAATAAAACAATTGAAGAATAAATTTTTATTTTACTAATGCTTTAACAATAGCACATTGCCATCTTTTTGGTAAAATATTTAATAAGACTAAACCTAGATTATGATGCTTACTATAAATATATCTAGGTTTTTTTGCTATAAGCGCTTTATAATATGTTTTAGCCATTTTGGAAGGAGCTATTGGAGTACCCATAAAATTTTTAACTAACTTATAAAATTTACTAGACTGTTCTTTATAAAGAACCGTATTTTTTGTTAATTCTAAAGTTTTTGTTAGTGAACCATCACTTAAATTAGTTTTAACTGCTCCAGGTCTAATAGTAATAACTTTTTGTCCTAATAAATTTAACTCTTGTCTTAATGATTGACTATAACTATCCACTGCTGTTTTGGAAACATTATAAATCCCATTAAAAGGCATAGGATCAAGAGGAGCAACCTCACTACTTGTAATTATTATTCGACCTTTTTTAGAAAGGTGATTATACATAACTTGATTGACAAGCATCGTACCTAAAATATTAACATCCATTACTTTTTTAATTTTATCAAAATCGTGTTCGATAAATGAACCAATGGTAAATACTCCAGCAATATTTACAATTGCATCTAAAATAATATTATTTTTTTCTAAATAATCACTTATAGTTTGTAGACTCGTTTTATCAGTAATATCAGCGACAAAAGTAGTATAAGGTGCTTCTTCATTAAAAATAATATCGACACCAATTACATTAACACCTTGATTATAGTAATACTCACAAACAGCTTTACCAATACCATTACCAGCACCAGTAATTAAAACATTCAATATAGATTTAAGTTTCATATTTATCTAGCCTGTTTATCTCTAATATTATCAAACGCTACAACGATTGCTACTAAGAATGGAATTAATGTAGGATCTTCTGTTTCTATTGAAAAACAATCAGTGAAAATACTTGAAAATAATTCAACATTAATTTTTGCAACTTCTACATTATCAATTAAAACTGGAGCACTTGTTTTTACTAATTTTTTATCAAAAACAATATTATGTTTTGAATGAGTGATTTTATATTTTAAAGATATTTTACTAACTTTCAAAGTAAATACTTTTTCATGTTTACTATTATAAACATGTGTCTTATATGCAAAAATATTAAAAAATGGACGATTTTTTACTACATATAATACTTTTTTCGAAGGCATTTCCTTAATTATTTTTTTACGTGTTATTGATAAAGCCTTGCCATCAACAAAAAATAATTGGTTACCTTTTTCGTCGCAAACTTTAGAATCTCCTCCAATTGAAATAAATTTGTTTTCTAAATAGACTTTCATATTATATACCTCCAAATTTATACTTAAATTTTAACAATAATATAGTATTTTTGCAAATAATAAAAACAAGCTTAAGCTTGTTTTATTTAATAAATTGGATAATTAACTTTTTGTAATCTAGTAGAAGGAATTTCTTCACGTCCTTCTTTAGCTTGTGGTTTTCCATTTAAATTAACAAGATCACCTGTAAAGCCAACAGTTACTGGAAGTAAAGAACTACC
Source organism: Bacilli bacterium (assembly GCA_051872335.1). Taxonomy (GTDB): domain Bacteria; phylum Bacillota_I; class Bacilli_A; order RFN20; family CAG-826; genus SUG2458. The sequence continues at coordinate 12,966 of JBJEDT010000002.1, read as the reverse complement.
AACTCCATAAATATCAACAGGAACATTTGCATCTTCCCATTCTTTAATTTTTTCCCAAGTGAATCCTGAAGAAACAATAATTTGAACATCATTAAAGCCTGCTTTATCTAATTCTTCACGTAATGCAAAGATTAATTCTTTACAAACACCATGAGGATCAAATCCACTTGTATCTTTATCATCAAAATAATGATCAATTAATGATTTTGATGTATCAACACGAACAGCTTGTAACATACCATTCATATGCTTTGCAAGCATAACTGAATCATAAACAACATTATTATGATAATCAATTAGAGCTGTTACTTTTCTATCTGGAAAAGTATCTAAATAAATATCAGCAGCTTTACAAATATCTCCATCACACATTTGAATTAAAGCATGAGGCATTGTGCCTCCACCTTTTCCACCATACCAATATGCTTGGGCATCAGTAGAAACAACACTTAATCCAGCGACATATGAAGCATATCCATCACCAATTTGAGTTCTAAAATCATCTTGACGATCACCCATATTTAAAACACGTTTTCCGTTTACTACTCGCATAACACGCATAGTGTTAGTAGCAACACTACTACGACGTGCCAAAATTCCATCAATAGCAGATTCAAGAAAACCAAAATCTTCATATCTACCTGTAATTTTCAAAACAGGTTCTCCATTAGAAATAAGATCACCATCATTTAAAGCATATATTTCTAAATCTTGAGGATTATTAGCACAAGTATGAAGCATAGCAATAACTTCATCTAAGCCACAAACCATAACATCATCTGCTCTTTGGAAAAATTGCATTGTTACCTTATTATTTGCAAGATGTTTTTTTACAATCTCTCTAGTTTTCAAAAAATAATTAGCAGAATAAAAACCTTCTTTTAATTCTTTTGGAAAATTAAATGTTTTATTAGTTAAACGAGATATTTTTCCTTCTTTTTTTAATTCAACTTCATTAATCATAAACTTAACCCCTTAAAAAGAAATCACTACCAACTACAGCATCATCATCTAAAACAAGAATGCCTCTTTTAGCTGGAGCATTTTCTAAATGTAATTCTCTTGGAGAACATAACATACCATTACTCTTAATTCCTCTTAACTCAGAAGGAATTATTTCACTACCATCAAACATTGTGGTATATGGTGTTGCTACAACAACCTTTTGTCCTTGTTCGACATTTGGCGCACCACATACTATATCTAATATTTCACTTCCAATATCAACTGTTAAAACATGTAAATGATCACTGTCTGGATGTTCTTCACAAGTTAATACTTTACCAATTTTAAAACCTGATTCGTTTATATATTCTAATTTATCAAATCCAGCATTTATTAATTTAGCATTAATTGCATCAATTAATTCTTTAGGAGGTAAAATAATTAAACCTTCCGATTTAATTTTACAAATATTCGAAAAATCAAAAATATTAATACCAATTAATTCATCATTATGATAAACTCCAACAACATCATCATTTTTAGTATAATGAGTTGGTTTTTCTTTATGATTGAAAACAATCATCAATATATCACCGATAATATGATAATTATAAAACATTGCATATTTATTCATATTAATCTTCCTCTTGTAAGCTAGCAATTTTTGCACTTGTTAATGTCTTTAACATATGTAAAGTTAAGTTTAAACAAGATACATAATCATCACTATCTAATATTGTTGAGCAAGTATGAATAGATCTAGCACATAAACATTGAGTAAAAGTTAATATACCATCATAATTTTTATGAATAGCACCTGCATCAGTGCCTCCAGGAGAAGTGAAATATTGAACTTTTACTCCACATTCTTCAGCTTGATCTTTTTGATACTTGATTAATTTAGGAAAAGCAATCATACTTCCATCAATTACTCTTAATAAAACACCTTCTCCTAATTGACCTAATTCTTCTTTATTACCAGATGAATCTCTAGAAGGAGAACAATCTATAACGATCGTTAAATCTGGTTTAACAAGAGTCGAAGATGTTAATGCACCACGGCATCCAACTTCTTCTTGAACAGAACCACCAATATACAAATCATAATCTAATTCTAGATCTTTTAATTGTTCTAAAAGTTCGATTCCAACAGCTAATCCAAAACGATCATCGAATGCTTTAGCTAATAATCTTTTTCCACTATTTAATACTTCAAATTTACCTTCTAAAACCATCATAGCACCAATATAAGCACCTGCTTCTAAAGCATCTTCTTTAGAAGTAAATCCAAAGTCAAATAACATTGATCCTAAAGGTGTTGGTTTTTCTCTATCAGCAGCAGACATTAAATGTGGTGGAACACTACCAATTGCTCCATAGAGATAACCTTTTTCTCCTTTTAACAAAACTCTTGATGATAATAATGTTTGATCATTCAATCCACCTACAGCAGTTGCTTTAATCATACCATTAGAAGTGATTCCAGTTACCATAAAACCAACTTCATCCATATGAGAAACAACTAATACTTTTTTAGCGTTTTCTTTACCACATCTTTTAACTGCAAAGATAGAACCTAAATTATCTTTTATTGTTTCATATCCTAAAGATGAATATGTTTCTTTTAAATATTTGCGCACTTCACCTTCGTGTCCTGAAATGCCATTTAATTGTGTTAAAGTTTTTAATAATTCTATTGAATGATTACTAATTGCCATTATGATCATCTCCTTTTTCTATAATAGCTCTATTAATTAAAGTGCCTTTTTCTCTAAATTTAATTTCATATTCAGTTGCAACATCATCATCTAATAATTGATAATTATAATCTACTGATGTAATATTCCAACCTGTCTCATCATACTTTTCTAAAGAATAATCAAATAATTCTTTATTGTCTGTTTTTTGAATAATTAAGCCTTTATCTTTTAAAATTTTATAATATCCACTTAAATAAGAAGGATGTGTAAGTCTTCTTTTTTCATGTCTTCTTTTTGGCCATGGATCTGAAAAATTTAAATAAATACCATCAAAATGATTTTGAGGTAGATGATCAAATAAATACTTAACATCAATATTAATAAGTTTTACATTACTAAGTTCATTTTCAAAAATCTTTTTAGCACAAAATCCTGCTGCTGTTTCATTAATTTCAACACCTAAATAATATTTATCAGGATTCTTTTTAGCCATACCTAATAAGAACCCACCTTTCCCAGTTCCTATTTCAATATATATTTTTTCTTTGTTTAAGAATTTAATAACATCTTCATCATTAAAATTATCTAATGTTATTACAAATTCTTTATGGCTTTCTAAAAAAGGTTCAGCCCAGGACTTATGCTTCATTCTCATATTTCTATACCAAGTGCCATTATCGCATGAGCGTAAATAGCCATACTCTTTCTAAAATGTTCTAATAAAATAAATTCATCACTATTGTGAATTCTACAATCTACTCCTGGAAATGCAGAACCAAAAGCAATAGTATTCTTTGTTTCTTTAGCATATGTACCACCACCAATAGTCATTTTCTTATTGACAGTATCACCAGTATCTTTAATGTAAACTTCTTCAAGTGCTTTTACCATCTTGCATTCAGGATCAAATAATAATGGTGCAGAAGGTTCTCCGATTATTTCTGATTTAAATGGTGTTTTACTATCAATTCTAGTAATTAATGGATGAACTTGAACATTTTCAGGATATCTAAAGTTTACTACCATTTCAAATTTCATATTGTCATAATTAATTAACCCAACATTATATGTTGTCTCATGAAGTTCTTTAGAAGAATATTTTTCATCAATATTTTTACCACTTGGATCAGCATAAGCATATGCTAATTGTTTTAATTCTTCAAAATCATATTTTTGTCCTAAGAAATCTAATAATTGAATACCAGCATTAACACCTAGTTGAGGTGTTGAACCATGAGCAGCTTTACCAAAGAACTTAACAAATGTATTAGTTTCATCATGTTCAACCATATAATCGTAATTAGTCTTTGCTAAATCCTCTTCAATACTATCATCTCTGACTAGAATTGCTTCTGCTTTATCGATAACTGAATTAGCAACAACTCCTCCATGAAATCTTAAAATTGGATATAGATCACTAACTCCTGTAACCTTATAATTTACAATACCTTTTTCACCATAAATTAAAGGAAATTCCCCATCTGGAGTAAATCCATAATCAGGATACTTTTTTAACATTACATTATAGTAGTGTTCTAAACATGCTGAACCACTTTCTTCGTTACCTCCAATTACTAAGGTAACACGATAACCTCTAATCAAACCTGCATCTTTTAAAGCACATAAAGCATAAAATGCAGCCATTGCAGGGCCTTTATCATCACTAGTTCCTCTTCCATACATTGTATCATCTACAATTTCACCACCAAAAGGTGCATATTTCCATTCTCCTGAAACAGGAACGACATCAGCGTGTGCAAAAATACCGATTAATTTTGGGCCGGTACCATAAGCAATTTCAGTACAATAACCATCACATCTATCAACTTCAAAACCTTTCTTTTCAGCTAATGATGCAATAAATTCAAGTGCTTGATGCACTCCTTCACCAAAAGGATGTTCTACAGTTACTGTTTGTTGATCGTAAACAGAATCTATTTGAATCCATTCCTTTAATTTTGAAATAGCCTCATCATAATATTCTTTTACAATTTGATTGTAATCCATAAAATTTTCCTCCTTTAATCAACATTATATTATACCACTAATAATCTTATTAAAAAAGAATAAGTGCATCATATATGAATAATATTCATATATGTGCACTCATTTTTACTCTATTGTATTATTTTCATTAATATTTTCTTCAACAACTTCATTATCTTTTTTATTATAACTTACCATTCCAATATCATATTTCTTATTTAATAATAAAATTAAGCGATGAATAACTGGAGATAAACAAGAATTTAATAAGAATTCTAATAAGAAATTGAAGGATAAAGTTGCTACAAGAACATATGTATAGACATTGGTTCCTTCTTCAAGAACAGCTTCAAAAGCTGGAATATAGAAAATATAAACAGCTATTAAATAAAGACCTGTATTTACAAGTGGAACTGAAATAGAAGCTAAAATAACAGCTAATAATGAATTTTTCTTACATAACCATTTATAAATGAATCCTGCTAATAAACCAGCTAAACCAGTTTTTAATAAACATACAAAGACAGTAGCAACTGGACTAAAACTTAAAAAGAAACTTGCACCTGGTAAAACAGATGCACCAACTAATACACCAACTAATAAACCAGCATAAGGTCCATATACACAAGCAGCAACAACAATTGGAATTAAAGCAAGAGTTATACTTGCAATTCCGACTGAAGCAATGTAATTTGATAAAAATTGTAATGCAATAGCTAAAGCAGATAGTAAAGCTATGCCTGTAATTTGTCTAATTCTTTTACTATTTTTCATATTATTAATTATTAAATTTATTTAAAATAAATTATTTTTCCTTTCTGTTTTTTTCGTATAATTTATATAATCCATCTAAAATTAGATTTCTATCATATTGAAAGTCACCTAAAAAAGTTTTAATAAGTGGAGCATAACCACCTGTTAAAATTTTTTGACAACTATATCCAATTTCTTTTTCTATCATTTCACACAAACCTTTAATTTGTGCAACTGTTCCATAAATTGATCCAGAGTTCATAGCATCAACAGTATTACGACCTAATACAGTTGGAGGAACTTCTAAAGATGTTTCACTAAGTTGAGCAGCATTACTTGCCAAAGCTTTTGCCGAAATCATAATTCCTGGCATAACAACTGCTCCACTAAAACATCCACTTTTATCGACGAGCAATATTTTCGAAGCTGTTCCTAAATCTGCTATTAAACATGGTTTCCCATATTTAGCTAAAGCTCCTACTGAAACAGAAATTAAATCTGTTCCAACTTCACAAGGATTATTAGTTTTCACTTGTAATCCCGTTTTCATTCCAGGGCCAACAATTTTAACTTCAGTTATAAAAGCATCTCTTATGGCCTTAGATACTACCACTGTTAATGAAGGGACAACTGATGAAAGTATAGCACCTTCAAAGTGGTTATTAAGTTCTTTCGATTTGATGAAATCTTTAAATAACTGGAGATATTCATCATAACTCTTACTACGATCAGTTAGAGTTCTAAAAGTATGGACAAGTGTTCCATCTTCGTAAATACCAAGAAAGATATTGGTATTTCCCATATCAATAGTAATAACCATAAAACCTCCTGCTACGATGTTACCTAAATATAACTATCGTGCGTTTTTATTTTATGCTTTTTTTAATGTAATTACAAATAAAATAACATATAGTTGTCTAAATTATATAAAAATAAAAGTGCTACATTTTAATGTAACACTTATGAAACTAAACATATTTTTCAATAAAAGAAAATGTATAAAAGTCAGTTGCTCCAATATATGAAAATTTATCATGCTCGATATTATATTTAAAATATACTGGGCATAACCAACCTCTACCAAAAATACTATTCTTAGATTGAATATAAATAAATAATTCATTATTAGTAGAATAAAAATTGTATGTTATTTTTTTCTTCTTTTTACCGACAATACTATCAATTACTTGAAGTTCTTCACTTCTTTCTAAAATATACTCATAATCAATAGTTAATTTAAAATCACCAGATTCAGAAGTAATATGAGCACCCTTTTTATTAGTAATAAGATTATATTTAATACCATTTTCAGTATATTCAAAATAACTTCCTAAATCTCGATTAACATTATTTTCATCAAGATATTTTTCATAATCGCTATCTGTGAAAAAATCTCCAGTACTTCTATTTAAAATATAAAATTCGGTACTTTCATCTATTACTCCTTCATAAGCAATATATACAGCATAATCTTCATTTACTTGATAAACATAAATATCATAAGCAGGTTCATTTACATAATGATAAACAATATCACCATCGGTAGCTAAATCATAATATCCGACAACATAACTTGTTTCATTATATTGAAGAGTATAATACATTCTTCTATTCAATCCATATTTATAAGAAATATTCCTTTCAACCATATCATTTACTGGTACACCTTTTTCTTTAAGTTGACTTACTAAAGACAATTCAAAATCGTAACGATATGTACCACATGTATATGTATATTTAGTAATTATTCCATAATTAGAATCGCCTTCTAAAGCAAAGATGCTATCTTTCATTGTATTTTGTTCTTTAATTGAACAGCCAGTCTGAGAAAACAAAACTAAGGAAGCAAGCCCAATTGTACATAATTTTTTCTTCACTTATTTCACCTCTTTCATTAAATAAGATAAAGTATTTATTCAACATCTTTTAAAGATAATGAAATACGTTCTTTTTCAACGTCTACACCAATTACTTTAACTTTTACAATATCATTAAGTTTTACAATATCTAGAGGATGCTTTACGAATTTATTAGATAATTTAGAAATATGAATAAATCCATCATGATGAACACCAATATCAACAAATACTCCAAAATCCATAATGTTTCGTACAGTACCCTCAAGTATCATTCCCTCTTTTAAATCTTTTATTTCTAAAACATCTTGTCTTAAAGATGCAGATTGTGCTTCATCACGAGGGTCACGACCTGGTTTTTTAAGTTCTTCAATGATATCAACTAAAGTTGGTTCACCTACACCTAATTTTTTAGCAAGTTCACTTGTATTCTCAATGCCGTTTAATAAAGTTACACACTTATCACTATTTAAGTCTTTAGTTGTTAGTCCGAGTTCTTTTAATAGTTGCTTTGTAACATCATAACTTTCAGGGTGAACACCTGTGTTTTCTAAAGCATCTCCATCAGTGATTCTCAAGAAACCTGCACATTGCTCATATGCTTTAGGACCTAATTTATTAACATTTAATAAATCTGAACGAGTTTTGAAAGGGCCATTATCTTCTCTATATTTGACAATATTTTCAGCAATAGATGAACTTATACCAGAAACATATTCTAGTAAAGATGGAGAAGCTGAGTTAACGTCAACACCCACCATATTAACACAATCCTCAACAACACCACCTAAAACAGTATTCAATTTCTTTTGATTCATATCATGTTGATATTGACCAACACCAATTGCTTCTGGTGGTATTTTTACAAGTTCAGCTAAAGGATCTTGGATACGACGTGCAATTGAAACAGCACTTCTTAAGTTAACATCATAATCAGGAAATTCTTTAGCAGCTAATTTAGTTGCACTATAAACAGAAGCCCCAGCTTCTGAAACTACTGTAAATTTACATTCACTCTTATATGGTTCAGGTAATTCTTCAATTAAAGAAGCAATAAAAGCTTGTGATTCTCTACTAGCTGTACCATTACCAATAGCAATTAAGTTAACTTTATGTTTTTTAATTAAAAAGCTAACAATTTCTTTTGCTCGATCAATTTGATTACGTGGTGGAGTTGGATAAACAACATTTGTATCTAAAACCTTGCCATAAGGATCAACAACAGCGATTTTACAACCATGAGCATAACCTGGGTCAAAACCTAAAACAACCTTATTTTTAATAGGAGCAACAAGTAAGAGTTGATGCAAATTAGCTTTAAAGACTAATATTGAAGCATCCTCTGCTCTTTCAGTTAATTCATTACAAATTTCTGTTTCGATAGATGGAAGAATTAAACGTTTATAACTATCATCGATGGCATTACATAATAAAGACTCAAAAGGAGAATTTAATTTAATAACATTCTTTTTAATGTAGTTAATAATCTCATCATCAGGTAACTCATAAGTTACTTTTAAAGCTTTTAATTTTTCACCTCTATTAATTGCTAAAATACGGTGATTAGCAATTGTTGCAAGGCCTTCGCTATAATCTTTGTACATATCAAAAATACCCTTTTCATCACGGATATTTTCTTTTGTAACAACTTTACCAAATTGTTTAAAGATTTTACGTGCAAAATTACGATATTTAACTTCATCTGAAATAGCATCTGAAATAATATCTAAGGCACCTTCAATAGCTTCTTCAGTTGTAGCTACTTTCTTTTCTTCACTAATAAAAGTTGCTGCATATTCCATTAAAGGTTTATCTTCTTTTTGAGCTAAGATATAATCTGCTAAAGGTTGTAATCCTTTTTCTTTAGCAATACCAGCTTTTGTTTTCTTTTTTGGTTTGAAAGGACGATATATATCTTCTAGTTCAGTCATAGTTTTAGCATTTAAAACACTATTCTTAAGTTCATCAGTTAATAAACCTTGTTCTTCAATGGATTTAAGAATAGTTTGCATACGTTCTTCCATATTTCTTAAGTATTGCAAACGAGTATCTAATTTTCTTAAAGTTTCATCATCTAAAGAGCCATGAACTTCTTTACGATAACGTGCAATAAAAGGAATCGTATTTCCTTCATCAATTAAAGTAATAACAGCATTAACTTGTTCTTCTTTAATTGATAATTCTTCAGCAATGATTTTTGAAATTTCCATATTAAATAACTCCTATTAGATTTCTTTAATTAAAGATTGTCTTATATAATAACCATTTCGGTGGCCATCTTTTAAAAATGAAAAATAAATTTTGGCATAATGTAATTCTTCTTGACTACTATACCAATATAAAGATAACTTATTTCTATTTTCTTTCTCTTCATTATCTTCCAATGTAAAATTGATCAAATTAGTTTTCTTAAATCCCATACATGCATATTCATTAGAATTAATATCACTCATTTCATATGACATTGCAACTAGTCTAATATCTTCATAATTATTGACAGGATTATAAAGTTCTAAAGTAATTAAATACTTATCATTTTCCTCTTTATACGTACCTTTTATATCAAAGAGTTCATTATTATAATCTAGATAAACAAAACTTGAACTAACCATATAATTAGTAACATCTTTGAATAACTCATAATCATATTGAGATTCCCCTCCACACGATATAAGTAATAATGAACTTAGTAATAAACAAAACTTCTTCATACTTTTCACCTTTTGTTATTTTACCATAATGCGATAAATAATTAAAGCACTATAAGAGCAGACATATTGGTTATTTTGTCCAATATAAAAATTAGTTTGATATTTAATATCAATAAGATTTATATCATCTAGGTATTTTAAAAAATAATTAATTTTGTCTTGTAATTCATCGATGTTATCTTCATTAAATAAACATACATTAATCATTAATAGTCCCCACTATATATAAACAAAATTAATTATCTTTTTTTGTAGAAAAAAAGTGCATCTTTTGATGCACTAATTTTTACATAGCGATAACAATATTAACAATTTTATTTTTAACAACAATTATTTTCTTAATTTCGTGTCCATCAATAAACTTTTTAACATTTTCATTACTTAAAGCTGATTCTTTGACTTTGTCTTCAGAATCATTAATATTGATTTCAATTGTTCCTCTTAATTTACCATTAACTTGAACACCAATTTCAATAGCATTTTTAACAAGCTTAGATTCATCAAATGTTGGCCATGGTTCAAAGTCAATAATATCTTTATGACCTAACATTTCCCAAAGTTCTTCACCAAGGTGAGGACATATACAGAATAACATTTTAATAAATCCTTCTAAGTAAGGTACATAAAGTGTGTTTGCTTTATATACTTCATTAATGAAAATCATCATTGCAGATATTGCTGTATTAAATCCAAGTGATTCAAAATCTTCGCTTACTTTTTTTACACATGCATTATAAGCATAATCTAATGAACCATCATTATTGTTAGTAAATTTACTTATAAATTGTTCATCACTAAATATACGATATACGCGATCTAAAAAACGCTTTGCTCCTTCTAAGCCACCTGTTGACCAAGGTAAAGAAGCTTCAAGAGGTCCCATAAACATTTCATATAATCTTAATGCATCTGCACCATATTGATCACAAATTTCATCAGGATTTACAACATTTCCTTTTGATTTAGACATCTTTTCACCATTTTCACCAAGTATCATTCCTTGATGGAATAATTTTTGGAAAGGTTCATCAACAGGAACAATACCTTTATCATGTAAATATTTGGTATAGAAACGAGAATATAGTAGGTGGCCAACAGCGTGTTCAGCTCCACCAATATATAAATTAACCGGTAACCAATGTTCCATTAATTTCTTATCAGCCATTTCTTTATCATTATGTGGATCTAAGTATCTAATAAAATACCAAGAAGATGCTGCACTACCTGGCATTGTTGTCGTTTCTCTTTTACCACCTTTATAATTTACCCAATCAGTAGCGTTTTCAAGAGGCGCTTGTCCATTTACTTTTGGTTTATATTGATCAAGTTCAGGCAAAACAAGTGGTAATTCATCATCACCTAATAATTCATCATGGTCTTCATAATGTACAACAGGAATTGGTTCTCCCCAATATCTTTGACGAGCAAAAATCCAGTTACGTAATTTATAATTTGATTTTCTTGAACCACATTTATTATTTTCTAAGAAATCAAACATTTTATTTTTTGCTTCTTCAATATTTAAACCATCCATAAACGAAGAATTAATATGTGGTCCATCTCCTTCAAAAGCTTCTTTTGAAATATCTCCACCTTTTATGACAGGAATAATGTTTAAATTATATTTTTTAGCAAATTCATAGTCACGTTGATCGTGAGCAGGACAAGCCATAACTGCGCCAGTTCCATAGTTTACTAAAACATAATCACCAATCCAAATAGGAATTTCTTTACCATTTACTGGATTAATTGCATATGCTCCGGTAAATACACCTGATTTATCTTTGTTTAATTCAGTTCTCTCTAAATCAGATTTACGAGCACATAATTCTTTATAGCATTTAACTTCTTCTAATTGTTCTTTTGCAGTAATTGAATCAACAAGAGAGTGTTCTGGAGCTAAAACAGCATAAGTAGCACCAAATAAAGTATCACAACGAGTTGTGAAAACTTCAAAAGAATATTCAGTGCCTACAACTTTAAAGGTAATATTTGCTCCAACAGATTTACCTATCCAGTTACGTTGAATTTCTTTAGTTGATTCTGGCCAAGCTAAATTATCTAGACCTTCAAGTAATCTATCTGCATAACGAGGAATTTCAATAACCCATTGCTTCATATTTTTTCTAACAACTGGGAATCCTCCTCTTTCAGATTTTCCATCAATAATTTCATCATTAGCCAAAACAGTTCCTAATTCTTCACACCAGTTAACTGGCATATCAACGTGTTTTGCTAAACCATCTTCAACCATGTTTTTAAAAATCCATTGAGTCCATTTATAATATTCAGGATCAGCTGTTGAAATTTCTTTAGACCAGTCAATCGAAAATCCTAACATTTTAATTTGCTTTTTAAATGTAGCAATATTTTGCTTTGTAAATTCTCCAGGATGATTACCAGTTTTTAAAGCATATTGTTCTGCAGGAAGACCAAAAGCATCCCAACCCATTGGATGCAAAACATTATATCCTTCCATTCTTTTTTTACGACAAACTATATCACTTGCAGTATATCCTTCTGGATGTCCAACATGTAGACCTGCTCCTGATGGATAAGGGAACATATCTAGTGAATAAAATGGTTTTTTAGAAAAGTCATAAACATCACAATAATAAGTATTGTTTTCTTCCCAATATTTTTGCCATTTTCTTTCAATTTTATAATAATCGTAGGCCATAGTTTTTCCTCCTTAAATAAAAAAAGCCCTTAAAACATAAGGACGCCTTTTAAGCGCGGTACCACCTTAATTCACAATTCGTGCACTCATTAAAATCTTTAACGCGGATTAACGGATATTTATATAAAGTCGAGTTCATTACCTTAAAATATTAGTTCACACCAACCACTAACTCTCTTAAATTTTAAAAAGTAATTACTACTACTTTTATCAAAAATATTAAATCAAAATCACCTTATAAAGTCAATAATTTAAAAAATTTAGTAAAAACTTTATCAAATTTATTAATTGCAAAAGTAAATTCAACCTCGATAACACTAAAAGATGAATTTAAA
>JBJEDT010000001.1:0-20205 GCA_051872335.1 Bacilli bacterium | reverse complement strand
ATAAAACCCCCATCTATTGTAACATTTTCTTGTCCAATAAATGGGGGTAATTTCACCCTAAATGGTGGAGCTGAAGAGGATCGAACTCTCTACCCCCTGCTTGCAAAGCAGGTGCTCTCCCAGATGAGCTACAGCCCCATATCGGTTACAAAAATAAAGATACACTACTTGTTAAAATCTTGCAAGCATTTTTTAAATAAAAAACCATTATTTTTAGCAATAATGGTTATCTTTTATAATTCTTTTCGTAATCAACTAAAGTTAATAAATAAACTTCAGCACTTATTTTTACTTTATCGAATCGAGGATAAAAATATTCATATAGTTTGTTATATCTAAACCCAGCTTTTTCAAAAACTCTTTTTGCAGCTAAGGTACCTTCAAGATGATATGATAATACACTTCTAACCATATAATATTCAAAAGCATATTTTGCTACTTCTTTTACTGCTTCAGTAGCATAACCACGATTTTGATAAGGTTGAGCTACAGCAAAATCCATTTCAATATCATTAGGTACTTCACTATGCTTAGGGGAATGTAAACCAATATGACCAATTACTTTGCGTTCACTTTTTAATTCAATAGCCCATGTTTCTTGACCTTTAATAAAATCAGCGACAGCTTTTTTAGCTTCAGCTTCTGTAGTTATTGGTCTAAGTGCCAATTGTTGAGCCATAACAGGTGATTTTGCATAATTAAAATAATCTTGGGAATCCATTGTCTTCCAAGGTCTTAATAATAATCTTTCTGTTTCTAGTGAATCCACAAAGTATCACCTCTTTTTTATTTATTTTATCAAAAAAACAAATAATTTATCAACTATATAATAGCATTTACTAAATTTATTTTCAAAAATTCTTAATATTTTTTCAAAAAAATTCGAAATAAATTTGTAAATTTTCAAAAAAATATGTAAATTTATCAAAAATTAAATGAAAATAAATCCATTTGATTGCTGTCATCAAGCTCTTTTAAAGCTCCTTGTTCTTCAATCTTAGCAATATTTTGAGAATTTAATTTTGTACGTTTAATTAAATCTTCTTTTGATAAGAATGGACCATCTTTTCGTGCTTCAATAACTGATTGAGCAGCAGCTAAACCTAATCCATCAATAGCAATAAATGGTGGAATAATTAAATTAGTCTCTTTATCGACAATAAAGCGTCTAGAATCACTCTTATATAAGTCAAGGTGTCCAAATTTAAATCCTCTATCCACCATTTCAAGCGACATTGAAAGTGATTTTTCAATTTCCTCTTCTTTTGCTGACAATCCTTCTCTAGTCTTTTTCTTTTCATTTAATACTTCAAGAGCGTGAATAATTGCTTCTTCTCCACCAACCATAGCATCTAAATCAAATTTATCTGTACGAATTGAAAAATAGTTAGCGTAGAAATCTAAAGGACGATGTACTTTATACCAAGCGACTCTAATAGCCATCATAACATATGCTGTTGCGTGTGCTTTAGGGAACATATATTGAATTTTATTACATGAATCAATGTACCATTGAGGAACATTATTTTTCTTCATAATTTCCTCGTATTCAGGTTTGACTTGTTTACCTTTACGTACATCTTCCATTATTTTAAAAGCTGTACTAGGTTCTACTCCCATACGAGATAATGTAACCATAATATCATCACGACATCCAATAACATCAGATAAAGTACAAGTTTTGTTTTTGATTAATTCATCAGCATTTCCCATCCATACTCCAGTACCATGTGATAATCCTGATAAAATCAATAAATCAGCAAATTTCTTAGGGCGCGTATCTTTAAGCATACCTCTAACAAATTGAGTACCAAATTCAGGTAATCCTAAAGCTCCTGTTTCTTCGTGTAAATAATTATGATGTAGTTTTAGTGCATCAGGAGAATTAAACAAAGATAAAGTTTCTGGATCACTCATAGGAACATCTTTTGGATCTGTATCAGAATAATCTCTAAACATTCTCATAGCTGTAGGATCAACGTGTCCTAATAAATCGAGTTTTAAAACATTATCGTGAATTGCATGGAAATCAAAATGAGTTGTCTTCCAAGAAGATTCTTTTTCATCAGCAGGATATTGAATAGGTGTAAAATCATAAACTTCATATTCACTAGGAATAACAACTATACCACCTGGATGTTGACCAGTAGTTCTTTTAACATCCATACATCCAAGAGCAATACGACGAATCTCAGCTTTTGAAATAGTATCAGGATTCATTCCAATTCTTTCGAAGTAACCTAATACATATCCATATGCAGATTTTTCTGCAACTGTTTCAATTGTACCAGCCTTAAAAACATTGTCTTTTCCTAATAATTCTTTAGTTAATTCATGAGCAGTAGCTTGATATTCACCTGAAAAGTTTAAATCAATATCAGGAACTTTATCAGCATTAAATCCTAAGAATGTAGCAAAAGGAATATCTTGACCATCTCTAATATATTCAGCCCCACAATGAGGACATTTTTTTGGAGGTAAATCAAAACCTGAAGTAATACCTTCAATATGAACAAATTCACTGTGTCGACATTTTGGACATCTATAATGAGCAGGAAGTGGATTAACTTCTGTAATAGAAGCCATAGTTGCAACAAAAGAAGAACCAACAGATCCTCTTGACCCAACCATGAAGCCATCTTCATTAGCTCTCTTAATCAATTTATGTGCTATATAATAAATAACCGAATAATTATGTGTAATAATACCATTCAATTCTTTATCAAGACGTTCAGCAACTATTGGAGGTAATTCATCTCCATACCAGGCATGACATTTATCGTAACATAATTCTCTTAATTTATCTGCACAATTCTCAATAGTTGGAGTATATAATTTTTCTTTAATTGGCTTTAACTCCTCGCACATATCGGCAATTTTATTTGTATTTGTAACAACATATTCAAAAGCTTCTTCTTTAGGTAAAAAACTAAATTGTTCAAGCATTTCTTCTGTAGAACGGAAATGTTGATTTGGATTGTCATAAGGTGCACTCTTATCACGCTTAAAAGGATTTAGTGGATGTCTAACTCCACCAATACCTTTAGCCATAATATAAACATCACGATATATTTTATCTTCCGGATTTAAATAATGAGCATCTCCTGTTGCACAAATTAATTTATTTAATTTGCGTGCAGCCGAAATAATATCAAGAAGATATCTCTTAATATCATCAAGTGAGTCAACTTGTTCTTCATTAACAAGATAAACATAATTATCGAGTGGTTGAATTTCTATATAATCATAGAAAGATATTTTTGATAATAAAACATCTTCTGTACGAGTTAAAGCAGTATCAAAAACTTCACCATTTGCACATGCTGAACCAATTAAAAAGTTTTCTCGATATTTAATAATTTCCGAACGCGGAATCTTTGGAATATCACTTAAATAATCGATATGTGCCATTGATACTAATCTAAATAAATCTTTTAATCCTTGAGCATTTTTTGCATAAACGATAACGTGAGATGGTCTAATATGTTTTAGTAATTCAACATCCGGAGCTATTTCACCTAAATCTTTATGCTTCATATCCATATTATCTTTCGTGAGTTGAGAAAGCATTGCCATCCAAACTTCTAATAATACTTCAGCATCATAATCAGCTCTATGGGCTTTATCTTCGTCATAATTAACTTCCATGTTACGACAAAGTGTACCTAAACGATGGTTACGTGCTGTTGGAAATAAATATCTTGATAATGACAAAGTATCTATAACAGGATTTGTTACAGGTCCTAATCCATTTGCTTTATAAGCAGCATCTAAGAAGCCAACATCGAATTCAGCATTATGGGAAACTAATATAGCATCACCAATAAATTCTTTGATTTCATGAATTGCTAAATCTATTGTTGGTTTTCCTCTTAACATTTCATTTGTAATATTAGTTAGGTTTGTAATTTTACTACTTAAAACAACACCTTCCCCTGGATTAACCAAAATATCAACTTTACCGATTTCAATACCATCTTTATATTTAACAGCACCGAATTCTATAATTTTGTCATAACGCGCAGAAAGCCCGGTTGTTTCAAAGTCGAATGCAACATATGTTGCTTTATTTAATAAAATATCTGCAGGGTTCATTATATATGAAAGATTTCCATCTACCATATAAAATTCACAGCCATAAAGTAATTTAAGTCCGTACTTGTCACTAGCTTTTTGTGCTTCTGGGAAAGCTTGCACAACACCATGATCAGTTAACCCAATTGCCTTATGTCCCATATTTTTTGCTAATTTACAGTAATCTGTTATTGTAGCACAGCCATCCATAGCTGACATTTTTGTATGTAAATGCAATTCAACTCTTTTTTCAGGAGCATTATCTGTTCTTAAAGGAGTATCTTCTAATATATCAACGTAGTGAGCAATAATAGATAACTCATTTGAATATTTATCTATTGAAACGTTACCTCTGACTTTAATATTTTTGCCTTTAGTAACACTATTAATTTTATCAGCATTTAAAATCTTATTTTCAAGCATCTTGACAACTATTGAATAAGTGTCATCACAAACATAGAAGGTACCAATTAATGTATCTTTTCTACTTTTTTTAATTTCAAGATCAAAAACATTACAATCAAATTCAACGTTACCAGAATTTGTATCTATGTCTTTAATAAATAATTTTTGATAATTGCCGCGTTTAGAAAAACCTGAACCATCACCATATCTTTTTTCATATTCAGATTGCATTTCTTCTTGTTTTGCTAAAATTGGAGCAACAGTATCAATATATTCTTGATGTGCTTCTTCAATAGTTTCAATAGTAATTTCTTCACCTTGAATAATTTCTTTAATTAAAATTGGATAGCCAATAAAATCTAAAAATTCAGTGAAATCTCTAGCATAGCGTCCTTTAGTTTTCTTAACTTCTTCTGAAATAAATGTAATATTTACATATCCATTTTCGATATTAATATTATCTGTATCTAAATCAACGCGATAAATATTTTTATACCATTTTTTTAATAAATCAAATTCTATTTGAGCTGTAATTTGCGTTTCATAAGTAAAATGCATTTCATAAGGATAATCAATATTAATAAGTTTTGTTTTAAATTCATTTAATTGATCAAAAGACCATGAGGTATTTTTTTTAATGTCCATTTTCCAAATACCATTAGTTTGCTTATGCAAGCATACGAAATCCATATCGAATGACTCGATATTTTCAATTCCAATGGATTTTAGAAAACGTAACATATATTCACTCATAATAAACCAATGATTCCTCCAAAGTTAATGATATCTTTGATGAAGATAACACCCATTAAAACAAATAATAAAATCATACCAATTGTGGAAACAATATTTTTAACTTTATTTGGTATTTCTTTTTTAGTAATACCTTCAATAGCAACAACTAATAAATGCCAACCATCTAGACCAGGGAATGGCAATAAATTAAATAATCCAAGGTTAACTGAAATAGCTCCCCACAAATAAATGAATGTACCTATACCATATTCAAGTGCTAAAGCAGATTGTTGGAATAAAGCAATAGGTCCACCTAAATTTTCAAAACCTTTACCGATAAATAAATTGGCTAATGCATTTCCTATTAAAAGGAAGGAATCTTTAAAATCAATAAATGCTTGTTTTAATCCTCTACCAAATGGTAAATAATCTCTAAATGTATAAATATCAATACCGATATCTTTAGTAACATCTTGCCAAGATAATTCAACAGTATCTTGTTGTTCACTAACTGTCGCAACAGCTTTTACTACAACAGTTGCCTCATGTTTAGTAACATTTTCACTAACATCAGTACGTTCAATATAAAAGACAAAAGTTAAAGTATCATCTTTTGTAGTTGGTGCAGTATATGCTAAATTATCAGCAATATCATAATAATCGTCTACTGTAAATATTTGTGTTTCCAAATCTTCCCCATTAATATGAGGTTTTAATGAAATTTGATAAACATCATCGTAAGATAATAAACCAGCATCACTAGCTATTGAATCTTCACTAATTAATAATTGTGTAGTTCCAAAGTTTTGTTTACAAAAACATCTATTAACAACAAATAAAGAAATAGCTAAAACAAAATTTAAGATGATACCAGCAGACATGATGATAGCTCTTTTCCACTTTTTAATACCTACTAAACTTCTTTCAGGAGGTATATTTAAAGATGGATCAGGTGCATTTTCAGCTTCACCATACATTGCGACAAATCCACCTAGTGGAATTGCACGGATTGAAAAATATGTTTCACCATTTTTTCTTTTCTTAGAAAATAATTTTGGACCAAAGCCAATTGAAAACTCTTCACAATATACACCGAATAATTTAGCCGTACCAAAATGACCAAGTTCATGAATAGTTACAACTAAAGATAGTGCAATAATAAAATATAAAATATTTAATAAAATACTACCTACATTTGATAGTGAACCTAATATAACCATTAAATTTCCTCCTCAATAATATGTTTAGCCTCTTCGCGGGAAATCTTATCAGCATAAATAAGATCTTCTAATGTTGGATTAGACATAACACGATGTCTTTTACAAGTTAATTCAATAACTTTCTCGATATCTAGAAAAGCAATTTTATCTTCTAAAAATGCTTTTACCGCTTCTTCGTTACTAGCATTGAGACATGCTAGCATTGTACCACCAACTTTTAATGCTTTCAATGCAAATGATACACAAGGATATCTTTCTTCCTTAAATTCATGGAAATGAAAGTCCCCAAAAGAAGATAAAGGAAAACTAATATTAGTATTAACCCTTTCATTTCTAAATAATGCATAAGAAATAGGAATTCGCATATCAGATGGGCCAATATCAGCAAGATAAGAACCATCTTTAAGTAAAATAAGTGAATGAACCTTTGATTCATCATGTAACAATATATCAATTTGAGAAGCATCCATACCAAATAAATAATGTGCTTCAATGATTTCAAATCCTTTATTCATCATTGTGGCACAATCAATAGTAATTTTTTCTCCCATTGACCATGAAGGATGTTTAAGAGCATCTTCTTTTGTAACATTTTTAAGTTGTTCACGATTAAATTTTCTAAAAGCTCCACCAGAAGCTGTCAATATTAATTTCGCAACATCTTTTAAATTTCCTTTTAGACATTTATTTAAAGCCACATGTTCTGAATCAATTGGATATAATTTTGCTTTACTAGATTTTAAAATGTTATTAATTAATTCTCCACCAACAACAATAGATTCTTTGTTGGCAATCGCAACATCAATATTATTTTCTAGAGCATATATTGTAGGTGGTAAACCGACAAAACCTACTAAAGCGTTAACAACCATTTCAGGATTTGAATCATTAATAAGTGAAATAAGTCCACCATCACCATAATAAAATTTTAGTTTCTTATATTTTTTCTTTAGTGCTTTATAATCATTTTCATTTTTAACACATACAAAAGAGATTGAAGAAAATTGTTTTATGATTTTTTCTAATTCTACAATATTTTCTCCAACTGAAACACCAACTATTTCAAAATACTCTTTATTTGTTTCTACAATATCAATAGTTTGCTTTCCTATTGATCCAGAAACACCTAAAATTGTCAATTTCATATTATTTTAAGAAACTCCATGAATTTCCAATTAATACAAGTACAGAAGCAACATAAATACCAACAGCGAAAATAGAATCTAATCTATCTAAAACTCCACCATGGCCCTTGATGATATTACTATAATCTTTAATGTCAAAATGTCTTTTAATAGCTGAAAAAATGAAATCACCAAGTGTAGCAGCTAATGGCATCGTTAAACCAAATAGAATAACATATACCCAGCTAAATGAATCCCTAATATCTAAGCAAGGTAAAATTGGATAACCTACTAAAGACATAACTACTGCAAATGTAATACTGCAAACAGCAGAAATGACTATTCCACCAAAGAATCCTTCCCAAGTTTTCTTAGGAGAAATACGTGGATTCATTTTGTGCTTACCAAATAAAATTCCTGTAAAGTAAGCACCAGTGTCAGTCATAATAGTAGCTAAAATAATATAAACAAATAATGTACATGTAGATATTTTATTAAAATTATAGGAAGTTGTTTGAGTTAAAAAACAAGCTTCAGGGTAATATCTTAAAAATAATAATGATTGTGTACCAATTGCAATTAAGACTACCATTGTAAATAAATACGTAACGTCTTGAATATTAAAATTACTATGAATAATCGATAAGAAGAATAATACTAAAAGTAAAACACTAATTCCAATTGTTGATAACATAATTGAAGTAGTAGGTTCACCAAGATTATCAAAAACAACAAATGCTCCATTAAACGACCATTCATTAAATATCGAAGCAGGATTATTTATATTATTTAAATTATTTTTAATTGCTGACCAAAAGGTTAACATAAAAGTCAAAATATAAACAAATGTATAAACAAAAGGACTGTATTTATTAGTTTTATAAGGTGCATGAATAAATTCATATGTTGCAGTAGCTAAAACTAATACAGCAAAAACTAAGAAAAACCATCCACCAAGAACGATACAAGGTACAGCGACTAATAACATAATAATAGCAGAAATAATTCGTACATGCATTGAATGCTTTTGTTCACTATCAAGTTCATTCATTTCAATTTTTTTCATAAAACAACCCTCCAAATCTTCTATTTCTATTTGAATAAATTTTCAGACATTTCATCAAATCATTTTTTGTAAACGATGGCCAATTCTTTTTATAAAAGATAATTTCAGCATATGAAATTTGCCATAACATAAAATTTGAAATTCTTTGTTCTCCAGAGGTCCTTATTAAAAGATCAACGTCTGGTAAAGAACTAGTATATAGATATTTCTTTAAAATTTTACCACAAATAAATGTGCTTTGGTATTTTTCTTTTAATAAATCTTTGTAAATATTATTTATTGCTCTTAATATTTCTTGTTGACTACCATAATTCAACCCAATATTTACAATAAACTCATTAAATATATTTGTCTTATTTATAATTTTATTTAAAATATTTTGTAACCCTAATGGAAGCTTAGATGTGTCTCCCATAACTAATAATTTAATATTTTGTTTTTCAAAGAAAAATTCATTATCTAATATAAACTCATATAAATACTTGAATATGTAATTAATCTCTTCTTGTGGTCTTTTCCAATTTTCTTGAGAAAAAGCAAAAAGTGATAACACTTTAACTCCAACTTCTTTAGATTGGTTAATAATTTCTATAATATTTTTGCATCCTTCTTTATGTCCTAAATTTCGTGGTAGACCTCGACTTTTTGCCCATCTCCCATTTCCATCCATGATAATAGCAACGTGTGCAGGAATTTTTGATAAACTTTTAATTTTCAGATCCTCAACTAAATATATGTAAATAAAAGTAAATAAATTAAAAGCCACGTTTTACAACGTGGCAAACATTCTTACAAAGTTAAGATTTCTTTTTCTTTTGCAGAAAATACTTCATCAATTTTTTTAGAAAATTCATCAGTTACTTTTTGAATATCGTTCTCTAAACGTTTAGCTTGATCTTCAGGAAGTTCTTTATCTTCTTTAACTAAATCAATAAATTCTCTTCTAATATTACGTAAAGCAACTTTTGAATCTTCACTGTATTTTTTTGCAACTTTAACTAATTCTCTACGTCTATCTTCTGTTAGTGCAGGGAAAATTAAACGAATTGATGTTCCGTCATTAATAGGATTAATACCTAAATCAGAAGCATTGATAGCAGCAACAATAGCTTTAACGTCATTTTTATCATAAGGTTTAATTAATAATTGACGTGGCTCTGGTGAAGAAATTGATGATAATTGATTAATTGGTGTCATTGAACCATAGTAATCAATTTCAATTTTTTCAAGAACAGCAGGTGAAGCCTTACCTGTTCTTAATGTTACAAATTGTGATGATAAAGCATCAACAGTTTTAGACATCTTTTCTTGACATTCTAATACTAATTCATCCATTTTATTTATCTCCTTTTGAAATTCTAGTTCCTATTTTTTCTCCGTTAATTACTTTTAAGAAATTATCAGGATTCTTCATATTAAATACTCTAATATCTATATCACCTTGCATACATAGTGAGATAGCTGTTAAATCCATAACTTTCAAATTTTTAGAAAGCATTTCTTCATATGTAATCTCTGGGATTAATGTTGCATTAGGATCAACATGTGGGTCTGCAGTATAAACACCCTCAACATCATTTTTAGCCATTAATACAGCTTGAGCTTCTATTTCCATTGCTCTTAAAGTAGCTGTTGTATCGGTTGTAAAATATGGGTTTCCAGTACCACCAGCAAATATTACAACACGTCCTTTTTCAAGGTGTCTTATTGCTCTTCTTCTAATATAAGGTTCAGCAACAGCACGTACTTCGATTGCACTTAATACTCGACAATCAACTCCACTATTTTCAATAGCAGATTGTAATGCTAAGGAATTAATAATTGTTCCAAGCATTCCCATATAATCTGCAGTACTATGTTCAATGCCAATTTGTTCAGCAAGTTTACCACGCCAGATGTTGCCAGCTCCAACAACGATAGCTACTTGAACACCACTGTCAACCATACTTTTAATTGATTTACCAATTACTTCCAATGAGTGAGCATTAAGGATACGGTGATCTTCTTTATCAGCTAAAGCTTCACCACTTAATTTTAAAAGAACTCTTTGATATTTAGCCATATTGATACCTCCATTTTCTAAAAAAGCACTCTAAAAAGAGTGCTTATAATTATTTAGCTTGATTCATTACTTCTTCAGCAAAGTTATCTTGACGTTTTTCGATTCCTTCACCAACTGTGTAGCAAACGAACTTAACAACATTAATACCTTTATCAGTTAAGAATTTACCAACTGTAGGTGCGTTGTCATCCATGATGTATTCTTGATCAAATAATACTTGATCCATGAATTGTTTATTGATTTTACCTTCAATAATTTTTGCTAAAGCTTGTTCTGGTTTACCAGCTAATTTTGGATCATTCTTTGCTAATTCTAATTGAACTGATTTTTCATGTTCAATAACTTCTGCAGGAATGTCAGCTTTTGTTAAGTAAACAGGTTTTGAAGCAGCAATGTGAATTGATAAATCTTTAGCAATTTCAGGTAAATCTTTATCAATTAAAACTAATGCTGAAACTTTACCACCCATGTGGATGTAATAACCAAATGATTGGCCTTCTTCTTTTGTTAATAATTCAAAACGACGTAAGTCTAATTTTTCACCAATTTTAACAGAAGCATCTGTAAATACATCTGCAACTGCTTCTTTTGCACAATTGATGCAGCCACATTCTTTTTCTAATAAGATGTCAGCTGTGTCATTTAATAATTGTTTAAATGCATCACCTTTAGCAACAAAGTCTGTTTCACAGTTAACTTCTAAGATAATAGCTTTATTACCACATGTTTTAACGATTGTTAAACCTTCAGCAGCAATACGAGTAGCTGATTTTTTTGCAGCTTTAGCAATACCTTTTTCACGTAACCAGTCGCAAGCTTTTTCAATGTCAAGATTGCTTTCTTCTAAAGCTTTCTTACAATCCATCATACCAGCGCCAGTACGTTCTCTTAAAATTTTAATGCATTCAATCATTGTAGGTGCAGCCATAATTATTACTCCTTAATTTCTTCAGCTTCTGGAGCTGCATTTTCTTCTTCTTTAGCTTCTTCTTTTACTGCAGGTTTTTTAGCTGGAGCTTTTTTAGCAGCAGGTTTTTTTGCAGGTTTTTTCTCTTTGTTTTCTTCTTCTTTAGCTTTTAAAGCAGCTTTCTTTTCAGCATCTAATTTGTCAGCAACTTTAATTGCATCACTCATTGTGACATCTTCGCCTTCATCTTTTGTATAAGCGACGATTGTTTGTCCACCTTTAGATTCAACAACAGCATCAGCCATAACTTGAAGAATTAATCTAACTGAACGAATTGCATCATCGTTAGCTGGAATGCAGTAGTCTACATCATCAGGATCACAGTTTGTATCAACAATACCGAAGACAGGAATGTTTAATTTACGAGCTTCTGCTACAGCATTGTGTTCAATACGTGGGTCAATAACAAAGACAGCGTTAGGTAATTTACGCATTTCTTTGATACCACCTAAATTGTGTTCTAATTTTTCTCTTTCCTTTAATAATGCTGCAACTTCTTTCTTTGGCATTGAATCAAATGTGCCATCTTCTGATTGAGCATCTAAAGTTTTTAAGTATTTAATTCTATTACTTAAAGTTTTGAAGTTAGTTAATGTACCACCTAACCAACGGCTTGTGATATAGAAAGAACCTGATCTTAAAGCTTCTTCTTGAACAGCTTCTTGACATTGTTTCTTTGTACCAACAAATAAAACTTTACCACCGTTATCGACGATTTCTTTTAATGCTTTGTAAGCAACTTCGATTTTTTCAACTGACTTTTGTAAGTCAATAATGTATACACCATTACGAGCACCGTAGATGTATTTTCCCATTTTTGGGTTCCATCTTCTTGTTTGGTGACCAAAGTGAACACCAGCTTCAAGAAGTTTTTTCATTGTAATGACAGGTGAATTTTCATCGTGCATTACACTTTCCATGATTTCGTTTTCGCTCATTTCTTGAGTCCTCCTATTTGTTTTAACCTCCATTGCTTCGAACAATATTCCTTCATATAATGCAACCTTTTGCGATGAAGACACGAACATTGAATCAGCAATGTGTGTATTTGCTCCATACAGAGCCAATTAATATTACCATAATTTCATAATTCAAGCAATGGTTTTTTTCTTTTTCTTTGCTCGTGGGTGAGTATTTTTATACGTTTCTTGTAAACTCTCAATGCTTACATGAGTATATACTTCTGTAGAAGATAAGGAACTATGCCCAAGTAATTCTTGTATTGTTCTTAAGTCAACCTCATTATCTAATAGTTTGGTCGCAAATGAATGCCTTAAAACATGTGGATGTAAATGGACATCAATCCCAGTTTTTACTTCAATATTATTTAAAATGTATTCTAATCCTCTTAATGTTAATTTTTGGCCTTTCGAATTTAAAAATAAGTTTTGTGAAACAACATCATTTTTACTCTTACCTAATAACACAGGTCTAATATCTTTTAAATAATAATTGATTGCTTCTTGAGCATTTTTAGAAAAAGGAACTAGTCTTTCTTTATTTCCTTTACCACAAATACGAATAATTCTACTGTTTAAATCGAGATTTGAAAATTCAATATCTATTAATTCTGATGCCCTAATACCTGAAGAATATAATAATTCAAGAATTGCCTGATCACGACATTTAAGAAAATCATCTCGATTTTGATTATATTTAAATAATTTATCTAAAACTTCATCATATAAGACTTCAGGTAATTTGTTATAACCTTTTTTCAAAGAAATAAAATCTAATGGATTTAATGTCATATAATCAAATTTAATTAAAAATGCATAGAAAAATCTTAAAGAACTTATTCTACGTTTCATGGTTCTTTTAGTTAATTTCATAATAAAACAAAGAGATAAATAATTTCGAATATCCATTTCTTTTACTTCTAAATAATTTATCTCTTCATCATTACAATATTTTAAAAATTTATTAATATCATCACAATATGACTTAACAGTATTTACAGAATAATTACATACATTTGTAAGATAATTCTCAAATAAAATTACTGTATCATCCATTGATTTTTTGCCACCATTCATCAACTGCTTTTAAAGATTTTTTTGCGATTTCTTCTTTATCTTTAACTGATGTTCCCATAATCCCAAAGTTTGCATTCATTGGTGAAAAATTCTTAGGCGAACAAAAAGTTATATAATTTACTAGTGCTCCTAAAATAGTTTCAATGGGTGCATACACAGGTTCTTTTTTTTCAATTCTTCTAACAACGTTAATAGCTGCTAAAATTCCAGTAGCTGCTGATTCAACATATCCTTCAACACCACTTAATTGTCCAGCAATAAACAATTTATCATAACCTTTAATTGATAAATCTTTATTCAAAACTTTTGGTGCACAAACATATGTATTTCTATGCATTAATCCATATCGTACATAAGAAGCATTTTCAAGTCCTGGAATTAAACCAAATACTCTTTTTTGTTCGGAGTATGTTAAGTTAGTTTGAAAACCAACTATATTATATAAACTAGCTTGTACGTTATCTTGTCTTAATTGAACGACAGCAAAAGGTTTATCTTCACTTGTTTTTCCTAGTCCCATTGGTTTTAATGGGCCATAACGTAACGTTTTTTCTCCCCGCTTAGCAATTGCTTCAACAGGCATACAACCCTCAAAATACTTAGTATCCATTTCATGAAGAGGAGCTGTTTTTGCATTTATTAATTCATTATAAAAACGTAAGTATTCTTCTTTATTCATTGCACAATTTATATATGAATCATCGCCTTGATCATAGCGTGATTTATAATAAGCTTTTGAAAAATCAATTGAATCTTTTTCAACAATTGGTGAGCACGCATCAAAAAAATTTAATGTCTCATCACCTACATATTTTTTTAAATTTGCTATGAAAGTATCACTTGAAAGTGGACCAGTAGCAATAATAGTATATTCATCTGTATCAATAGTCTCAACTTCTTCATAATGTATTTTAACAAGAGGAGAAGACTTAATAATTTCGGTTATTTTAGAAGCAAATAAATCACGATCAACAGATAAAGCATTTCCACTTGGAACTTGAGTTTCATTTGCAACTTTCATAGTTAATGAATTCATATGTCTCATTTCTTCTTTAAGTAAACCACAAGCGTTATCTAAACGATTTGATTTTAAAGAATTAGAGCACACTAATTCAGCAAAATATTCACTATGGTGAGCAGGTGTATTTTTTAAAGGTCTTTTTTCATATAAATCAACTTGGTAACCTTTATTAATTAAAAAATAAACTGCTTCAACACCAGCAAGACCTGCACCGATTACTTTAATTTTTTCCATTTAGTTTGCCTCCTGGATATCTATAATTATAAATCAAAACTTTTAAAAAAATTGTGGAAACACCACAATTCTTTTATTCCTTATAAGGTTCAATATATCTACATTTAGGGAAATTACTACATCCTAAGAAAGATGATCTTCCTTTAACTCCTTTTTTAAGAATTAAAGGTGCACCACATTTAGGACATTTTTTATCAACATATGTTGGCTCAGGCTTTTCTTCACTACCCTTAATATATTTACATCTAGGGAAGTTTGAACATGCCTCAAATGTTTCACCTTTTTTATTTTTTCTAAAGACCATATCTGATCCACATTTTGGACACTTTTCACCTGTCGCAATAGCTACTTCTTTTTCTTTTTTCTGAATATATTTACAAGTTGGATACGATGAACAAGCAATAAAGTCACCATAAGCACCTTTGCGTTTTACTAGTGGTTTACCACATTCAGGACATGTACCATAATCTTCTACAAATTCTTCAGGTATTTCATAAGAAGCATCTTGAGCAACTTGTACAAGTGGAAAGAAGAATGCACAGAATCCATCTAATAGATGAACACGAGTATCTTTTTTACTAGCAACTTCATCAAGATTTCTTTCCATTTCAGCTGTAAAAGTTGAATTTATAATTCTAATAAAGAATTCATCCAGATAGCATATAGAAAGTTTTCCATCTTGTTGTGGAATAAGGAAGTGCTTCTCTGATTTAATATATCCTCTCTTCAATAATAAAGAAATTGTTGAAGCATAAGTAGATGGTCTACCAATTCCTAATTCTTCCATTAACTTAACAACTTTACCTTCTGTATAGTGAGCAGGTGGTTGAGTAGTATGTTTTAATAATTCAACTTTATCCTCAAAGAAAATATCATTATTTGATAATGAAGGAAGTTTAGCTTTATTAATAAAATCTTCATCATCAGTAGCTTTATAAATAACAAAATAACCATCGAAAAGTTCTAGTTCAGTATTTGATTTAAAAACTGTATTGCCATTTTCCAAACGAATAGTTGTTAATTCATATTCATTAGCTGACATTAATGATGCTAAAGCACGATTATAAATTAATTTATACAAATAATATTCATCTTTAGATAAATAAGGTTTAATAGAATCTGGTGTTCTATCAATTGAAGTTGGTCTAATAGCTTCATGAGCATCTTGAATTTGTCCTTTTGCTGCCTTTATTACATTTGAACCAACATATTGAGATCCATAAGTTCTTCTAATATAATCCTGAGCACTACTAATAAATTCAGGACTTAAGCGAGTAGAGTCAGTTCTCATATAAGTAATTAAACCTTGGAATTGTCCATTGATTTCTCTACCTTCATAAAGATGTTGAGCAATAGTAGATGTTTGTTTTGTCGAATATTTGTATTTTGCAAAAGCTTCTTGTTGTAAAGTAGAAGTTGTAAAAGCAGGTTTACTTATACGTTCTTTTTTAACCTTTTTAATATCAATAACTTTATATGTATCACTTAAACTATTAAATACATTTTGTGCATATTGTTCATCTTTTAAAGAAGCATTTTTACCATCAATTTGTTCAAGTTCAACATTTAAAGTACATTTATCATTTTTGATTGTACCTTCAATTGTCCAATAATCCTCAGGGATAAATTGTTCAATTTCTTTTTCATGATCAACAATCAATTTTAAAGTAGCAGATTGAACTCGACCTGCAGATTCCATTTTAATTTTCTTTTTTAAAATACCTGTTAAAGTAAATCCAACAATACGATCTAAAATACGACGGCACTCTTGGGACTCTACTAAATTCATATCAATTGTACGTGGATTGTTAATAGCTCTTTGAATAGCTTCCTTAGTGATTTCGTGGAATTCTAATCGACGAGTAGTCTCAACAGGTAAACCTAAAACCATAGCTAAATGCCAAGCAATAGCTTCCCCTTCTCTATCTGGGTCGGTTGCAAGAATTACTTCTTCAGCTTCTTTAGATGCTTTAGTTAATTCTCTAATTACTTTTTCTTTATCTGAATCATTAACATATATAGGTGTGTAATTATTGTCTAAGTCAACTCCTAAGCCACCTTTTCCACGAATAGCTAAATCACGAATATGGCCGTAAGAAGCCATAACCTTATAATCATTTCCTAAATATTTTCCAATTGTTTTACATTTAGCTGGTGATTCAACAATAACTAATTTCATATCTTCCCTCTTATACATTTTACTATTATCAACATATCTTTCAAAAAGTCAACACAAAAAATTGCTTCCTTTTTCCTTTATTTAAATATATTAAATAAACATTTTTTAAATATTTAAATTATTGAAAATATCTTGAGCATTTTCAACTAGAAATGCTCCTTCTTTTATTAAAGAATTACAATAATGTATTCCATCTACATTATGTGGCAAACAGAAAACATCCTTTCCATTTTCAAGTGCATATCCTATTGTAATCATCGTACCCGATTTTTTCTTTGCTTCAACAACAAACAAGGATTCACTTAATCCTGCAATAATTCGATTACGTAAAGGGAAATTATCTGAATTGGGTTCTACCATATTTGGATATTCACTTATAAGTAAATGTTCTTTTTTAATTATATTATACAAAAGTAAATTTTCTTTTGGATAACAGTTATCAATTCCACTTCCTAAAATAGCAATCGTTTTTCCACCCGCATTAATACATGCTTGATGTGCAATAGAATCAATTCCTTTAGCAAGGCCAGAAACAATAACAAGTTTTGAAGAAAGTTCATTTACAATACTTTCACAATTATCTTTTGCATATTGAGTATTTTCTCGTGGACCAATAACTCCTATCGTCTTGTTATTTATTAAAGACAAATCACCATAATAAAACAAAACAAATGGTGGTCGATAAATACTTTTTAAAGAATTAGGATATTCAGTGTCTAAAATTGTTACGTAAGAACATTTAATATTATTTGTTACATTTTCATAATCTTCTAAATCAATTCTTTCTTTTTTTCTAACAGCATTAAAAATATCACTCCAATTTCCATTGTATTTAATAGATAAATATAAGATTACTTCTTTTGCCGTTAAAGCTTTCATAAAAAAATCACCTCATTATATAATTTGGTGACTTTTTATAAATATCCTAAAATAAAGTTAATTGTTTGCTATCTTTTTTCAAAACCGGTGCATAAGAGAAGCGATGAACGCCTTTAATAGGTCCATAAACTTCTAAAGCATCTAAATGTTCTCTTGTGCCATATCCCATATGATTTTTAAAGCCATATTGAGGATATAACTTATCCAGTTCAATCATAAGATTATCTCTAGTTACTTTAGCAATAATAGAAGCAGCAGCTATACACATAGCTTTTGCATCACCTTTGGCAATTGGTTCAACTTCGCACTCATAACCAAATAATGGCATATAGTCAGTTAAAATCATATCAAACTTATGAGACATGTTTTTAATTGCAATATTCATTGCTAATCTACTTGCTTGATAAATATTTATATTATCGATTTCTTCAGGAGATACAATTCCGATACCATAAGCAATAGCATGCTTTTGAATTTCTTCAAATAATTCTCTTCTTTTTTTATCTGATAATTTTTTTGAATCATTAATCAATTCATTTTCATAATCTTTTGGAAGAATGACAGCTGCAGCAACAACTGGTCCAGCTAAAGGACCTCTACCAGCCTCATCACATCCAACAATATATTGAATCTCATCACTATAATATTTCTTTTCATAATCTAGCATATTAATCACCAATTCTTTCTAAACAAACTTTACAAATCTTACCATCTTTGAATTCTTTAAGAAGTAAATTTTCTGCTTTATCTAAATCAAATCCTTTATTAGATAAAAGTCCTCTTCTTTTAGCAATTTGCGTTAAAACTAAAGTATCATCTTCTAACATATCATCTGTTAAATCATATAACTTTTTAAAATCATCAGGATAATATGATTTTAATAATCCAATTAATGTAGAAACAAGATCACTTATTGGAAGTATGTCTTGCTTAATAGAACCAATTAAAGCAAGATTAATAGCAAAATTTTTATCTTCATAATGAGCAGGTAAAACTCCTGGAGTATCAAGTAGTTCAAAATCATTTCCTATTTTAATCCATTGTTGCGATCTAGTATGACCTGGAGTGTTTTGAACACTTGCAGCACTTCTTTTCGCTAACCTATTAATTAAAGTAGATTTGCCAACATTTGGTATTCCAATAATCATTGTCTTTATAGGCTGAGGTTTCATTCCACGGCGTTTTGCTTTTTCTTGTTTTTCACTTCCAAGTATTTGTATTTTCCTAATAATTTCTTGTACTATATTTTTATCATTTAAATTAGCAAGAATTACTTGATTACCATTCTTAGAAAAATAATCAACCCAAGTCAAGGCAACATCTTTATCTGCTAAATCAAGTTTTGTTAAAATAATAAGTCTTTTTTTAGATGCAGTAATGTTATATAAATAATCATTCCTACAAGATAGAGGAGCTCGTGCATCAAGTAATTCAATAACCACATCAATAATTTTTAAGCGCTCTTCAATTTGACGTAGTGCTTTTTGCATATGACCTGGAAACCAGTGTATTCCTTTTTGTTGCATACTATCTCCTCCTTATTTTTATATTATATCAAATATTAATACTTAAAAAAACACCAACAAAAAAACTTCCCTTAGGAAGTTTTTTAGTCACTATTTAATTTAAAATTTTTAAAATATTACTTTGATAAATCTTCTTTAATACGAGCTGCTTTACCTTTTAAGTTACGTAGGTAGAAGATCTTATGACGACGTACTTTACCATGTTTTACTACTTCAATAGAAGTAATGTTTGGTGAATGTAATGGGAAGTTTCTTTCAACACCAACACCAGAAGATACTTTTCTGATAATGAATGTTTCAGAGACACCAGAACCACGACGTGCTAAACAAACACCTTCAAAGTTTTGAATTCTTTGTTTTCCACCTTCGATAATACGAACTGCTACTCTTAATGTATCACCAGCTTTAAATTCTGGGATATCTTTCTTTAATTGAGAAGCTGTAATTTCATTAACTAAATTATTGTTCATCTTAGTTTCTCCTTTTCAACAAATATTTTCTTATTCATGTTCATTCAAGTAGTGATCTTCAGCGGAACATCTGCAGCATTACAAAATGCTTTATTATTTTACAAAATTTACATACAGATAGCAAGTAAAATTGAAAATTTCTTCATTTTTTTCTGTTAACTTTCAATTGATGTGAGACTTTTTTGTCCTTGCTTACTTCTTATTGTA